>NZ_CP114910.1:5625968-5938522 GCF_027497395.1 Solwaraspora sp. WMMA2080 | reverse complement strand
ACCGACATCGTCACGATGATCAAGGCGTTGATCACCCTGGCCGAGGTGGTCCATTTCGACGAGACCACGATCCGAGCGGGTGCCGCGGGCCGCAACGGGTACGTATGGTCCGCGTCGACCGGCCGGTACACCCTGTACGCGCTGGCTGAGCGTCGCAGCGGCGAACAGTTCCGCACCATCGGGATCGGGCCGGCGTTCACCGGGGTCGCCGTGCACGACCGGTACACCGTCTACGACCAGGCCGGCAACTTCGCCGACGGGGTGCGGCACCAACTGTGCTGCGCACATCTGCTCCGCGATCTCGAAGACGCGGCCGAGACCTACCCCGACCACGTCTGGCCGGTCCAGTGCCAGCGGGCGCTACGCGGCCTGATCCACGCCGCGAACCTCGCCCGCGCCGCCGGACAGGCCGAGATCGACCCCGCCGTGCGTGACCCGCTGGTCCGCGAGTTCCGCGACGGCGTGATCGTCGGCCGTAAGGACGTCCCCCGCGTCGGCGGCCCCCGCGACAGGCAGCCGCCCGGCCGCAACCTACTCGAGGATCTCCACCACCGCCACGACGACGTCCTGCGGTTCTGCTACGACACCACCATTCCGCCGACGAACAACCTCGCCGAGCGTGACCTACGGCCGAACAAGACCCAGCAGAAGATCTCCGGCCGGCTCACCAGCGAGAAAGCCACCCGCGACCGGCTGACCATCCGCAGCTACCTATCCACTGCGGTCAAACACGGCGTCAACGCCATGACCGCACTCCGCGACGCCGTCACAGGGAACCCCTGGATGCCGCAGACCGCCCACATCCTCCAGGGCTGACCCCGCGCCCTCACAAGAGGTGAATGTTTACAGCAAGACGTGGAAGGCCAGCACCGACCCCGAACTCACCGCCAAGATGCGCCGGGTGCTCCAGCTGTACGACAACCCACCCGGACACGTTCAGTCATGGGTGGTCCATACTCGGTTCGCTACACACGGTCCATTCCCGATCCGGTCCGGCCGCACGCCGCGTGGCCCCCGTAGTCGCTGTTCAGGGTTGCAGCCACCATGGACTGCTGTCCGCCACCCCGAAGTCGTTGCTCGGGTGCCCGCTCACCGGCTGCGGATCGCCCAGGTGGGCGGCGTCGTCGCGCCGGCTGTGACACAGGTCGATCCCGCCGGCGAAGGCGACGTCCCGTTCGGGGCGGCCGGGGTGGCGGGCCACCACCAGCTTCTGGTGGTGCGAGCCGAACCGGCGTACCCGCTGGTCGAGCAGCACCTGGCCGCCGTCGTCGTTGATCTCCTCGGCCAGGTTTCGGTTCTGCTCCGCGCTGTAGATCAGCACGTCGAGGTGGGAGCGCCAGACCAGGCCACGGACCGCCACGCCCCGGCCAGCGGCGGCGGACAGCAGATCGACCACGGTCGGCCCGTCCGGGCGTAACCGCTGGTCGAGGGTCGCCCCGCCAGTCGGCAAAGAACAGCTGGTCGCCGTCGCCCATCGCGTCGACGACCTCGACCAGCCGGTCGAAGTACGCCGCGCCGTGCACGTGTACGCGCACCTGGTTGCCCCCGGACCACACCGGCAGCCCGGAGGCCGGGTTGCCGGTGTGGTCGCCGGTGAGGAACCAGTCCTCTAGGCTGCGTTCGTGTCAGTCGAGGGTGGGAACGCGGACGAGCGCCTCAAACGCATCGAGGCGATCACCGACCCTGCCCTGTCCCGGCTGAGCTTTGACGCGCTGCTGGTCGAGTCACTGGCCCGCACCGGCGGGCTGCTCGGCGCCGACTCCGCCGCCGTCTGCCTGCTCGACGCACACTCCCAGCAGCTGGTCACCGCAGCTGCCTGGGGAATCGAGGCCGGCCACGAACCGCCGGCCCGGCTGCCGCTCGGTCGCGGGTACGCCGGCAAGGTGCTGACCACTGGTGACACGGTCATGCTGACCGACCCTGACGACGACGCGCTGGCGCATCCGGCGTTGCAGGGGCAGGGCATCCGGTCGCTGCTGGCGGTGCCGGTGACGATTGGCGGCTCGGTCGGCGGGGTGCTGCACGTGGCAACCCGACGACGCGGGCCGGCCTGCGACGACGAACATATGTTGCGGCTGCTGGCCGACCGGATCGCCCTGGCCGACCAGGCCCGCGAAAGCCAGGTCGACCGCGCCGCCACCCTGGCGCTGCAGTACGACCTGCTGCCCACCGAACTACCGGCGGTCGCCGGGCTGGAGTTCGCCGCCCGGTACGTAGCCGGCCACGACGCCGGGGTCGGCGGTGACTGGTACGACGTACTGCCGCTGCCGAACGGCTGGGTCGGCGTGGCGATCGGCGACGTCACCGGACGCGGGCTGCACGCGGCCACCGTGATGGGCCGGCTGCGCAGCGCGCTGCGCGCGTACGCTCTGGAAACCACCGACCCGGCCGACGTGCTCGCCCGGCTGGACCGCAAGGTGCAGCACTTCGAGCCGGGCATGATGGCGACGGTGTGCTACGCGACGATCGACCCCACCCGGACGGTCGTGTCGGTGTCGACGGCCGGCCATCCGCCGCCGGTGATGATCGGCGCCGGCCACGCCGCACACAGTCTGCCGGTGCTGGCGGACCTTCCGCTCGGCACCCGCATCCACCGGCCACGCCGGGCGCGCAGGCACCCCCTCGAGCCCGGCGCGCTGCTGTTCTTCTTCACCGACGGCCTGGTGGAGCGGTGGGGGCCGACCATCGACAACGGCCTGCGTCAGTTGTGCGACTCGTTGGTCGCCACCAGCGCCGAAACGGCCTGCGCCGAGACGATGGGCGCGCTGGTGGACGGCCGACCGCTGGTCGACGACATCGCCATGTTGGCGCTCCGCCGCCGATAGCCACTGTTGGCGCTCCGCCGCCGGTAGCCATTGTTGGCGCTCCGCCGCCGATAGCCACTGTTGGCGCTCCGCCGCCGATAGCCACTGTTGGCGCTCCGCCGCCGATGGCTGCAGTCGATGTCGCGGGCGCTACCAGCGGCCGATCGACGGCACCCCGGCGGCGTCGTGCGGGGTACGGGCACCGGCATCGTCCGAGGTACGGGAGGCGGCAGCGGTGTCCGCCCAGTCGCGTGGGCCGGCACCGTCCCCGCCGATCGTCGGGGCGTCGGCACCCCGGGGCTGCGCGTCCGGGCTGGTCTTGCGCCCGTTCGCGAACATCACCTGGTCGAAGCGCACCTCGACCGGAGTCGCGTACCGCTTGCCGTTGACCGGGTCGTGCCGCATGAACTGCGGCGGCGCGATCCGGACCGTCACGTCGTACGGGCCGGGACCGGGCACCGAGGCGTTGCCACCGTAGTGGTACAGAAACGGGTGCCACAGGAACGGCAGGCCGGCGGTGGCGACCGGTTGACCGTTCCGGCTGACCGCGATCCGCACGTCCAGACCGGGGATGAACCGGCCGTCGGCGGCGTCCGCGACCGCGACCTCCAGATGCACGTTCGCATCCGGGGCAGCCTCCCGCCAGACCAGCTGACCGCCGGAGAGCTCGTACATGCCCTCCGCCTCCTCGTTGACGAACGCCACTAGGTAGTCGCCGGCCAGTTGGCTCAGCGCCCCGTCCTCCTCGGCCATGGCGCGCAGCGCGCCGCCGTACGCCTGACCCTGCCGCCGGGCGACGGCGAGCTGCTCCTCGGTGGCCTCGTTGCTGGTCCGCATGGGCGGCTGCGCGGCTGGTGTCGTCATGGTGACCCTCCGGGTCGATCTGCTTGCGTCCCCTGCTTGGAGGTCTACCCCGCAACGGCCCTGCTATTACTCACCCCACCGACAGATCGGTGGCCCGGTGGGCAGCACCAGTCACCCGCCGGTCAGAGGGCTGGTGCGCTGCCGTGTCGTTGCCGCTGTGCTGCCACTGCCGAGTCAGCCTGGCGACCTAACGACGCCTGCGGGCCGGGCCTCTCACGACCGCGTCAGGTCAGCGGGATCTGCCGCATCGTGGTTCGGGTGGCTGCGTAGATGAACGGTCGCGGCTCGGCGAGGCAGCGCGATGGGACACGGGGGGCGTTGGCGTTTGTGGATGACCGTGCCAGGGTCGCCGGGATGGGTGACGTCGGAGCGGAGGCCGGCGAGGACGCGCGGTCGGCGGTCGGCGAGTGGGTAGGGCACCCCGAATCCTCCCGGAGCAGGTCGATGAACGCCCGCAACTCGACCATCGGCACCCGGTGGGTACGGCGGTACTCCCGCAACAGCCCCGCCTCGACGAACTCGGCCCACGTGACCGAACGGGCGCCGCGCGGCTCGGTGCGTAGCACGGGTTTGTGCCGGCGTCCCTTACGCTCGTCGCCCTCCAGCCAGTAGTGCAGCGTCGACTGCGCCACCCGAAGGAGCCGGGCAGCCTCCGCCTCCGAGAAGACCTCACGCTCCAGGACGCTCACCACCGTGCCGGTCTCCCACGCACCGGCTTCTTCATGGGTATGCCAGACGGCCTTGTGCGACGCCTTCGTGGCTGTGCCGCCCGCGTAGGGCGGACCGCCGGCCGCAGACCGGGATTCGTGTGCTGGAGTTGTGGTCCTGGCCTGGGAGGACGGGGGCGGGTGACGTGGGTGAACGTGGGCGACTCCCTGCCATCCAAGGTGAACCCCAGGTCGCTAGACTGGGCCCTCGCGCCCTCGTAGCTCAGGGGATAGAGCAACGGTTTCCTAAACCGTGTGCCGCAGGTTCGAATCCTGCCGGGGGCACCCCAGAGATCAGCGAAAACGCCAGCTGACCAGCGCGTACGCATATCGCGGTCGTAGGCAGCAGGATCTGCAGTCAGCCAGACTCGGCTCGTACGCCCAGATCCGCTCAGCGTCGGCGTCCGCGCGGTCCTGCGCTGCTTCCAGCTTCGCAAGCTCGTCCGCGCCCCAGCGGCAGCGCCACCTAGCCCAGGGCAGTCGCCAAGCGCGCTCGATCACGAGTACACGTTGTGACGGCCGGCACAGCAGCCTGGAGAGTCGTTTCGGGGTGCCACAGCCACAGTGCCGGAGGCCCGTCACCATACGCGGGTGTTTCGCGACTGGTGCGTAGGGTGGAAGACGCTACCAGCACCAGCCCAACCTGTGAGTCCGAAAATGACTGTTAGGCGAGTTTCATCCCGTACGCTCGGCGCGGGCACGGGCGCGCCGTGGCTGACCGGCGTCGTCGCGTACGCGGCGGCGGTCGCCATGGCGCTGGTGGTCCTTGTGACGCCGACCCCGGCGGCCGCAGCTCCGCCGTACACGCTGGATGAGCGTGCCCTGGCGATCGCCTCGCCGTCACTGGCCTACGTCGAAGTGGTCTACACCGGATACCTGCGCGACAAGCAGTCCGGCGCACCACTGCGCGCGTCGCCGATCACGTTCACCCGGCGGTGCAGCGGATTCGTCGTCGGCACCGGCGGCGAGGTGATCACCAACGGGCTCTGCGTACGGCCGGCGAAGGACACCGCGGCGCAGAACGCCCTCTACTCGCTCGGACGCATCCTCATCGCGGAGAACTCTCTCGAGGCCGACGCGCTCGACCGCTACGTCGCCGACAACCTCCGCCAGAGCATCTTCACCGGCCTCGAAGCCGCAGACGAGCCGGACCATCAGGTGTACGGGCAGCTCGGCGTCGCGCCCACGGGCGGTCTGACGGAGAGCCCGGCGATCCCCGGCGAGGTGACCGAGGTGCTGGACGCCGACGCCGGCAACATCGCCCTGGTCAAGCTGGAACAGCAGAACCTGCCCACGGTCGAGCTGGCCTCGTCGGGCACCCTCGACCCGGGGGCCTCGCTGGTCGTGGTCGGCTACGCCACCGACGAGGTCGATCCCCGCACGGCGACGTACTCGCTGCGCTCCAAGCCGGTGAAGGTCATCGGTACCGGCACCCGCGGCTCCGCGTCGCTGTACCGGGTCAACAAGGACGTCGGCATCCACTCGCTCGGTGGGATGGCGATCGACACGAACGGCCACGTCGTCGGGGTGCTCGACAACGACCTGGAACTGCCTGACCGGGCGAACCGTGCGCTGGTGCCGATGCAAACCATCACCGCGCTGCTCGCCGAGGCGGGCGTCGACAACGCGTTGGGCGAGACCGATCAGCTGTTCCGCAGCGGGCTCGACGCCTACTTCGCCGGTGACTACGAGACCGCCATCAGCCAGCTCGGCACCGTCGTAGAAAACTCGCCGGTGAACTCGGTCGCCCAGACGTACCGGCAGAACGCCACCGAGCTGCAGAAGATCGAAGACAGCTTCTCCAGCGGAGCTGGCTGGCTGATCTGGGCCAGCGGCGCGGCCGGCGGCGCGCTGGTGATCGGGCTGATCATGCTCGTGGTGCTGCTTCTGCAGCGCCGCGCCCGCCGCCAGCTGACGTCGGCCGAGCCGGTGCCCCCGGCCGCGCCATATCCGTTCTCGCCGGCGTCCGGATACCCGGGCCAGCCCACTCCCGGGTACCCCTCGGCACCCGCCTATCCGGCACAACAGCCAGCGCAGGAATACCCGCCCGCACCTATCTACCAGCCACCCGCACCCGCTTACCAGGCGCCGCCTGCCCCGCGACAGGGGGCAGCGCCCGACGACCAGACGTGGCCCGACGACGAGGCGTTGCCCGACGAAGTCGGGCCCGACCCGCACGGGCCCAACCGCCACCACTAGCTACAGCGCGATCAGCGACAGTGGCTTCGGCTGGTATCCCTCCAGGTAGCGGGCCGGGTCGGCGTGCAGTACGGAGGCGAGCAGCGTGCCGAAGACGTCCCGGAAATCGGTGGTCGCCTTCAGGTCGCCGTCGTCGAGGTCGGTGAGACTGGGCTGTTCGCCGTGGAAGCCCCCGACGACTCGAGGGCCGAGTACGAAGACCGGTCCGGCGGTCCCGTGGTCGGTGCCATCGGAGGCATTGGCGCGCACCCGGCGGCCGAACTCACTGTAGACAACGACCGTGACGTTGCGCCCGGCCGGGCTCGTCGCCAGCCGGTCCATGAACATGGCCAGTGCCCCGTCGACCTCCTTGAGCAGCCGCTCCTGCGCGGGCCGTTCGTCGGCGTGCGTGTCGAAGCCGCCCAGGCTGACCGAGTAGACCTGGGTGGGTACGCCTGCCTCGATGCACCGGTGCACGAGCGCGAGTTGGGTGGCCAGTGACGTCTCACCGCCTGTGCCGGTGGCCGGGAGGTGTCCGGCCTCGCCGGCCTCGAACGGCTGATCGGACTCCCGTACCCGTCGGATCAGGCCGTCGACCCGCAGAAAGTCGTGCAGCGCGGTCGCCGCCCGTGCCTGCAGGACGTCCTCGCCCCGCTGTTCGCGCCCGAGCGCGCGGACCATGTCCGCGCTGATCCCGGCGGGCAGTTGGGGTACGCCGAGCGTGACACTCGCTCCCGCCCGCGTCTCGCCTGCCAGCAGTGGCGGAAGCACCGGCTCGAAGCTGACGGCCGCTTCCGGCGATGCCTGGATCCCGTCGAGCCAGCGCCCCACCCAGCCGGTCCGGATCGGCGCGTCGGGCGACGCTGTCTGCCAGATGTCCATCGACCGGAAGTGGCTGCGGTCCGGCCGGGGGTATCCGACGCCGAGGACGACTGCCAACCGCTTGTCGTCCCAGAGCCGCTTCAGTCCGCCCAGCGCGGGGTTGAGTCCGAGCGCGCCGTCGAGGTGGAGCACCTCCTCGGGGGCGTAGGCCAGCTCCGGCCGGGCGGAGTGGTAGGCCGGGTCGGTGTACGGGATGACGGTGTTCAGCCCGTCGTTGCCCCCGTACAGCGTCACGATCACCAACGTGTCGGCCGGTCCGGGCTCGCCGTCCTTGTCGCCCTTGGCGAGCAGCTCAGCGATGCCCAGGCCGGCTGCGGCGAGCGCACCGCCGCCGAGCGCGCCGGAGGCCAGCAGGAACGTGCGTCGGGTCAACGGATCCATGCTAGTTCACCAGGTATTCCGGGCTGGCCAGGCCGAGCGTGATCAGCTCCCGCGGTGTCGTCGCCTGTTTCAACGCCGCGTACGTACGGTTGGTCCAGGTCGGAACGACGAGTACGTCGGCCAACCGCTCCACCGTGATCCACGGGCCGCCGGCCGACTCGGCGAGTA
Source organism: Solwaraspora sp. WMMA2080 (assembly GCF_027497395.1). Taxonomy (GTDB): domain Bacteria; phylum Actinomycetota; class Actinomycetes; order Mycobacteriales; family Micromonosporaceae; genus Micromonospora_E. Next base: position 5,930,538 of record NZ_CP114910.1, on the reverse strand, counting down.
CGCCGGCCAGGCCCAGCCTTACCTGGGCTGCCGAGGAGGTCAGCCAGGCTGTCCCGCTCGGCCAGCCGGCCACACTCGGCGGCGCGAACGGCACCTGCCCGAGACCCTTGAGCCCACTGACGACCGTGTGGAAGGCCTCGCCGGAGAGCCGCGCCGGGCGGATGCCGAGCTGCCGCATTGCTCCGACCAGCCACTCCATCGGCTGCTTCACCATCCGGAAGCGCCCCGAGCGGAACTGCTCGTCCTCGACCAGGGCGCGCAGCATCGAGATGCCCACCGGGAACGCCGCGACCATCTTCCCCCGGGTGGACTCCGGGATCGGCTCGGTGGAGGACGCGTACCGGAACCACAGCCGGTCCGCGATGAACCGGGGGCAGGCCGGCCGGGCGGCGAGGTGGTCCACCAGCGAGAGCGCGTCGAACTTCGTGGTGGCGCCGAGAATGGTTTTGGGACCGGCGTCGTGGTCCTCGGGTACGAAGATCGCCGTCGCCGGCACGCTGAGGTCGGTCTTCCAGCCGGTCAGTGCCCGGCCGGCCGCCTTGACGTCGCGTTCGCCGTACTGGCCGATGCCGAGCATGAACAGTTCCATCAGCTCTCGGGCAAAATTCTCGTTCGGCGCCCGTCTGGTGTTCGTGTGCCCGTCGAGCCAGTAGACCAGCGCCGGGTCGGTGACCAGTTTGCGGGCCATTGTGGTGAACGTCGGCGAGCTCCGTATCTTTTGGTGCTGTGCCAGCATGAACTGCGGACTTCCGACCTTCCGTATTGAGGTCGCCCAGTGCCCGTGCCAGAAGAACAGCAGCTTCTCGGTGGTCTGGTGGTCGGCGACGGTCAGCCGGTCGAGCCACCACCGGATGATCGTGTCGGTCTGCTGGCGGCGGAGCGCCTCCGCGGCGGCGCGCCGCTCGGCGCCCGGGTCGGGCAGATCGTCGAACGCGTCGGGGCCAAGCTCCGGCATCGGCGCCGCCGCTGCACCCCGGTCCTGCTCTCCGGGGTCCATCAGGCGCGCCACGGTGGCCCCGTATCCGGCCTTCGACGCGGCGGCCAACTCGGACGAGGTCGGACCGAACCCCACACGTCGCAGGAGCAGTGCGACGCTATCGCTCATGTGGATTAACGTACGCGACTGTGCCGGCGACCGGGTACCGCCGAGCGCCCGCGCCGCGTCGCCGCCCCGCGCCGCGTCGCCACCAGGCCCACCAGGTTGACAGGTAGGGCACGCAGCACGTCGGTGGCGACGGCCAGCTGATCAGCGCGGGTGAAGCTGACCCGGGCCACCAGCAGCGTCGCGTCGGTCGCGCCCGCCAGCAGCAGCGTCTCCGCATCGGACAGTAGCGATGGCGCGTCGACCACGACGAACCGGCCGCCGAGCCGCAACGACTCCAGCGCCGGGGCCAGCGCATCCGAGGCCAGCAGTTGCTCGCTCGGCCCAGGCCCGACCGGACCGGCCGGCAGGACGTACAACGGCAGGTCCGGGAGCCGGTGTGTGGCCTGCTCGGCCGCGACCTCGCCGCGCAGCACGCTGGTCAGGCCGACTGTGTTCGGCACGTCGAAGAGCCGGTGCACGCCGGGATGCCGTACGTCCGCGTCGATCAGCACGACCGGCTCGCCGGCCCGGGCGAACGCGATGGCGATGTTCGCCGCAGTAGCCGTTCTTTCTTCCCCCGGCACCGGGCCGGTGACCGTGAGGCTGGCGAACCGGCTCCCGGCCGCGCGCAGCCGCAGGTTGGCGCGGATCTGCCGGTACGCCTCGACGCGCGGCTCCGTGTCGTCGCCGGTCGCCAGCGGCGGCCTCCCCCCGCCGGCCGCGACGGCACCGAGCAGGACGGTGCCGGCGACCTCGGCCGCGTGGCTCTCGTCTCGTACGGTGCGGTCGCGCGCGTAGCGGACCACCGCGACGAGGACCCCGATCGCAAGGCCCCCGGCGGCGCCGAGCCCGGTGTCGGCGGTGACCTGCGGTGTGGCCGGGGCCGAGGGCGTCGTCGCCGGCCGGGTCACCGAGACCTTGACCGGTGACTCGTCGATGCCGGTCGGCTTCTCCAGGCGCGCGACGTATGCGGGAAACTCCGCCGCGATCGCGTCGGCGATGTCGCGGGCGCGTACCGGATCCGGGTCACGGACCTCGACGGTGAGCACCGCCGTGCCGGCCGCGCCGGTCACCGTGACCCGCTGCGTCAACTCCGAGGGCTGGTACGGCAGTCCGAGCCGCCGGACGACGGCTTCGGCCACCTCGGGGCTGTTGCCCACCTCGGCATACGAGCGCACCCGCTGCAGGATGTAGTTGCCGCCCTCGTTGAGTTGGCCGATGTCGCGGGTGGTGAAGTTCGGCGCGAAGAACAGTTGGGCGTCCGCCCGGTACATGGGTTCCTGCTGGGCGGACGCGAGACCCGCGCCCGCGCCGCCAAGCAGCACCAGCGCCAGCACCAGCCACCGCTGCGACCACACGGCTCGCAGCTGGCGCTCGAGGGTGAGCTGCTGCCACTGCTGGTGCCGCTGCTGGGGTACGGATGGCGCGACATCGCCCGGCCCGTCGGAGGCAGGCCGACTGAGCAGCCGAGCCGGGGCGAACCGCCCGGAAAGCTTCACGCTGAACCTCACACCCCGCCGGAATAGCGGCGCAATGTTAGCAGCAGGTCCGCTCCGCTCATCGTCGCAAGGCCGTCAACGCCGGGTCGGGGAGCCTACAGTCGACGGGTCGCAGCGACTCGGCGGCGCCGATGCCGACGGCGAGCAGCAGCACCCCTGCGGCGGCCGGCCACAGGTAGAAGTCGAAGAACCAGATCTGTACGGCGAACCCGACGATGAGCATCCGTGCCGTCAGCGACCTGAGCTTGACCAGCACGACCGCCAGGATGGACACGAACACCAGCAGCGCGAGCACGCCGAAGTCGTACCAGAGGGTGAGGTAACTGTTGTCGAACGCCTGTGCCTGCCCGTCGGAGATGCCGATCTGCTGGAAGAACCGCACGTGCGCCTCCGGGCCCAGGCCGAACAGCGCACTGCCGGCACCGTCCATGATGCCGGACCAGGCCTCTTCCGTACGGCGGTAGCGCGCCGTCGCCGAACTCGACCCGCCGACGTTGGTCAGGCGGGCCCGGACGAGGTCCGTCAGGTCCCGCACCGGCTTGGGACCGACGGCCACCAGCACGGTGCCGGCGGCGGCGGACGCCGCGACCAGACCGACCCCGCGCCGGGTGAGCTTGCGCGGCTGGGCCAGGTACCAGATGCCGAGCGCGCAGGCCGTACCGATCCACGCGCTGCGCGACCCGGACAGCAGCAGGCCGACCGCGCCTGCGGCGAACGGCACCTGCCAGAGCCGGCCGCGCAGGCCGACGGCCACGCACATCGCCAGCATGCCGTACGTGCCGTAGACGATCGGATGTCCCATAGTGCCGGCCGACCTGCCGGCTCCCGCCTGTGCCGTGAACGCGTTGCTGATGGCCAGCTGGTCGAGAACCGGCCAGGTGCCGGACATCCGCTGGTAGACGGCCAGCAGCGTGACGGGTACGGCGACCCAGGCGAACGCCCGCGCCAGGCGGACCACCGGCGCACCGGCCCGCGCCTCGGCCACGACATGCCAGCCGACCAGCGCATAGCAGGTCAGCGGCGCGACGGCGATCACAATGTCCTTCGGGCCGGTCCACCACACCAGGCCGGTGAGCACGCAGGCCGCCGGGACCACGAATCCCACCATCCCGCCGGACGGCAGCGGCGCGTACGGCTGGAAGCGCTGAATCCGGCCGAGTGCGGCGATCGCCGTCGCCGCCAGCAACACTATCCATACCGGATCGACGGGGTATCCGGGATCGGCGGTGACCGGGACGAGCAACAGGACCGCGAACAGCGTGTAGTTGAGCCGATCCGGGGTCCACAGCCCCCAGGCGAGCACGCCGACGACGGCCACGGCGGCGAGCGCGAACGGCTGCCAGGCCGCCACCACCCCGACCGCCACGGCAGCCGCCCCGGCGACGACCGCCACGGCCGGGTCCGCCGGACGGGACGCGCCACGCAGCGTGGGCAGGTGCGACATCAGCTGACCGCGCCCAACTCTTCGAGGTACGCGACGAAGCGTGCGGCCGGGGACGGTTCGGTGGCGAGCTCCTGCCCGCGCCGTGACGCCTCGGCCGTGAGCCGCCCGAACGCCTCCCGGTCGGCGGCCAGATCCAGCAACGCCGAGGCGAGCGCACCGGCGTCGGCATCCACCAGCAGTCCGCCACCACCGGCGAGGATCTCTGTCGTGGCGCCCGCCCGGTAGCCGATCACCGGTGTGCCGCAGCGGAGCGACTCGAACGTCACCCGGCCGTAGGCCTCGTTGCGGGACAGCATCAGCGTCGCGTCCGCCCGCGCGTACAACGCGGCCGGGTCGTCCGTCCACGCGACGGTCTCGAGCTGCGCCTCGACGCCGTACCGGCGGGCCAGGTCGACGAGGCCCCGCCGCGCTTCACCGTCGCCGACCCCGGCCAGGGTGAGGGTGAACGCGCGGCCCTGGCGCGCGCAGATCGCCAGCGCCTGCACCGCGTCGGCCTGGCCCTTCTCGGCGCTGTGCCGGCCCAGCAGCAGCAGCCGCTCCAGTGCGACCGGACGGTCCGCACCCGGCCCGGGGACACCGGATTCGACCGGCGGCGGGATCACCCGCAGCTTCGTCCGCGCCATCGGTACGGCGCTGGTCACCTGGCTGGCGGCGTACGCGGAAACCGCCACGACGCCGTCCGAGAGGCGCGCGATGAGCTGGACGATCGCGGCCCGGGGCAGCACGGACCGCAGGCTCGGGTTGCTGAGCAGGCTCTCCCGCACCACCCAGACGTGCGGCAGCCGGGCCATCCGCGCGGCGATCGCCCCGGCTGGTACCACCGCCGAGTTGGTGACCACGACGTCCGGCCGCGTTCGGTGCAGCAGACGCCGGTATCGGGGAACCGACGCGAGTGCTTGGAACAGTCGGACCGCGCCGACCGCAGGGCCGTACCGCCGGCCCATCCACAACCGGGTCGGCAGCACGACCACGTCGGCGCCGGCCGCAGCGAGCTGCGCGCGCAGCGGCCCGTCCCCGGGTAGCGTGACGGTGACCTGGTGCCCGCGCGCCCGTACCGCCTCGCCGACCAGGGCGAGCAACGAACGCTCCGCGCCCATGAGATCGGCGGAGTGGCTGACGAACAGGGCGTGCACGCTAGAACCTCTCCGTCGGGCCGTGCACTCCACGCAGCCCGTCCCAGTAGCCGGCAAGAACGGCGAGCGCCCGGCGCCGGTCCTTGCGGCCTCCGGCGACGAGGCGGAGCACCGACCTGGCCAGGTTCTTGTAGTGGACCGGCTCCCCGATCAGGATCCGCCGCAGCGGACGGGGGTAGTGCTTGCGTACGTAGAGGATCTCGTTGCGGTGATGGTAGTACTGCGCGCGAGGACTCGAACCGGCCAGGCTGCCGCCCCGCCGGTGCCACACCTGCGAGGCGCAGACCAGGCCGATCCGGCCACCCGCCGTGGCGATCCGCCGTACCAGGTCGAACTCCTCCTTGTAGTGGAAGAACCGCTCGTCGAACAGGCCGACCCGGACGGCCCAACCGACGCCGAGGAGGATGGCCGCGCCGGTCACCACGTCCACATCGTGCGCACCGACCTCGCACCCGGCGCAGTGGACCGGCCGCACCCGACCGCCCGGCAGCGTCGCGGCGACGACGTACGGCTCCGGGTCGGGGGCGTCGGGTCGCGCGGACGTCGTCTGGACCGATGTGGATACCGCGTACCGGTCCGCATGCGACATCAGCGCCGGCAGCGTGTCCGGCCGGGGTACGCAGTCCGCGTTCAGCAGCCAGACGAAGGCCGCGTCGCGGTCGTGCGCGACCCGGATACCGGCGTTCATCCCGCCGGCGTAGCCGAGGTTGGCGTCGAGCCGCACCAGCGTCACCGCATCACCGAGCGTACGCAGCTTGTCGATGGAGTCGTCGGTGGAGCCGTTGTCGACGACGACCACCTCCGGCACGGCGCTGCCGGCGGCGACCGCCCGGACGCAGCGGATCGTGTCGTCCGCGCAGTTCCAGTTGAGCACCACCGCGACGACGCGGGTTCCGTCGCTATTCACGCCCGCTGTCCCTGTCCCCCGCCACCCGATGACCGGCCCCGGACCGGACGGCGAGGCCCAGCGCCGTGCTGTGCGCGGCGAACAGGGCCACCGACAGCGCGGCGACGCCCCACGCCCCGTACGGCGCGGCGACGAGAGGATAGCCGACCACTGCGGCCAGCGCGGTGCCGAGCGCGATCACGGCGGTGGTGCGCTCGCCGCCGAGGTTGACCAGGCGCGCGCTGAGGACCTTACCGACCGACACCGCGACGCTGCGCGGCACCAGCAGCGCACCGAGCAGCACCGCCGCCGCGTACCCGCTGGTCAGCACCCCGATACCGGCCAGCCCGACGAGCACCAGCACTCCCATGCCGACCGCCAGGTAGACAGCCCGACGCAGCACCCCGCGCAGCCGATCGGCCGAGCCTTCCTCGTGGTCGCGCAGCGTACGCTGGGCTGCGACGACTGCGCCGGCCTGGGAGAACTCGATCGCCGCTACCGCCAGGGAGTAGATCGCCAGTGCGTCCGCGCCCTGGTAGCGGGCCAGCGCGAGTTGGTCGAAGCGGTACGTGAAGATCTGTGCCACCGCGCCGGTGTGGGTCAGGCCCAGCCGGGCGAGGCGTTCGGGCTCCGCCGAGGCGCGCCGCGCCATCGCGCCCAACGGTGCCCCGTGCGCCGCCCACATCGCGACGGCCATCACCGCCTGGCAGCCCAGCCAGGCCAGCAGCCAGACCGTCGCGTCGTCGACCGAGGCGAGGATGAGCACGAGGTAGAGCACGGGCGCGGTGGCGGCGAACAGCGCGCGCTGGCGGTAGACGGCGACGAACCGCCCGAGGGTCAGGCCCGCCGCCGCGGGCATGGTGCCGGCCGCGACGCACGCCGCCCCGGTCGCCGCGAGTGCCGGTGACGCCGCCTCCGCGTACCAGGCGAAGACCCAGCCCAGCGTGGCCGACAGCGGCACCGTGGCAGCGTAGACGGCGAGGCTGCGCCGCCCGGACCGCTCCCGTAGCCAGTCGCTGCCCTGAGCGAGCATGAACGTCTCCAGTGACAGCCCGCCGACTGCGACGCCGACGGTCGCGCTCGTCGTCGTAGCGACCAGCAGGCCGCGCTCTGCCGGCGGCAGCGCGACGCTGAGCAGGATGGCGAACCCGGACATGGCCAGCGCGGCCACGTACATCACCGTCGCGCTGCCGACCGCGCGCCGGATCGCGTACGCCGCCGGCCTGAACCGGCCCGGCCCGGACCGGCCCGGGCTCAGCCCTCGGCTCGTCAAGCCCGCAACCCGGCGACGGTGCCCCGGATGACGGCGGTCGCCGCGTCGGGGCGGCGGGCGAGCAGCGCCTTCGCGGCGTAGCCGAGCCGGGCCGCGGCGGCGAACGGCACCCGGTGCCGATAGTGCTTGCGGAAGAAGATCATGCAGCTGCGGCTGGCGTGAAAGTACGTCGTGGTCGACTTGGCCGCCATGTCCGCCGTCGCCCCGGTCGCCACCCCGCCGGTGTGCTCGACGGCCAGGTCCGGGACCGCTGTGGTCGGGATGCCCAACCGGGCCGCACGTAGCGCTATGTCAGCCTCCTCGTAGAACAGAAAGAAGTCCTCGGAGAACCCGCCCAGATCCTGCCACGCGCGGCGGGTGACGAGCAGCGAGTGGCCGGCCGCGTAGACCAGTTTGCTCGACCCTGGCACCCCGCCGGCGGGCGGTCGTCCGCTCTGGCCGGTCCACAGGTCGACCATGCCGAGGTCCGGCCCGCCGCCCGGTGCGACGCTGGCCGTCGCGCCGATCGCGCGGTCGCCGGCGTGCAGCACATCGAGGGCCGAGGCGAGCACGCCGCCCGCGATCCGAGTGTCCGGGTTGAGCACCCATATGACGTCAGCGCCCTCGGCCAGGAGCCAGGTGGCGGCGAGGTTGTTGCCGGCGGCGTACCCGACGTTGCCGTGCCCGGCGATCACCCGGACCGTCACGCCGGCACGCTCGGCGGACCCGGCGATCTCTGACAGTTCGGCGGCCTGGTCGCTGTTGTCGACGATGGCGATCGCGATGCGCGGACCGGTGGCCTGCGGACCGGTGGCTCGTCCGGTCACGATGGAACGGATGAGGCAGCCGGTGTCACCCGCACTACGGTAGTTGACGATCGAGATGCCGAGCAGACCGCTCACCGTGCCCCCACCGCACCATAGCCCGCCACACGCCCAGGACACGAGTACGAAACAGGCTCCCGATCAACCTGTCAAGTAGCCTCGGAACCATTTCCTTCCTGGACCAGGTCGACCAATCCAACTGGATCATGCCGGCTTTGCCAAGCCCGACTCCCTAGATTGGAGCAATCGCATTCGTCGGGCACGACTGGCGTCTGCGCGGTGATGAGCGCGGCAGCCACAGCGTTCGGGGGCCTACCCGAGCATCCGCGATGCCCTGGAGGTCGCGGCCGGTGAGGCCGGCTCCGTGACGATCGACGCGAGCGACGGCATCGGACAGCCCGGAGATGATCGACCTACGCGGCCTGGTTCGCGTGCCGGCGCCCGCCCCGACGGGGGGTGACCCAGACATGGCCACGCGACGCGACCAACTCCACTCGTACCAGTTCCTCACTCAACGGGTCATATCTGCCTACGTGATGCGCGAGACCGACCCGCAGCAGTCCCCGCTGCGCCGCGGTGTCGGCGCAATCTTCGGCGGCCTGATGATCGCCATCCTGGTAGCCGCCGGGTTCGGCATCTACGGCATCGTGACCAAGGCCGGCAGCGACAGGTGGCAGGCCGACGGCGCGGTCGTGATCGAGAAGGAGACCGGCGCCAGCTTCATCTACCGTCAAGGCAAACTGCACCCGACGCTCAACTACGCGTCGGCGGTGCTGGCCTCCGGCCGCCCCGACGCGCCCGTGTTCCGGGTGCCTGGCAACTCGCTGGCCAGCACGCCCCGCGGCGTCACGATCGGTATTCCGGGCGCGCCCTACTCTCTGGCACCGGCCAGTAAGCACATTGGCCTACCTTGGACGATCTGCTCGGCGCCCAGCGGGGATGACACCGGCCGAACCGTCGAGACCGTCTCTCTGGTCGTGTCCCGGGCACCGGTCGGCGGGCGGTCGCTGGCGGAGGAGGGCGTGCTGGTCCGCGACTCCCGGCAGGACGCGACGCACCTCGTCTGGCACGGCCGCCGGTTCCTGATCCGCGACGCCCGCAACGTCGTACCCGCCCTCTTCGGAGAGGTCAACGCCGCACCGGTCGGCCCGGCGTGGCTCGACGCGCTACCCGCCGGCAACGCCATCGAACGGGTCGCGTTCAGCGGCCGCAACCAGCCGTCCAGCGAAGTGGACGGCTGGGCGATCGGCGAGGTGCTGGTCGCGCAGACCGGTTCGGGGCCGCAGTACTACCTCGTCCTCGACGACGGGCTCGCGCCGATCACCGAGCTGCAACGGAGAATCCTGCGCGCCGAGTTCACCGTGGCCGGTCGAGATACCTGTGTCCCAGGCTACGGCGGCACCGACCAGCAGCCAGGTGCGGCCAGCGGCCGGAGACAGCGCGCCGCCCGCGTCGCCGCCCGCGACGCCGCCCGCGCTGATCCGACCGGCAACCGGCGACACGCTGTGCGCGGTCACCAGCGACGCACGCACCGTACCGACGATCACCTCTGTCGGCGGTACGGTGGCCGGCCTCGACGAGGCCGTACCGACCGACTCGGTCACCCGCGACGGTGTGATCCTCGCCGACTATGTGCTGGTGCCGCCGGGCCGGGTCGCCGTCGTGCGGGTTTTCGGCGCGCCGACCGCCGATACCGGCCCGTACTACGTCGTCACTGACCTCGGCATCAAGTTCCCGGTGCCCAACGCGACCGTCCTCGGGCAGCTCGGCTACTCGGCGACCCAGGCGACCGATGTGCCGACCACGCTGGTCTCGCGGATACCCACCGGACCGACGCTCGACCCGTCGCGGCCACCCGCCCCGCCTCGGCGGCCCCCGCCGACTGACACCGGGGGCGCTCAGTCGAGCAGCTTGCCGGGTGGGCCGGGTTCTTCTAGCTCGTCCCGCCGCGCGGCGGCCCGGGAGCCACCGCAGAGCGCCGGGACCTCCGCCGCCCCCGCAGCAGCGCGACCGACAGTGTCAGCACGGTCAGCACATAGTGAAACGCCCGGCGACGCGTTGGCTGGCACCGAGGAGCCCTTTCTGCGGCGTACCCGCCCGCGGTAACCGGCGGGTTCCGAAAGACCCCGGCCTCGGTCAGGCTGTTGCGGCACGGTTAGCAAGCCATCTCGGAGCCGGTACACGACGAAGTCGCCCGGGGGGTCACGCCGCACCGGCCTCCGTCGCTACGCAGTACGCCGCGAAGTAGGCTCGCCTAACCTAAGAAGGAGCAGCGAAGCGGAGGAACATGCGATGGCGACGACCCGGCGGCAGGCACCGAATCAGTACGTACTCACGGTCGAGTCCACCGAGTGGCTGACGCCGCACCTGGTGCGGGTGGTTCTCGCCGGGCCGTCGCTGGCCGAATTCAGCTACGTCGGCCACACCGACGCGTACGTGAAGCTGCTGTTCGTCGACCCCACGCTCGGGCTGGAGCCGCCCTACGACCTCGCCGCGCTGCGAACCACCCTGCCGGCCCGGCAACGGCCGGTGACCCGTACCTACACGGTCCGCTGGTTCGACCAGGCCACCCGGCGGCTGGCGATCGACTTCGTGACCCACGGCGACGCCGGGGTGGCGGCGGTGTGGGCGGCCAAGGCCACGCCCGGCGACCGGCTGGTGATGTCGGGTCCCGGCGGTGCGTACGCGCCCGACCCGGAAGTCGGCTGGCACGTGTTCGCCGGGGACCTGTCCGCGTTGCCAGCGATCGCCGCGTCCCTGCAGGCACTGCCGGAGCACGCGCGCGGCGTCGCGCACCTCGAGATCACCGATCCGGCCGACATCATCGACCTCGAACACCCCGCCCAGGTGACGGTGAACTGGCTGGTCAACGCCGACGACGGTGACACCGTGTTCCTCGCCCGCGCGATGGAGGACTGGCCCTGGCCGCCTGCCAAGGACTCTCCCGGCGCCGTGCAGGTCTTCGCGCACGGCGAGCGAGAGTCGATCAAGGCCGTCCGCAAGGTGCTCCAGGCACGAGGCGTCCCCCGCGAGGCGATCTCGATATCCGGCTACTGGGCCCGCGGCCGCACCGAGGACGTGTTCCAGGCTGAAAAGCGCGAGCCGGTCGGCCGGATCGACTGACCGTCGTACCCGGACAGGGCCGTCGTACCCGGACAGGGTCAGCCCGGCCCGCCGTCGGGCTCCCGGGCCTCGCGTCTACGGCGTTCGGCGGCGCGGCGCTTGCCTTCGTGCATCGCGACCACCCGCGCGATCGGGATGCCGTGCCCCTGCTCGACCAGGCCGGGATCGAGGCGCTGCGGCAGCGGCATCAGCGTCGCCCACGGATCGCCGTCGCCGAGCAGGGACGGCACCGTACCGATGGTGTAGTCGGTCGGCACCGCCGCCTCCAGCGCCTCCCAGGTCAGTGGGAAAGAGACCGGCAGACCCGGCCGCAGCCGTGGGCTGTACGGGGCGACCACGGTCGCGCCGCCGGCCCGGGTCGAGTCGAGGAAGACCTTGCCGTCCCGCTGCTCGAGGATGAAAGCCGTCGTCGCCAGCGCCGGGTCCAGGCGTTCGGCTCGGGTCGCGATCGCCCGGGTCGCCGCGGCGACGTCGGCATGGTCGGCGTCACCCGCCAGCGGCACGAACACGTGCGCACCCTTGGCGCCGCTGGTCTTCACCGCCCCGGCCATGCCGCACGAGGTCAGCACCTCGCGGACCAGCAGGGCCGCCTGCGCCGCCAACCGGAACGCGCCGCCCGGCGGCGGGTCGAGGTCGAGGATCAGGTGCGTCGGGTACGCCCGTTCGCCGGCTGTCGTCAAAGTCGGATGGAACTCGACCGACCGCTGATTGGCGAACCAGAGCAGAGTCCGCCGGTCGTTACACAGACCGTAGGTCAGCATCCGCCGGGAACGGTCCGCCCACACCTCGGCGGTGGCAATCCAGTCCGGTGCGTACCCGGGCAGGTTTTTCTGCATGAACGGTGGCTGGCCGGGTCGGACCCGGACCACCGACAGCGGCCGGTCGCGCAGCGCGGGGACGATCCGGTCGTGCACCGCGTCGAGATAGTCGACGAGGTCGCGCTTTGTCGCACCGGCGCCGTCGAACAGCGGCTGATCGAGGTTGGTCAACGGCACCCCGGCCCGCTCCTCACCCGCCTTCGCACCTCGTGGCATCCGCCCATCGTTCCACGCCGATCACCAGTCGGGAATATTGTGCGGGTACCGGCCGGCCCGGCCGGTGCGGTTGGCCGCCGCGCCAACCTCGCCCGCTGGGGCCGCTTCGCCCACCGGCTCCGACTCGCGTCCGCTGCGGGCGTCAACGCATCAGCTGCAGTACCAGGACGACCACGCCGAGGGCGAAGAAGAGCGGGAAGTCGGGCGGCAGGATGCCGCCGAGGTTACGGTAGAAGCGCAGGATCAGCATCATGCCGAAGAAGGCCACTGTGTAGCCGGCGGCGATGGCGCCGATCCCCGGCCGCCAGATGCCGATCACCAGGCCGGCGGCGGCCAGAGTGTCGAGGACCGCGATCAGCAGGGTCAACGCCCGGCTGGGGCGGAACCCGAAGTGGTTCTGCAACGGCTGGATACCTGCCTCCATACCGATGTACATGGCGAGGCCGTGCAGGACGAACTCCATGATGAGCACGGCTGTGCAGATGATGACGATGATCCGCACGGACAGTCTCCAGTTGTTCGGGCGTGGCGTACCGCGGTGTTCCGAGGGGTGTCGCGGTGCCTTGGCGTGGTGTGTCGGGTCAGGTCGGCAGTCCGGCCAACTCGGCCAGGCGGGTCAGGGCCTGGTCGAACAGGGCTGCCCGGTCGTCGATGATGTTGTTGAAATGGCCGAACAGCTCCAGGTTGAGCATCCCGAACAGCCCGCTCCACGCGGCCAGCGCGGCGATGACGGACTCGTCGGGCACGGCTGGGAGCACGGCCGACCGCACTCGCTCGAGGTCACCGCCGAGCGACTCGGGCGTGGCCTGAGCGGTCGGCGGGGTACGCAGCACTCCGGCTCGGTGCGCGTCGCTGATGATCCGGCCGAGCACGACCTTGTCCCGCATCGCCGCCTGCAGAGTGGTCTCCGGGGCGTGGTAGCCGCGTACCGGTGATCCGTAGAGAAGTGCGTACTCGTGCGGGTGCTCGATCGCCCAGCTACGCAGCGCCTGCCCGACCGACCGCCACCGGCCCGCGAAGTCGTCGGCCGCCGCCTCCTCGTCGGCCTGCTCGACGGCGGTGCCGACGGAGTTGTAGCCGTCGGTGACCAGCGCGGTCAGCAGGTCGTCACGGCTCGGGAAGTAGCGGTAGACCGCTGAGGAGACCATGCCGAGATCCCGGGCGATCGCCCGCAGGGAGAGGTTTTCGGCACCCCGGTCGGCGAGCTGCGCCTTGGCGATCTCGACGATCTCGTCGGTCAGTTCCTTGCGGACGCGTTCCCGCAGCGCGCGTGCGGAAGCCAAGGCCTCTCCTCCTTCGAGCGGTCCCGTCGGCACCGGCACCGGCACCGGCACCGGCACCACCGCACCGATCGTGCAGGTCAGTACCGCCGAAGCTTACCCGACCGGGTACCACGAATTAGAGCATCGGTCGTACTCATGAGCAATAGTCTTTACGGAGAGCACCGCTCTTGTCAGCCTCATATCGAACCTCACCACCCTCGCAGGTCGGCATCAACCGCCGTTCCTGCCAGCTCTGCGGCACAGCCATCCCCGAATCCATCTCAGGTCGAGAGGAAGCCGTAGCCGGAGACCGCCGCCCGCACCTCGGCCAGCGCATCCCGCGCCACCTCGGCCATCTCGGTCACCGCCCGGTCCGGCGCCGAGTCCACCATCCGGGCGGCGAGATCGGCCTTGAGGGTCACCGCGGACAGCCGTTGGCCGAGGATGTCATGCAGGTCGCGGGCGATCCGGAGCCGTTCTCTGGCCACCGCCAACTGGGTCAGTTTCGGCCCGCGCCTGCAACAACTGCATCGAGGTGTCGATCTGGTTGTAGATCGCCACCTGCACGCCGCTGGTGATGGCGATCAGCAGATCAGGATCACGACCGAGTCGGCGCTGACCCGCAGCAGGCCCACCGCGATGGCCACGAAGACCACGGTGTGGCCGACCACCAGCGCCGGCCACCACCGCAACGGGCAGTTGATCAGCAGCATCACCAGGCTGAAGAAGGCCAGCCCGGACAGCCAGTCGTAGCGCAGCTGGGGCACCATCGCCAGGCCACAGATCAGGGTCAGGGCGACCGTCACCGGCGCACGGTTGGCGTGCAGTTGCGGAGTGTTGCGTGGCGGCCCGGGTCGGTCGTTGCGGCCGCCCGACGATGGTCAGCCGGACGGTGATCCGACCACCGACGTCGGTCGGACCGACGCTGGTCAGACGCGGACCCGGCGGTGCCACTCCACGTCGTACGCCAGCAGCCAGGAAGACGCCCCACCCCAGAAGTACCGGCGGTAGAGCGGCGCGAGAGCGACGTCGAGCCAGCCGCGGCCGGGCAGGCTACGGAACCGGCCGTACCGCGTGCCGGCGCGCAGCGCCCGCTCCGTCCGGGACCTGCGCATCGACTCGTACGTGGCCAGCGCCATCGGCACGTCGTCGACGTCACGCAGACAGCGGCCGAGCACCACGGCGTCCTCCAGGGCGAGCCCGGCGCCGAGCCCGTACCCGACGGGGTGGGCGGCGTCGCCGAGCACCACCATCCGGCCCCGTCGCCAGTGCGCCAACCGCTGCGGCAGATAGAGCGGCACGGGGCGGCCCAGCGTGGTGCACTGAGCGATCAGCGTGGCGCACGGGGTGTCGCCCTGGCCGTACTGCGCGGACAGCCGGCTCCGCCAGCCCTGCTCGCTGATGCCAGCCAACTCCGCCGGGTCGAGGTCGCCGGTCGGCACGAGCGCGTTCCACCAGACGGTGCCGTCCGGCTTGGCGGTGTACTGGAAGCAGCCCTGCCGGCTGACCACCAGATGCAACGTCCCGGCCACGATGCCCGGCAGCCGGGTCACCCCGTCGATTGCGCAGTGTCCGCCGTACTCGGGCGGTGGCGCCGCGTTGCTGATCACCCGGCGCACCCGCGAATGCGTCCCGTCGGCACCGACGAGAACGTCGCACTCCACCCGGGCCCCGTCGATGAACTGCGCGGTCACCCCACCGGTGCTGCTGGTGGCCCCGGCCAGTCAGCGGCCGGTGTGGACCTCCGCGCCGGCCCGGATCGCTTCGTCGCGCAGTACGGACACCAGGTCGCCACGCATGATCGACACGTTCATCGGCCGGTTGGCCAGGCGTCCGGCCCGGGACAGTCGACCCAGCAGCCGGCCTTCGCCGCTCCACAGACACAGCCGGTTCACCACGATCCCGCGTGCCTGTATCTGCTCCAGACAGCCGACCGAGTGCAGCGGCCCCGAGCGCGTTGGCGGTCAGGTTGAGAAAGCCCCCGGTCGTCCCGGCGGGATCGAGGTACGCCTCGTAGACGGAGGTTCCGACGCCGGAACGGGCAAATGCGACCGCAGTCAGCGAGCCGGCAAGACCGGCACCGACGATCGTGGCACGAAGTGTCATGAATTCACGCACCCAGAAGTCTGCCGCCAGGTACTGCAGCGCCCCTTGAGATGTGGCCGGCGACCGAGCCGGCCGCCACCATCGTCGCATCCGGCCCGGGGTACGCGTCCGACCCGATCTGGCGGTCCAGGGGTGTTCCTTGAAGTCGATCGGCCCGTCCGGCGCAGGGGGACGACGACCCGAGGATTGGCCAGGGTGGCGGTTGGGCAGGATCCTCGTACCGCACCGATCGGAGGTCGCCACGATGTCGACAGCGGGTACCACAGGGATCCAACCGGGCCAGGACGGGCCGGTGACTGAACGCCGGAGCCCGGGCGATCCGGACCGGCCGCCGGTGGGGCCGGACGAGGGGCCGGACCACCCGGCCCGGCTGTCTGCCTCGTCGCTGTGGGCAGCCGCTCGGCGTACGATCCGCGAGTTCACCGCCGACGCAGTGCCCGACCTGGCCGCCGGGCTCACCTACTACGGCGTACTGTCGATCTTTCCTGGCTTGTTGGTGCTGGTGGCGGTGCTCGGGCTGCTCGGCGGCGGCGCCACCGACGACGTCCAGGGCGTGATCGGCGGTCTCGCGCCCGGCGAGATCGGCGGCTTCCTCGACCAGTCGATTGCCCAGGTCCGGGAGAATTCCGACACGGCTGGCCTGGTGGCCGTCGTCGGTCTGCTCGCCGCGTTCTGGTCGGCGTCCAGCTACATCGGGGCCTTCATGCGGGCCGCCAACGCCATCTACGACGTGCCGGAGGGTCGCCCGATCTGGAAGACGTTGCCGATCCGGCTGGGCGTCACCGCCGTCATCGGGCTGATGCTGATTGCCAGCGCCCTGATCGTCGTCTTCACCGGGGAACTGGCCGCCCGGACCGGGGAACTGCTGGGTGTCGGACGGGAGGCGGTCGCCGCCTGGGACGTCGCCAAGTGGCCGGTGCTGGTGGTCCTGGTCAGTCTGATGTTCTCGATCCTGTACTGGGCCACGCCGAACGCCCGGCAGGGCGGGTTCCGGTGGGTGAGTCCGGGCAGCGTCCTGGCGGTGCTGCTCTGGCTGCTGGTCTCCGCCGGATTCGCGTTCTACGTCGCCAACTTCGGGTCGTACAACGAGACCTACGGCGCCATCGCCAGCGTGATCGTCTTCCTCGTCTGGTTGTGGCTGACCAACATCGCGATCCTGCTCGGCGGCGAGTTGGACGCCGAACTGGAGCGTGGCCGGGCGATCGCGGCCGGCCATCCGGACGACCGCGAGCCGTATCTCGAACTGCGGGACACCCGCAAACTGCCCGCCAACCGTCGACCGACAACCGCCGAGACTGACGGCTGACGGCTGACGGCTGACGGAAAATCAGGCCGCCGGCAGGTCCTCCCGAGAGGCCGCAGAGCGGACGTACGTCTCGACGTCGGGTTTGGTGACTCCCAGATCGGCCAGCGGGCCGGCCCCGGCGGCGTACTCCAGCAGGGCGAGCAGGATGTGGGCCGTCCCGACCATCCGGTCGTCGAACCGTAGCGCCTCGCGGAAAGTCAGCTCCAGCACCTTGCGCACCTGGGCGTCGAAAGGGACGAGCTCCGGCACGTGCTCGACCGCCGGCGGCAGGGCCGTCGCCGCCACCTGACGAATCCGGTCCAGGTCGCCCACCCGATCCGCCAGAACCCGGGCGGCGAGGCTGTCCAGGTCGGCCAGCAGGGCCAGGACGAGGTGCCCGGTGGTGATCTCGTCGTTGCCGGCCCGGCGGGCCTCGTGCTGGGCGGCGACCACCGCGTTGCGGGCCTGCGGAGTGAACCGGCTGAACCCCTGCTGCGGGTCGAGGTCGTTGGGTTCCTCCGGGGTCTTCGGTACGAACCGCTTCTGCGCGGCCTGTTTGCTGACCCCGATGCTGCGCCCGATCTCGGTCCACGACGCGCCGGACCGGCGGGCCTGATCGACGAAGTGACCGATCAGGTGATCGGCGAGTTCGCCGAGGTGGTCGCCGACGACGACGGCGTTGCTGAGCTGGGCGAGTCGGTCGTCACTGGCTTGTTTGATCCCGGCGATCAGGTCGTCGAGGCGGACCGGATTGCCGAGCGGCAGATATTCGGACATGCGTCAACCTTAAGTTGACGCGTGTCCGACGTCAACCCAAGGTTGACGTTTTCTCAGAGCCGTACCTGATTTGCCAGGTGCTCGTCGAGCATGGTGGTCAACCGGCCGGCCACCCCGCGCGCCTCGATGTGCAGCCGGGCGACGTTCAGCCCGTCGGCGCCGAGCACCGCGAGTAGCGCACTGTCGTTGATCGCGTACACCGAGAAGTAGCCCTTGTGACTGCGGACGGTGGACTCCCGGAACGGGCCCTGCCGCAGAGCGAGGCCGGTCTGCCGACCGAGCCCGAAGGTCGCCGCCGCGAGCGCCGCCAGGTCGTGCGGCTCTGTCCCGTCGGTCAGATCGTGCAGCAGCAACAGCCCGTCGACACCGGCGATCACCGAGCCGATCACGCCGGTGACGCCGTGTTTCAGTGAGGCAAGTTCAGCGGACGCCGGATCCGGAGGTGACGGAACGCTGCCGTTGGTCCCAGACATGACTGATCTCCGTTCGACGGTACGGGGCGGGGTCGTCATTCCACCCGGGCAGCGCACTCGCCGGGAAGGGCCGCCGAGCGCACCCGGCCGCCCGCCCCGGCGAGCAGACGAAAACTCCTACCGGCCCGGTCAGAGCTCGATCGAGGCTTCGAGCTGGCGCAGCTGGTGCCGGGCGAGGGCCAGGTTCGACCGGGACCGGCTCAGCGCCAGGTAGAAGAACAGGCCCTGACCGGACCGGGAGGAGACCGGACGGATCAGGTGGTACTGGGTGTCCAGCGTGATGAGAATGTCCTCGATGCCGTCAGCGATCTTCAGCATCTCCAGGGTACGCATCTTGGCTCGGACCACGTCCGTGTTGCCTGCCGCAGCCACCGCGAGATCCATCTCGGCCGAGCCACCGGCGGTGCCGAGTGTCATTCCGCTGGAATAGTCGACCAGCGCGGCACCGATGGCACCCTCGATGCTCATCGCGTCCTTGAGTGCCGTGTCGAGTGAAGCCATGCCCTGCCTCCGGGGTGATTTCAGGTGGGTCAACGCCCACCGGAGAGTTGCACGACGATGAGCCATGGTGCACGTCGCCGGGCGATAACTGGCTGAGCAGACTACCAATCCCGCGTCCGACGTCCACCGAAGCCACCGGCATGACCGATACCGCACAGGAGGCTGCCGCTGTCAACCCGACTGCGTCCGGACCAGGTGCGGTGCCCGTCGGATGGGTACGGTGCAGACATGGCGAAGACGGCAGACGGCAGCTACGTCAACCCCGGCGGTGAGTTCACCCGCGATCAGCGGTACATCGCGACCCGGATCACCGGCGACGGGCGCGATGGATATCCGGTAGAATCGCATCGATATCGGCTGGTGGTCAGCAGGGCATGTCCGTGGGCAAACCGGGCGATCATCGTCCGCCGGCTGCTCGGTCTGGAACAGGCCCTGTCGATGGGCGTGGCCGGGCCGACCCACGACAAGCGCAGCTGGACCTTTGACCTCGACCCGGACGGACGGGATCCAGTGCTCGGTGTCGAACGGCTGCAGGACGCCTACTTCGCCCGATTTCCCGGCTACGAGCGCGGCATCACCGTGCCGGCGTTGGTCGACGTGCCGACCGGGCAGGTGGTGACCAACGACTACGCCCAGATGACCCTCGACCTGTCCACCGAGTGGACCGCGTACCACCGCAGCGGCGCGCCGCAGCTCTACCCGGAGCCGCTACGCGCCGAGATCGACGAGGTCAACTCGGTGGTCTTCGCCGACGTGAACAACGGGGTCTACCGCTGCGGGTTCGCCGGTAGCCAGCACGCCTACGAAGCGGCGTACCGACGATTGTTCGACCGGCTCGACTGGCTCTCCACGCGACTGGAGAACCAGCGCTACCTGGTCGGCGACACCATCACCGAAGCCGACGTACGGCTGTTCACCACGCTGGTGCGCTTCGACCCCGTCTACCACGGACACTTCAAGTGCAACCGGCAGAAGCTGACCGAGATGCCGGTGCTCTGGGCGTACGCCCGGGATCTGTTCCAGACGCCGGGATTCGGGGACACCATCGACTTCGATCACATCAAACGGCATTACTACGAGGTCCACCGGGACATCAATCCGACCGGGGTGGTACCGGCCGGCCCGGACCTGGCCAACTGGCTGACCCCGCACGGACGCGAGCGGCTCGGCGGGCGCCCGTTCGGCACCGGCAGCCCGCCGGGGCCGCCACCGGCCGCCGAGCGCGTGCCGACCGGTCACACCCCGCTGAACTGAATCCGAACCCCGCTGAACTGAGACCGAACTTGCCAAAGACCGAACTGGCCGGAAACCGACGCAAAGGAGCGGCATTGATCATCATCGCCGGTGCACTGTACGTAGAGCCCGCCGGCCGGCCGGCATACCTGGCTGAATGCCAACCGGTGGTGCAGGCGGCCCGCGCCGCGAAGGGCTGCCGCGACTTCAGCCTCAGCGCCGACCTGGTCGAGCCGGACCGGATCAACGTCTACGAACGGTGGGAGTCCGAGGCGGAACTGCTCCGCTTCCGGGGCTCGGGGCCGTCGTCGGGGCAGACGGCGGCGATCCGCGACGCTCGGGTCGAGCGTTTCGAGGTGTCGTCCGTAGGCCCGCCGTGATGCTCTCCGTCGGTCGGCCGCGACCCAGCCGCAGCCGACCGACGGACCAGGTCACGACCGACCCGAGACGCCGGCCGTCGCCGGCTCCTCCACCCGCAGGCCGTGGGCACGCACCTCGTCGGCCACCCGGGCCAACGCGGAATCGATGGCGCAGAGGGCAACCGAGACCTCGCCGAGCTGAGCGCGCAGCGACTCCTCGGACCAGGCGGAGACGCTGACGCCCCGCAGAGCACTGACCGCGGCGTCGAGCCGCGCAATCACCTCGTTCGTACTCATGTTCGAAAGACTAGCGTACCGCCGGAAGCCCGCGCAGCTGAATCGCCGGATCCGCCACCGCCGCGAGCAGGAACGCCTCGGCCAGGCAGACCCGGGCGAACTCGCCCAGGTGCAGGCTCTCGTTCGGCCCGTGCGCGCCGGTGTACGGGTCCTCCACCCCGGTCACCAGGATCGCCGCGTCCGGAAACATCTCCTGGAACGTGGCGATGAACGGAATCGAACCGCCGACACCGACGTCCACCGGCGCCACGCCGTCCCACGCCGCCGCGAACGCCGCCCGGGCGGCGTCGAAGTACGGACCGGCCGCGTCGATCACGCAGGCGTCGCCGTCACTTTCCAGGCTCACCTCGACCCGCGCCCCCCACGGGGCCTGTGCCCGCAGGTGCGCGGTCAGCGCCGCGTACGCCGCCGACGGGTCGTCACCCGGGGCCAACCGCAGGCTCAGCTTGGCCCGCGCCGCCGGCACCAGGGCGTTCGGAGCGCCGTCGGTGGCCGGGGCGTCGATGCCGAGCACGGCCAGCGCCGGCTTGGTCCACAGCCGGTCGGTCAACGCTCCGGTGCCGGTGAACCGCACCCCGTCGACCATGCCGGCCTCGGCCCGCAACCGCTGCTCGGGCAGGTCGACGGCGGCGCCGGTCCGGCCGACCAGGCCCGGTACCGCCACATCCCCGGCCTCGTCGTGCAGGGTGGCCAGCAGCCGGCAGAGCGCGGTCAGCGCGTCCGGCACCGGACCGCCGAACATGCCACTGTGCACCGCCTGTTCGAGGGTACGGACCTCGACGAAACAGTTGACCAGACCACGCAGCGACGTGGTCAACGCCGGTACACCGATCTCCCAGTTCGCCGAGTCGGCGATCACGATCACGTCGGCGGCGAGCTCGTCGCGGTGGGCGTCGAGCAGTCGGGACAGCGACTCGCTGCCGTACTCCTCCTCCCCCTCGACGAAGAGCACCACACCGACCGGCAACGCGTCACCGAACGCCCGCAGCGCGGCGACGTGCGCCATGACTCCGGCCTTGTCGTCGGCGGCACCCCGCCCGTACAGCCGGCCGTCCCGCTCCACCGGCTCGAACGGGTCACTCGACCACAGCGCCGGATCACCAACCGGCTGCACGTCGTGGTGGGCATACAGCAGCACCGTCGGGGCACCGGGCGGCGCCGGCCGGCGGCCGAGCACCGCCGGCTGCCCGCCGGCCCGGACCACCTGCACGTCCAGCCCGCAGCCCCGGGCCAGCTCGGCGACCGCCGCAGCGGACCGCTCCACCTGGCTGTGGTCGAACCCGTCGAAGGCGATACCGGGGATGCGGATCAGCCGCTCCAGGTCGGCGCGAACTCCGGGCATCTCCCGGGCGATGGCGGACCGCAGGTCGGCGGCGGTGGGGATGGCAGTCGTCATCCGACGATGGTAGGGGCCGTCCGTTGCTCATCCGGCGACACGCCGGGACCTCGCCTCGCGGCGCCGCAAGCGGACGGGCACACTGGCGCGATGGACGGCACCGACAACCCCGAACCGTGCGACTGCCCCGGCTGCAGTGAGGAGACCGGCGACGTCATCGGCACCCTGCTGAGCGGCGCCGCCGCCCTGGTCGACGACGACGATCCGATCGCCGCCGAACTCACCGGGGCGATGTTCGTCGCGATGGTCGGCGACGAACCCGACCCCGACGGCGTTCGCCCACTCCGCGACGGGCTCATCCCGCAGCTCGCCGACCGAGGCGGTCCCGAGGCGGTGGCGCTGCTGACCGCGATCGCCGCAGTGTCCCCACCGCCCGCCGCCGAGGTGGCCAGAGTTGCGGCGACGACCCTCGCCGGGACCGGCGTACCGATGCCGAAGTGGGCCGACGAGGTCGCCGCCGAGGTGACGGTGGACGACTGCTGGCGGATCGACAGCCCCGACGGGACCGACTCGGTCTTCACCGTCGCCTTCCGGCGGGCCGGCCGTACCCACGCCATGATGGTGATCGTCGACCACGCTGACTGCTCGGCCGCCCAGGACATCCTGCTGCTGGACGGTGACCAGCTGCCGGCGGCCCTGGACGAACTGACCCGGGATCCGGGCACCACCCGGACCCGACTCGACCCGGCCGACCTGCGGTGGCACGTCGAGCAGGCGTTGGACGCCCGCAGCGTGCACGACGAGGCCGACGACGAACTCGACGACGAACCGGAACCCGACGACGACGAGGGGCCGCCGTACCCGGTGCTGGCCACCCTGCTGGACGCCCGACTGGCCACCATGCCGGAGTCGGACCGGCCGCCGGCCCCGCACCACGACGCCGGTCCCGACGACCTGGCGGACCTGCTCCCCGGCCTGCTGCACGGCGGTGCCTTCCCCGCGCAGCGCCGTCCCGGGCCGGTCCGGCCGGCACCGGCGCGCAAACTGCCGGCCAAACGGAAGAAGTCACAGGGACCGGCGCCGGTCTACCAGGTCGACGTGGTGCTGGCCGACAGCGAGCCACCCGTCCGGCGACAGCTGGAAGTCGTGGGTGACACTCCGTTGGAGGACCTGCACCACGTGATCCAGTCGGCGTTCGACTGGGACGACAGCCATCTGCACCTGTTCGAGACGCCGTACGGCGATTTCGCACCGCCGGGTGACCGGACCGGGCACCAGTCGGAGCGCAAGGTCACCCTGGAGCAGGTCGCCCCGGCCGTCGGCGACACGATCACCTACCGGTACGACTTCGGCGACGACTGGACCCACAAGGTCACCGTCGTGGCGGTCACCGACCGCGACCCGACGGCGGTCTACCCCCGGTGTACGGGTGGCGAGCGGGCCGCCCCGCCGGAGGACTGCGGCGGTGTCTGGGGCTACGCCCACCTGCTCGACGTGCTGGCCGACCCGTCCCATCCGGAGTACGCGGACCGACGCGACTGGCTCGGTCTCGACGACGGGCAGGCACCGCTGGACCCGGCGCGGTTCGATCCCGACGTGATCGAGCGGCGGCTGGCCGCGCTGCGCTGACCGGCTGCAGGTCACTCCGCCGGCCACCAGGGCCGGCCACCAGGTCGACCGCGCCGGACGCGCGTCGGACTCCGGGTCAGCTCCGCCGGCCACCGGGCCGGCCGGTGGAGCTGGCCGCGCCCATCCAGGACCGGGCGCGGCCAGCGGCACCGCTGGCCCACTCGCCGACGTCGGCCGCGCCGGAACCCAGCCGACGCAGCAGGCCGACCAACGGATCCTGGCTGCGGCCGAACTCCTCGCGGTACGCCTGCGCGGCGGCCTTGATCTCCTCGGTCACCGAAGCGGCCGGGTCGTCGGCACGGCGTGGGTAGTCACCGGCCAGCACCTGCGCGTACCCACCGGAGTCGATCCACTGCCGCAGTGCCGCGGCCCGCGCCACCGGCACCGGGTGGGTGCTCCAGGCGGTCATCCGGAACTTGTGCAGGCTGTCCCGCAGGTCACCGCCGCCGTCGTACTCGGCAGCCTGCTCCAGGAACGCGGCGGTGTCGATCTGGCTGAGGTCGCCGCCGCCGGCCAGCTTCATCAGCAGCCGCTGCGCCGCCGCCGGGTCCTGACCGGCGAGCAGCCCGGCACGGTCGCCGGACAGCTCCGCCTTGCGCCACCACTCCAGCATCGCGGCGATGATCGCCCGCAGCGCGATCGCGCCGACCGGCAGCCAGCTCAGGTTCGCCGCCCAGCGGGTCAGGATGGCGAGAATTGTCTGGTAGACGGCGTGACCACTGCGGACGTGCCCCAGCTCGTGGCCGAGCAGCGTCCGCAGCTCGGCGTCGTCGAGCTGCTGTACGCAGGCGGTGTTGACCACGATGAACGGTTTGTCCAGGCCGATGGCCTGGGCGCCGAGCACCGGGGACTGGGTCACGAACAGCTCCGGCAGCTCCGGCACGTCCAGCGCGGTCCCCGCCTCGGCGAGCAACCGGTGCACCCGGGGGTACTGGCGGTGGTCGACCCGGATCGCCGACGCCAGGTAGCTGAGCCGGAACGCCCGCTCGTTCCACATCCCGAAGAACGTCCGTACCACGTCGTCGAAGCCACGCAGCTCACGGAGCGCGGTCAGCGCGCCCCGGTCGGCCGGGTGCTCCCAGGCACGGGAGCTGATCCCGGTCAGCGTGATCCGCCGCCGGTCCGGGGTGGCGGCGTCCGGCGTGCCGCCGCTCGCCGCGGCCGTTGGCGTGGTGCCGTCGTCGTCTGCGGTCATGGCGGACGCTCCCCCGGGATCGGCTGACTGGCCTACCGGGCCGATGGTGCCCCACCGGCGCCACCGGCGTCTACGTCCGGCCAGTCCCGGATCCACCCGTACGCCAGCTGGCCGGACGGGAGCTCAGCAGCGCCGTCAACGACCATGTCGACCGAACCGAGCGTACCGTCGGCGGTGAAGAACCGCTCCTCGGCCCGCCGCCAGCGGTCGAGCGTCGGCTGTGTCGCGGCCCCGTCGCGGGTGAGCGACCGGGCCAGGCGCACCGGTTCGGGTGCGGTGACGTAGACCGACAGCGTCGCGGCCGGCCGGACCGCCGCGCGGGCCGCGCTCACCCCTTCGATCACGAGTACGGCGGGCGGTTCGATCACGGTCCAACCGGCGCCGAACCGCCCGGCGGCCCAGTCGTATCGTCGGTAGCGGGCCGGCCGCCCGGTCCGCAGCGGGTCGAGCACGCAGGCGCTGAGCCGGGGCCAGAAGGTGAACTGGTCACGCCAGCCGTCCAGCAGGTCGTCGGTGTGCACGACCGCCACGGCCGGTCCGGCGGCGGTGCTGGACGGCTCCGTGGCCGGCTCCGTCGCCGGCTCTGTCGCCGGCTCTGTCGCCCTGATCGTCGCGCAGGCGGTGGCCAGGCAGTCGGCGAAGGTGGACTTGCCGGCGGCGCTCGGGCCGTCGACGACGACGAGCCGGACCTGGCCGAGGCGGGCCGGGGCGGCGTACACCCGCCGGGCGAGACTTTCGAAGGTCGAGACCCCCCGCGTCACCGGGGAGCTCCAGGTGGGATGAACGGTAGTCCGGCCGGCGGCCCGGACTCGATCAGCCGCCACAGCGCGGCGGTGTCCAGGTGCTCCTCGACCAGGTCGCCGAGCAGATCCAGTCCGCGTTGGCGCAGCGCAGCGAAGCTGGTGTCCGGTGCGACGGTGAAGCCGTGCCGGCCGGCCCGGCGGGCCACGTCGGTGAGGTAGCGGCGACGAAACTCGTCGGACTCGAAGGCACCGTGCCAGTGTGTGCCGTACACCGAGCCGAGCCGCGTGCCCTCGGTGCCGCCCGACGTGCCAGGGCCGGCTCCGGTGCCGGTGCCCACCTCGGTGCTGGTGCCGGTGAACAGCGGCGAGGTCGACCCGTCGGACCGGGAGACGTACCCATGGTGAATTTCGTAGCCGCGCACCGGCACGTCACTGTAGGCCCGCCCCGCGCTGCGGGTGACGGTCTTACGCTCGGCGAAGGTGATCTCGACGGGCAGCAGGCCGAGCCCCGGTACGCTGCCCCGGCGGCTCTCCACCTCGTCGTGGATCACCCGGCCGAGCATCTGGAAACCGCCGCAGATGCCGAGCAGCGGGCGGCCGGCGCTGGCGTGCGCGGTCACCGCCGCAGCCAGCCCGGTCCCCCGCAACCAGGCCAGGTCGTCCACGGTCGACCTGGTGCCGGGCAGGACGACGAGGTCGGCGGCGGCGACCTCGGTCGGGTCGACGGTGAGCCGGACCTGCACGCCGGGCTCGGTGGCGAGCGCTTCGAGATCGGTGGCGTTGGAGATCCGGGGCAGTCGCACCGCCGCGACCCGCAGGATGTCGCGGCCGCGCGGCGCCGCGGGCCGTCCGATCGTCCCGCCGTACGCCAGTGAGTCCTCGCCGTCCAGCCAGAGATCGGGCTGCCAGGGCAGCACCCCGTAGGTGGGTCGGCCGGTCACCTGGTGCAGCATGTCGACCCCGGGTCGCAGCAGCTCCTGATCACCACGGAACTTGTTGATCACGAACCCGGCGATGTGTGCCTGGTCCTCTGCACTGAGCAGGGCGACGGTGCCGAACATGGCGGCGAAGACGCCGCCCCGGTCGATGTCACCGACGACGATCGCCGGCAGCCCGGCGTGCCGGGCCAGCCCGAGGTTGACGAAGTCGCCCGCCCGCAGGTTGATCTCGGTTGGGCTGCCGGCCCCTTCACAGATCACCACGTCATACTCGCCACGCAGCTCGGCGAGGGTGGCGTGCACGGTGTCGGCGAGGCGGGAGCGCATCGCGCGGTAGTTGGTCGCGGTGACGGTGTCGACCGCCTCCCCCAGCAGCACGACCTGGCTGGACCGGTCACTGCCCGGTTTGAGCAGGACCGGGTTGAACCGCACCTGCGGCTCCAGCCCGCAGGCGGCTGCCTGCACCGCCTGGGCCCGACCGATCTCACCGCCCCGGCCGTCGGACCCGACAACCACCGCCGAGTTGTTGGACATGTTCTGTGCCTTGAACGGCGCGACCCGCACTCCGCGCCGGTTGAGCCATCGACAGATCCCGGCGGTAAGCAGGCTCTTGCCCGCGTCGGAGGTGGTCCCGGCGACCAGTAGGCCACCACCACCGGCGGGGCCAGCATTCCCCGGCACCCCGGACTCCCTTCCACTCCTGGTACTGCCGCTACCGGCGGCGAATTGTCCGTAGGGCGGCCCTGACCATCTGTACGGTCAGCTGTGCGGCGGCCAACTGCACGGCCGGCGCCGCGAACCCGGACGCGACGGCAGCGGTGTCGCCGACCCGCCGGGACAGGGTGGCTGCCCGGCGGATCTGCCGAGGCGAGGGACGCGGACCGTCACCGAGATACGGACGCACCTCGGAACGCCCGAAGTAGATGTTGCGTCCACCGAGCCGGATCCCGAGCGCCCCGGCGAACGCCGCCTCGCACTGACCGGCGTTGGGGCTCGGATGGTCGGCGCGGTCGCGCCGCCACACCCGCCAGGCCCGTGCCCGGTCGCCCTTGACCGTCGGCGACCACCACACGGCGGCCAGCCCGGTGAGCCGCGACGGCACGAAGTTGAGCAGGTCGTCGAGTCGCGCCGCAGCCGTGCCGAACCGTTCGTAGCGCGACGACCGGTGCCCGATCATCGCGTCCAACGTGTTCGCCGCCCGGTAGCCGACCAGGCCGGGCAGACCGGCGACGGCACCCCAGAACAGCGGCGCGACCACGGCGTCCGAGGTGTTCTCGGCGACCGACTCGACGGTCGCCCGGGCCAGCTCCGGCGCGTCGAGCGCGGCCGGATCCCGGCCGCAGAGATGGTTGAGCCGGCGTCGGGCCGCTGGTACGTCTGCTCGGCGCAGCGCCCGCGCCATAACGTCCGCCTCGGTCCGCAGCGTACGGCCGCCGAGCACCGCCCAGGTGGTGCCGGCGACGATTGCCACCCGGGCGATCGGATGCCGCCGGGTCAGCACCGACGCAGCCACGGCGGCGATCACCGGCCCCCCGACGGCCACGGCTGCGTAGGCGACGCCGGCCCGACGGGTCGGCCGGTACAGCCGGCGCTCGGCGGCACCGGCCAACCGGCCGTACCCGGCGACCGGATGCCAGCGGCGGGGGTCGCCGAAAAGGGTGTCCAGGGCATAGCCGGCGACCAGGCCGCCGGCCGTGGCGGCGGCGGCCGACGTGTTGACCCTGCCAGCGCTGGTAGCCACTCCGGCAGCCTACGTGGGGCCGGTGACAGGTGACGGGTCGGCCGACGGTCACCTGTCACCGGGCGGCTGACCGTCGAAGCGGTGGTACGGGCGG
Source organism: Solwaraspora sp. WMMA2080 (assembly GCF_027497395.1). Lineage (GTDB taxonomy): Bacteria > Actinomycetota > Actinomycetes > Mycobacteriales > Micromonosporaceae > Micromonospora_E. The sequence goes on along the minus strand of NZ_CP114910.1, from coordinate 5,902,290 downwards.
GTCGGCCCGCACCACCGCGCTCGTCGGCATGAACCGGGCCAGGGTCAGACCGGCACCGCCGTCCGGCTGCGCGACCGCCGGGCCCGGCCGGACGAAGCCGGCCGATCCTCGGCCGGCAGCGGATCGCCGGTCGGATCGTCGGGAACCCCGTCGCCGCCGAGCGACTGCGACGACGATGTGTCCACCAGCATGTCCAATAGCTCGTCACGGTGACCGGCGTCGTCGCCGGTCGTCGTGGTGCCGGCTCCGGCGTCCTCGGTCGAAACGGCGGCTGCGCCGGCCTGGGCCGAGGCGGCTGCCTCGGCGGCGAGCACGTCCACCGCCAGCGTGATCGGCCGACCACCCGGACGGTTCGGTTCCCCTTCGACCGGCGACGGCACCGACGATTCCAGGAACATCGGGTCGTCATCACCGTCGAACAGCTCGTTGCGGGTCGCCGGCACCTCGGCGGCCGGCACCTCGGCGGTGGCCTCGCCCTGCACCCGCCGCTCCGGGTCGTCCCCGTCAACTTCGCTGGTCGCCAACGTCGGCCGGTTGCGGGTGAACCGGCCCCGTCCCCGGGCCAGGTCGTGCCCGACCGCCACCGCCTCCATCTCGTACTGCAGGCGGTTGTTGCCGTCGCCGTCGACCCAGTCGCGGGTGTAGAGCCGGCCGACCACGACGACCGGGTCGCCGAGCATGACCGAGGAGCAGACCCCTTCGGCCAGTTTGCGCCAGCAGTTCACCCGGACCCGGAGGCTGTTGCCGTCGACCCAGCGGTTGCTCTCCCGGTCGAGCCGGCGCGCCGTCGAGGCCACTTTGAAATTGGCGACCAGCGTGTTGGTCTGGGTGGTACGCCGCCACTCCGGCGTGGTCAGCACGTTACCGACAACCGTTACGTACGTATCGAACATCGCATCTCCGCAGGGGCTCGTCGGGTTGATCTGATCGAGTCGACTCGACGCACAGCCTCGATTGACGGCACCCCTGCCGCCAGCCACCGGCCGGTGGTTCTGTGGACAGAACCACGGCTGTGGACAACCGCACCGATACCGAGTTGATCTGCTAAGACGCGACACGGAACCGGCGGGTGGGCCGCTGCTCAGCGGCCCACCCGCCGGATGGAAGTCGGATGGTGTCCGGTGGTGACCGGTAGGATCAGCTACCGACCTCGGACCGGCTCTTGGCGATGAACCTGGGAAGACTGTCCTTGACGTAGTATCCCCAGGCATCACTGCAGCCGCCGTAGCACTCGAACTGCGGCACGAGCCCCTCGTGGGTGAACGTGACCTCCGTTTTGCCGTCCTTCTCTGCGATGTCGAAGACGACCCGCGTGTCCTTCCACTCTGTCCTGTCCGCCACGAAGGTGATGTCGGCCTCGGTGACGAGCCAGACGACCTTCTTTCCGGGCACGAACTCGGTGACCTTCTGCTTCGAGTAGTGCAGCGCGCCGTGTCGGTAGGTGAACTCGGCGCCGAGACTGTCCGCCGTTCCCTCGATCTCCCCGTCCCACCACCCGCGTACGTCGTTGATGGCGTGGAAGACGTCCTCGGGGTTCTGGTGCACGCTGAAGGACGTCGTGTAGCTCTCGCTCATGTCTTCCTCCTGGTTGGGATGTTGCGGTGGACGCAGGTGCCCCGGATACGAACACGACACCGCGGCGGGCGGTCTATCGGTCCTCGCCGCCCGGCGAGATTCACGCCTCTCCTCGCCAGCGTACGGCGCACCGGACGATCCCCGGGGATCCTGCTCTACATCGGGCAAAATCGGAGAACTGTGGGACCGGTCGTCGGTCCGGAGATGCTCGCGGTGCCCTTGCCGCCGCACCGGATCGGTACCGTGGAGTTCCGGAGCAGTTGCGGATGCCGGCAGCACGGCACCTCGACCCACGAGTTGGAGTGAACCCATGCCACTGATGCCCAGGGACGAGGCCATCGATTTCAATCGAAGAGTTATCGAGGAGTTCCGCGCGAACGCAGGCCGAGTCGGCGGAATCCTGGCCGACTCCCTCGTCATCCTGGTGCACCACGTCGGCATCCGGACCGGGATCGGCCGGGTCACGCCGCTGATCTGCTTTCCGTTCGATGACCAGCGCCGCTACGCCGTCGTCGGATCCAACGGCGACTCTCCGGTCCGCCCGGCCTGGTGCGCGAACCTGGCCGCCATGGCGAGCACGACCGTCGAACTGGGCGAGGAGACCTTCTCGGTGACCGTCGAGCCACTCGACGATGGCACCCGCAGCCGATTGTGGTCGGAACTGTTCGGCGAGGCCACCGGCCCGGACGAGTTCGCGGCCAGGACCGGGCGGCAGTTGCCGATGTTCCTGCTGACCCGCACGACCTGACGGCACAACTCCGGTCAGCGGGGCGGCCACCTGGCCAGTTCAGCACATCTGCTTGCACCACGCAAGCCAACATGCCAGACTTTGGCTTGTGCTGGGACGCCTGTACGCCAACGAGGTCTGCTCTGCCGCGCGGACACTCGAGGTCGTCGGCGAGCGCTGGAGCCTGCTCATCATCCGCAACGCGATGTTCTTCGGGATGACCCGGTTCACGGACTTCCAGCGGGACCTGGGTGTGGCCACGAACATCCTGGCCAAACGGTTGAGCGAGTTCGTCGAGGCGGGCGTCTTCGAGACACGGCCGGGTGCCGGTGGCGCCCACGTCGAATACGTGCTCACCGAAAAGGGTCGCCAACTGCAACCGGTCATCCTCGCACTCACCGAGTGGGGTGACCGGTGGGCCAATCCGGAGGGGCGGCCGGTCGCCTTCGAACACGAAGGCTGTGGCGGCCACGTCAGTCTGCAGGTCGGATGCGCGGGTTGCGGCACCTCTCCGTCGTCCAGCGACGTGACGGCGCGCGTCGACTCCCGGTTCATCGCGCTGCGCGAGCAGCGCAGACAGCGACGCTGACCCGCCGCAACCTCGACCGTGCTGCTGGTGCGGCCAGATCTGCCGGTGCGGCACCGTGCCAAGGGTGCGGGTAAACGGTGTGGTCCGCTGGCCGCGCGCCCAAATGGACGCGTGGCCGGACCCGTGGGTCCGGCCACGCGTACGAGGCAACTTCTACAGGAACATCGTGTTGGGCTCCAGGCCGCACAGGACACGGCCGTAGGTTTCCAGGTTCGTGTTCGGGTGCATGATGCCGTGCAGGTTGATCGTCTGGACGTCCCGCTCGATCCGCTGGATCGGCACCTCGGAATACACCGACGAACCGCCACTGGCGTTGTTCAGGATGTCCACGGCCTCCTTCGCCCGGGCACAGACGGCACCGGCGTCCATCCGTGCCGCAGCGCGGTCCTCCAGGGTCCACGGCTCGCCGCTGAGGGCCTTCTCATCGAGCCGGCGGACTGCCCGGTGCAGGTGGAACTCGGCTTCGTCGATCTTGACTCGCGCCTCGGCGACCTGCAGGTGGGTCAGCGTCGCCTCGATCTGCTTCTCGTAGTTCGTGTAGGTGATCCGCCGGCTTGGCAGCCGCTCCATGAAAGCGTCCCAGGCGGCCCGCGCCATGCCGAGCGCCGGTGCGGCTGCCACGGCGACCGCAAACTGCAGGAACGGCACCCGCCACGCCTGATAGTCGGCGTTGATCTTCGACGCATGCTGGTTGTGCATCATGACCGGCACCATGTTCAGCACCCGGTTCTCGGGCACGAACAGGTCCTGGGCGATGGTCGTGACACTGCCGGTGCCGCGCAGGCCGACCGTGTGCCAGTCGTCGACGATCGTCAGGTCCGAGACCGGAACGACCGCCATACCCGGCACCATGTTGCCGTCACCGAGGTCGATCATGATGGAGTGGGTGTCCCACTGCGCCTGCGGGGCACCGGTGTTGAAGTGCCAACGACCGTTCAGGATGTAGCCACCCTCGGTCTTCACGGCGACCCCGTTCGGGCCGACCGAGCCGCAGAACCGGTCCTCCGGGTTCGCGAAGATCTCGTCCTGCGCCTCGTCGGGCAGCAGGCCGGCCAGCCAGGCACCGATCGTCATGGTGCTGATGGTCCAACCGGTGGAGCCGTCGCCGTGGCCCAGCTCTGCGACCACGTCCACCACCGTACGCGCGTCCGGCACGGTGCCGCCGTAGCGCGCCGGGAACCGCAACCGCAGCAGCCCGGCGTCCTTCAGCGCGTCGAGCACCTCCGCGTGCAGGGCGCGGTTCTCCTCCTGCCACGCGGCGTGCTTCTGGATCAGCGGGATCAGGTCCCTGGCCCGCTGTACGAGTTCGGGCTGTGGCGCGGACTCGATTACCGTCATCTTTACTCCTCCAGACGAAGGCAGAAATTGGTGCCTGGCGCAGCTACTGCGGCAGGATGTCGGGGGGACGTCCCGTCGTCACAAACTCTGGCATGAGGCCCCTACGGTCCACATCTCTCACGTTGCTCAGGAACGAACTGCATACTGAGCCGCCGGCCGAGTTCCAGTCCGACAGAACATTCGTGGGCTGAACACAGATGGGCAGTGGACGCCATTTCGACGACGTCCACTGCCCATTACTTACCTGCCTCGGGCGGCACCGCCCGTCATGGTCTGTCGCTCAGGCGGACTGAGCTGCGGCGATCTGCGCCGCCATCTGTGCGTACTGGCGCTCCAAGTTCTTCCCCCCGCCCGAACGCCAGCTGTCGGCCAGCGGCTCGGCCATGGCATCGGGGAAGATCTCCTCCTCGCCCTTTTCCAGCCCGTCGTAGACGTTCTTGGCCACGTGCTCGGGCGCCGCCTTGGCCATCACGTCGAAGCCCTTGGTCATGTCGGTGTCGACGAGCCCGGTCATGACGGCGTGCACGCCGACGCCCTTACCCGCCAGCAGACCACGAAGCGACTGCGACAGGTTGAACGCCGCTGCCTTGGCCGCCGAGTACGACGAGACCAATGGGAACGGCGCGAACGCGTTCACCGAAATGTTGTTGATGATCGCACCCTGGGACCGGATCAGCGCCGGGAGGAACGCCTGAATGGTGTCGTACACGCCGAAGAAGTTCACCGCGAACATCTTCTCGAGCACCGCGCGATCGCTCAGGTCGTCGAACGTGACCTCGCCGGCGTTGTTCACCAGCACGTCGAGTTCGCCGACGGTCTTCGCGGCCTGTGCGATCTGCCCCGCGTCGGTCACGTCCAGCGTCACTGCGGTGACCCGCCCGTCCGGGTGGTCGAACGGCTGACGCGTCCCGGCGTACACCCGCTTCGCGCCCCGGTTGAGCGCCTCCTCGAGCAGCGCCCGGCCGATGCCGCGGTTGGCGCCGGTCACCAGGACCGTCTTACCGGTGATCGTGTGCATTCCGTACTCCCTTTCGTATGGACATGCTTCTGACACCCGTCCGATCAGGACGGGAGCTCGACCGACTGCCGGTGGTTGAAGAAGTTCCGCGGGTCGTAGGCCTTCTTCACCGCCTGCAGCCGGCGGTAGTTCTCCTTGTAGTAGAGGTCGTACCAGGCGAAGGCCGACCCGTTCCAGGCCGGATCGCTCAGGTCGGCGTCCGGATAGTTGACGTAGCAACCGTCGGTCTGGTCGTTCGGTACGGGCACGCCGCCGGTGTCCGCGAAAGTGTCACGGTAGGTCTCCCGGGCCCACGCGATGTTCGCCGCGTCGTCCGCCGGATTGGCCCACTGCGCCTGCCAGAGCAGCTTGTAGGCGGCCTCCCGGTGGGGAATCGCCGTCGCGGCGTCGGGCACGGCCGCAGTCCTGCCGCCGTACGGGCTGATGACGATGTTCAGATTCGGATTGTTGATGTCCGACCGGGTCATCGCCCGGTAGATCGCGGAGGCCTGCGCAGTGGTGAAGGTGTCCTTCATGAACGCGGACTTGTACTCGCCGCGTAGCGTCGGGTCGTTGTTCAACGTGTTGGTGGTACCGGTGAGCTTGCAGAACTGCAGCCATGGCATGGTGCTCTGCGAAGCGAACACGGCCGGTGTCACACCGTTCTGCAGATGGGCCAGGTAGCTGTCCAGCATCTGTTGCGCGTTCGGCACGGCGGAGTCGACGAAGGCGTACATGTGTATTTCGCCGTTGGACCGGTGGAACGACTGGATCAGGCTCGTCACCTCGCGGGTGGGGCTGTCCGGGGAGATGTTCGCGACGTGCCAGCTGGCGTAGTTCTGGAGCAGGCGGATGTAGTCGGCTTCGGTCATGGTGCTCCAGCTCCATAGGGCGAAGCTGGACAGTACTTTGGACGGCGGTTTCGGCAGAAGCTGCGCCGGGGACCGGCCGTGCGCTCCAGGCGAGCGGAAGAAGTACCGGGTGACGACACCGAAGTTCCCACCGCCGCCACCGGTGTGGGCCCACCACAGGTGGCGGTGCGGGTCCCGCTTTTCCCGCGTGGCGATGATCGTGTTGACCCTGCCGGCGGCGTTGACCGTGACCACCTCGACGGCGTACAGGTGGTCGACGATCAGTCCGTTGCGGCGGACAAGCCAGCCCCAGCCGCCGCCGGCGACGTGGCCGCCCATTCCGACGGAGTAGCAGACACCGCCAGGCAGCGTGACGCCCCAGGTCTGGTAGAGCTTCTCATAGACGTCGAGCAGAATGGCGCCGGCCTCCACCGCAACAGCCTTCATTCTCGCGTCGTAGTAGATCCTATTCATGTTCGTCATGTCGATGATCGTTTCGACTTCACTGTTGTAGACGAAGTCTTCGAAACCGTGACCGCCGCCCCGGACGGTCAATTTGGTTCCGCGACGCACCGCGCGTCGGACGATCGGGGCAACCTGGTTCGGGGAATCCACCACGTACACCGAGTTGGGTGTCGCGGTCCACCGGTTGTTCAGCCCCATCACAAGGTCGGGGTATTGGGGGTCAGCCGGAGTGACGGGCGCTACCAGCGCACCCGACGCTCCACTCCCGTGCGCGAGTGCCGTGCCGGGCAGTGCGGCACCGGCCAGGGCGACGCCTCCGGCCCCTGCGGCACCGGCAAGTAACGTACGCCGTTCGAACTTCCGCTCTTCGTTGGTCATGGCAATCCTGTCCTCTCTGAATCGAGACAGTGAGAGCGGACGACACCAATTCCCCTGGCCACGTCCGCGCATCGGTCGCCAGGCTATGATCCGGCGACACCCGCCTGCTTCCTTGAAATTGCCCTCTCCCAGTGACCGCTTCTTTTTGCCACTACTCGCTGCGGTTGATTGAATTTCCGTCCGTCAGGATCGCGATTAGGCCGGCGACGACGGCGGCAGTAGCCAACAGGGCAATACGGAAGTGGCCGAGGAACATGAAGAATTGGCAGAGTCGAGCGCGCGTCCCGGTTCCGGGCAGCGACCCGAACCCACCGTCCGATGTGGGTGACCAGTAGTCAGGTGACCGCCCCTCGGCGGGGACCAGCATCGCACCGGCGCTGCTGCGTCACGCCTCGGGCTGCACTTGGAGAGGACTGGAGACGATCGCGGAGAGACAGCAATCGAGAAGTATACATTCTTCGCCAATCGTCATAGCTTGGACGCAACCCGCCATATGCGGTCGACAAGAGGGAGAGGTAGAGCCATGTCGCCACGGTTGGTCGATGCTCGGGTCAGGGGATCGCGGTTGACACTGAAACGGATGATCGTCGGAGGGATCACCGCCCTGGCGGTGATCGTCGGTAGTGTCGGGGCAGCGGTGGCTCACGGCTCGAACGGCGGCTCCGACGCCACCGCAGCGCGAGGTGGACACGCCCAGCGGGAGCCGGTCGTCGGTCGCGCGGTCTTCGACCGGACCTTCCGGCATGGTCTGGTCCGCACCGACGGCGGCAAGGTGCACTACGTCAAGGGCGGTTCCGGGCCGGCGCTCGTGCTGCTGCACGGCTGGCCCGAGACCTGGTGGGGTTGGCATCTGGTGATGCCCGAGCTGGCCAAGACGCACACGGTGATCGCGTTCGACCTGCCCGGCCTCGGCTACTCCGCGATCCCGCGGGACGGCTACGACCAGAAGACCACGGCCGCCCGTCTGCATCAGGCGGTGAACCGGCTCGGGTACCGCGAGGTGAAGGTCATGGGGCACGACATGGGCGTTCTGGTCGGCTACGCCTGGGCCCGGGACTACCCACAGGAGGTGACCCGCCTGGCGGTGCTCGACTCGCCGCTACTGGGCTTCGGCTTGGAGGACGCGTATCCGCTCAGCTTCCACTTCAAGCTCAACATGGCGCCGTCGCCGGTGCCGGAGAAGATCGTGGACAACAGCGACGTCTCCACCTACCTGAACTACGTCTTCGAGTTCGCGGCGGTCCCCGACGCGATTGACCGGGACAGCCACATCCGCGCCTACCTGCACCCGGCCCGGCGCAGCGCCGGCTACAACTACTACCGGGCCTGGCCGGAGAACGCGGAGGACACCAAGGCCCACGCCGAGTCCAAGCGGCTGACCCAGCCGGTGCTTGCGATGGGTGCCGAGTTCGTCTTCGGGCTCGGTGTGGCGGCCTCGTTCGAGCAGGTCGCCGATGATGTCCGAGGCGTCGTGGCCCCCGGGGCCGGTCACTGGATTCAGGAGGAAACTCCGGAGTTCCTGATCGACTGCGCCAACCTCTTCTTCGGACCTGAGGGCGTACCCGCGCCCACCGAGCCGCTCTCGAGCTGCGTCGCCTGACCGGCCTTTGCGGGCACGGTTCACCGCTACCGGTGGACCGTGCCCGCGCCGTGACCAACGGTCACCGCGCTGGAGGCGAACCAAAGACATCGATGGTCACGACTGGCGGAAAGTGTGTATTGCCAGCATGTGAACCTTGCTTGACGGCACGCCGACACGCCCCACACGTGACTTGCGTGACACAAGTAGACGCATTAGCCTAGGTCAGTGGGTGCGCGACACAAGCCGGCCATCCAGAAAGGATGCCGACGTTCCGACAGCTCCGCCCGATGCGGAGCATTGCCGACTTCCGCGACGCACGGTCGCGGGACGTCGCCAACCCCTTTTCCGCATACCACGAATGCGAGGAAATCATGACTGGGCCGAGTTACACCACCGAGTTCACCGTGGACCAGTCCCCGAAGGAGGCGTACGAAGCCATCACCAATCCGCAGGGATGGTGGTCGGCCGAGATCGAGGGCAGCGCCGAGAAGGCCGGCGACGAGTTCCGGTACCACTTCGAGGACCTGCACCGCTGCACGATCCGGGTGACCGAGTCGGTTCCCGGCGAGAAGGTCGCCTGGCACGTGGTGGACAACTACTTCTCGTTCGTCAAGGACAGCTCCGAGTGGGTCGACACCACGATGACCTTCGACATCTCGGAGGAGGGCGGCAAGACCAAGGTCCTCTTCACCCACCACGGGCTGGTGCCGGAGTTCGAGTGCTACAACGCCTGCCAGGAAGGGTGGGGCAACTACATCAACGGCAGCCTCAAGGAACTGATCGGCAAGGGCCAGGGCGCGCCCAACGCCACGGGCCAGGCACAGACCACGGCCGAGGCAGAGCTCGGATCGGCCAGCCGCTGATCCGCCGTAGAGCCCCGGTCAACCCGACCGGGGCTCTACACGCCGGCCGTCCAGGCAGTTGCCCGGGCTCATCCGGACCGTCACCTGTGCACGTCCGGGCCGGCACGCATAACGCTCACCCGGATCGCCACCCGCTTGTCGCGGCGCATCGCAGCCCGATAGTCGTCCCAGTCGGAATGCTCTCCGGCGATCCGTCGGTAGTAGTCGACCAGCACGTCGAGTGCTTCGGGCAGCCGTACCACCTCCGCACGCCCGTCGATCTGCACCCAGTCGCCAAAGAACCGGTCCGTGGTCACGCAGAACGTGACCCGCGGATCGCGCAGCAGGTTGTGGACCTTGACCGCACCTTCCCTGGTGCTGACCAGCACTCGGCCGGCGTCGTCGACCGCGACCAGCACCGGACTGGTCTGCGGCCGGCCATCCGGATGCCGGGTCACCATCACCGCCCGATGATTCGCCCGCAGGAACGCCGTCGCCTGTTCAACCTTCATCCCGTACCTCCTCGCGCCACGCACCGCCGCTCGGCCGCTGCCAGTGCCGCCTTTGATTGTGCGACGCGCAGCGCGGTGCTACCCGGAGGTAACCGTCCGGCGGTACGGTCAAGGTCGTGCAGCCTGACATCCTCGGACTCCCGTACGAGCAGCAGGTCATCGAGCTGGCCCCAGACGACGAGGGTCCGGTCGTCGCGACCCTGGTCCGGCGCCGGGCGGACCGCCCGGCCGGGCGGGCGGTGCTCTACCTGCACGGCTTCGTCGACTACTTCTTCCAGACCCATCTGGCAGACCACTTCGTCCGTGGCGGCTGGGACTTCTACGCCCTCGACCTGCGCAAGTACGGCCGGAGCCTGCTTCCGCACCAGACCCCGAACTTCTGCCGCGACCTCAGCGACTACTTCCCGGAACTGGACGCCGCCGCCCGGATCATCCGCGAGCAGGACGGCAACGAGACGTTGCTGATCAACGGCCACTCCACCGGTGGGCTGATCGCGGCGGTCTGGGCCGACGCGCGGGCCAGCCAGGGCATCGCGCCGGACGGGTTGTTCCTGAACAGCCCGTTCTTCGACCTCAACGCACCGTGGCTGCTCCGCCGGCCGGTGGCGGCGGCCGTCTGCCGTCTCACCGGCCGCTCGCCCTACCGCATCGTCCCGGTCGGGCTCTCCCGGGTGTACGGGCAAAGCGTGCACGCCTCCCAGAACGGAGAATGGGACTACGACCTGGAGTGGAAGCCGCTCACCGGGTTTCCGGTGCGGGCCGGTTGGCTGACCGCGATCCGCCGCGCCCAACGACAACTGCGTGCCGGACTGCAAATCACCGCGCCGGTCCTGCTGGCCTGTTCCTCCCGGTCCTACCGCAGCCACAGCTGGCACGATTCGGCTACCCTGGCCGACGCGGTACTCGACGTCGAGCACATGGCCCGGTGGGCCCCCCGGCTCGGCCGGCACGTCACCGTGGTCCGCATCGACGGCGGCCTGCACGACCTGACCCTGTCCCACCAGCCAGCCCGCGACGAGCTGTTCAGCGAGCTGGACCGCTGGCTGCGCGGCTACTTCACCACCGAGCCGCTAGGCCCGGACCCTGGTCAACCGGTGGCGGCGCAACGCCCGGTCGACCGAGGGTTGCCGGAGACCGACTGACTCGTCACGGCAACCCGCGACCACTACTATGTGCACGCCAGGACAAGATCAGCAAGCGCCCGTAGCTCAGCGGATAGAGCAGGGGACTTCTAATCCCAAGGTCGTAGGTTCGAACCCTACCGGGCGCACCATCATCGCCCCAGGTCAGAGGACCTGCGGTCGCTGGCCGTCCACAGCCATAGGACGCGTTGACGCGCAGCCAACCAAGGTGACCTAGGGTTGTCGAGTGCCAACGTTCTGGATCGGCTACATTGAGGTACCGCCGAGTATCGAGTCAAAGATCCGCTCCCGGCGTGGTGTCACCGGCGATCAGGTCCGAGCCGCGTGCCAGTGGCCAGCGGTCCCACTTCGCGTTGGATGGCACGACCATCCCAATCCTGGTAGTCGCACACGATGAGCGGGGGACGGCTGCTGCGGGTGATTCTGCAGCCGGTGGACGTCAAGGATGGCACTTGGTGTGGCGGATGAGGGGGATGCGGGTAAGCATGCAGCAGGATGAGCTGGCCGAGTTCGACGTGACCGAGGATGTGTTCGACGCCATGCTGGCCGATAGCGAGCCCGTCCGGGTGACGGGTCCGTTTGATCAGCTCCGGCAGGTTCGCTTCGAGTTGGTCAGCGGGAGACTCCGTACCTATCGCTGGCGACTGGTCGGTACGAACGGTGAGATCCTGGCCACCAGTGCTTCGAGCTACCGCAGTTCCGACGACGCACGCCGTGCACTGGAGGCTCTCACGGTCGCGGTGCAGCAGGCCCCGATCGTCGACCTCGACGAGGCTGACGACCCGGCTACCCGGCGCAAGGCCGGCTGAGCCATTGCGGTACAGGGTGACGCCGCCCAGCATCGACGTACCGCAGCGCCCACTCACCGTCGGTACCGTTCAGTCCGGGTCGCCGATGGCGGCGACCGGGCTGACCCGGGCGGCCCGGCGGGCCGGCGCCAACCCGGCCATCGCGGTGATCACCGCCAACGCCGCGACGATCGCCAGCAGCTGCCCGGCCGGCAGCACCGGCGGCATCCCCAGCCGCAGCGCCTCGAACGACAACCAGGCCAGCGGTACGCCGAGCGCCAGCCCCAGCACCGCGCCGACCACCCCGTACAGGCCTGATTCCACCAGGATCATCGCCCGCAGCCGGCGCCGGCTCAGACCGAGCGCCCGCAGCAGTCCGACTTCCTGGGTGCGTTCCAGCACCGACAGCGCGGTGGTGGTGCCGACCCCGACCACCGCGATCAGCACGGTCATCGCCAGCAGCCCCAATGCGATCAGGAACAGCGACGTCACCTCGGCGTCGGTCGCCTCGCGGTAGTCGGACAGCACGGCCACGTCGGCACCGACGGCGACCCCGAGCTGCCGTACGGCGGCCACTGTCGCGTCGCGGGTACCGACGCCGTCGGCGAAGTCGGCCAGCAGCCCGGTCCGCGTACCGCCGAGCCGGTCCAGGTCGCCTGGCACCAGTACCACATCGGACTGTAGTGGCGCATCGCCGCCGAGCACCGCCGCGACGGTCAGGTTCAACTGCCCGGCCTCAACCCGGTACGCGAACTGGTCGCCGGCCTGGGCGGCCAGGTCCCGGGCGACCGCCTCGCCGAGCACGACCCGGCCCGGCCCGAGGTCGGTCAGCGCGCCGTCGGTGCTGACCAGCATCGTCAGCCGGGGCAGTGCGGCTAGGTCGACGGCGATGGTGGCGTACGACCGGTCGCCGATGGTCGCCTGGGCCTGCTGGAACGGGGTGACGTGGCGGACGGCGTCGAGCGACCGGAGCTGCTCGACCACAGCCGGGGTGATCGGCTGGTCGTGGGCGAACAGTGCCAGGTCGGCCGGGGCGCGGGCGGCCAGTTCTTGGTCGGTGAAGGCGCGCAGGCTGGCAGTGCCGACGGTGGCACCGGTGCCGGTGGCGATGACCGGTGCAGCGGTCGGGTCGCCCCCGTACAGCCGCAGAGTGCTGCCCGGTCCGACGCCGAGCCGGTCGGCGGCGCACCGGTTGACAGCAATCTCCCCCGCCGCGGCCGGGTAACGCCCGGCGCGCGCGTCACGGCCGGTATCGCCGATCGTGACCATTGCCTTGCGGGCCTGCTCGGCGTCCAGGTCGATCAGGTAGCTGGCACCGTCCGCCTGCACGGTCCTCACCGCCAGGCTGTGTGCGACGACGTCGTGCAGTTCAACCGCCGTCTGCTCCTTGCTGGTCCGCAAGGTGTACGCAATCAGCCAGATCGCCACACAGCTGAGGGCCAGCACGCCGTACTCGCTGAGGTCGGCGAGGCCAACCGGGTGCCGGTCATCGGAGAGCAGTACCCGGCCAACCGATCGCCAGGTCCGCCAGCGAGGCACGGTACTGCCAGGCGACAGTGGCCACCGCCGTCGCGACGACCAGGTCGAGCAACGTCCAGCGGTACTGCGACGTCGGCCGGTACGGTGAGGTCGACGCGGGTGGCATGCCGCCCAGCCTAGGTCGCGATACCGATCAGCTGGTCGGGAAGTCCTCGCCGAGGACGGTACGCAGCCGCTGCAGCGCCCGCATGCTGCACATCTTCACCGCCGAGGTGGTGATGCCGAGGATCTCGGCGACGGTCTGCACGCTCTGATCCTCCCAGTACCGCAGCACCAGCACCGCCCGGTCGCGCACCGGAAACTCCGCCAGCGCCTGCAGCAACGCCATCTGCAGCTCGGTCGAGCCGCCAGAGCCGGTCGGCCGAGCCGCCGGCTCGGGCGGCTCGGCGAGCACCAGCTCCGTGCGGCTGCGCCGCTTCATCGCGTCGGAGACCGCGTTGATCAGCACCCGACGGCTGTACGCGTCCAGGTTCGCCGTGGGCCAGATCCGGTTCCACGAGGCGTACATCCGGGTGAAGGTGATCTGGGTGAGGTCCTGCGCGAGATGCCAGTCCCGGCACATCAGGTACGCGACGCGGCGCAGCCGGGGAGCCGCGTCAACGACGAACGCGGTGAACGCCTCGTCCCCGGCCACTCGCTGATTCCGACGGCTGGCGGCCCAGCGGGCCAGCGGACCGCCGCCGCGCTCAGACCTCGTCGGTGCCGGCTCCGCCGGTAGGTCCACGGCGACCGGCGCTACGACCCGAACCCCACTCACTCGCCCACCTGCTTGTCCGTGCCGTACAGGCAGAACCAGCCGGTGACTGTCTCGACGCCGGGCATCGCCTGTAGTCCGCCGCTGACCTGCTGGTACGCCGATGGGTTCGCCAAGGTAATCCGAAAAGACTCCGGCAACTGATCTGGGGTCACCTTCTCCATCAGGTCGGGATGATCGAGCAGAACAGCAGGATCGTCCTGGTACCGCCGTACGAACCGCTGGTATGCGTCCTGCCGGCTCTCATACGCCACCGACCCGACCTGCGGGTCGGCCCGCAGCGCCGCGTCGACAGCGCGCCGCTGCTCGGCGGTCACGTCGACGCTCAGGTAGACGGCGGCTTCGGTCGCCACGTCAGCGCTGGTGGGACGCACCAGTTCACAGCCAGGCGAGGCCGACGGCATGGCGGCCTGCGCCGGCACGGGCTCGGGCGCGTCCCTGACCGGGAGCAGCACGCCCACCGCGACAAGCGCCACGGCAGCGGCGGTCGTCGTGGCGGCGTACCCAATCTGTCTGCGTCGACGTAGTCGGCTCCCGCCGGCCATGGCCACTCGGGCCAGGTCGTCCAGTGGCGCCGGTGGTGCCGGTTCGCTGTCGAGCGCCCGGTCGAAGTACGTCCGCAACTGTTCCATGCAGAAGAAGACCGGTCGACGCGGCGGACCGGTCACGGCCGGGAGCCGGTGATCCGCAGATCGATCCGGTCCGGCTGGTCGTGCGTATTTGTGGGTGTCCGGTGGTACGGATATCGTGCTGAGTCCGGTCCGGCAGGGCGCGCCGCCTGGCCGACTACCAGGAAGGCCCGAACTTGTCCTCCGCCACGAACTCCGCCCCGGCCACCACCGCTGACGACGTGACGGACCAGGACGCCGTAGCCGAGCCGGCTGACCAGACGGCGGCGGACCAGGCACCGACCGACCCGCCAGCGGCGGAGGGCGGGCCGGACCAGGCGACGGCGCAGAATGGCACGGCACCGCCGGCCAACCGGTGGCGTCCGCGGGTACGGCGTACCGCCCGATGGTCGGCCGACGTGCTGGCGGTCGGCGGCGTGCTGGCCGCGATGACCCTGCCGTACCAGCTGGATCTGATTGTCCCGGTCGCGTTCGCCCGCATCCCGGTCGAGGCGCTGGTCGCCGCCGCGCTGCTGCTGGTGCTGCCGGGCCGGGTCCGCACCCCGGTGGCTGCCGCGCTCGGCGCGCTGCTCGGCGTACTGATCACGCTGAAGGTCGCCGACATCGGCTTCTTCTCGGTGCTGGACCGGCCGTTCGACCCGGTCCTGGACTGGGGTCTGCTGGCCGACGGGTTCCGGTTCGTCGACGCCTCCTACGGCCGGGCCGCAGCGGTGGGCGCGGCGGTCGGCACCGTCGTGCTCACGATCGCGGTGCTGACGCTGCTGGTCGCCGCGACGCTGCGGCTGGCCCGGCTGTTGGCCGCACACCGACGGATCGGCGGCGGTACGGTTGGTGCGCTGACCGCCGGCTGGCTGGTGTTCGCCCTGCTCGGTACGCAGGTGGTGGTCTACCAGGACGAGTGGCGCACGATCGGGCTGCCGATCGCCGACCGGGCGACCGCCCGGTTGGCGTACGACCACACCATGCAGATCGGCGCGAGCCTGCAGGACCGGCAGGAGTTCGCCGAGCTGGCAGCGGTCGACGCGTTCCGGGACGTGCCCGGCGACGAGCTGCTGACCGCGCTACGTGGCAAGGACGTTCTGCTGGCGTTCGTGGAGAGCTACGGCCGGGACGCGGTCACCCACCCCGACTTCAGCCCGCTGATCGGCGATCTGCTCGACGACGGTACGCAGCGGTTGGCGGCGCAGGGGTTCCAGTCGCGCAGTGCGTTCCTCACCTCGTCGACGGTCGGGGGCAGCAGCTGGCTGGCGCACGCCAGCACCCTGTCCGGGCTGTGGGTGGACAACCAGCAGCGCTACCGCAGCCTGGTGACCAGTGACCGGCTGACGTTGACCCGGGCGTTCGGCCACGCCGGCTGGCGGGTCGCCGGCTTCTTCCCCGGCAACAGCCGGGCCTGGCCGGAGGGGGCGTTCTTCGGCTACGACCAGGTCTACGACTCGCGCAACATGAGGTACGCGGGCGACAGGTTCAACTTCGCCTCCATCCCCGATCAGTATGTGCTGTCGGCATTCGACCGCTTCGAGCGGCGCGACAACGACCAGCCGGTGATGGCCGAGGTGGCGTTGCTGTCCAGCCACGCGCCGTGGACCCCGCTGCCGCAGCTGGTCAACTGGAACACGGTCCGCGACGGTTCGGTCTTCGACCGGGAGGCGATGGCCGCCGGCCAGGCCAACAAGTCCGCAGAGGACGGATTGCGCAGCGACTACCCGAAGGCGGTGGCGTACTCGTTGAGCACGATCATCTCCTACATCGAGTCGCAGGGCGACGACGATCTGGTGGTGGTCTTCCTCGGCGACCACCAGCCGGCGCCGGTGGTGACCGGTCCGGGGGCCAGCCACGACGTGCCGGTCACCATCGTCACCAGCGACCAGGCGGTCCTCGACCGGGTCGCCGGCTGGGACTGGCAGGAAGGGCTGCGCCCCGGTCCGCAGGCCCCGGTGTGGCAGATGGACTCGTTCCGGGACCGGTTCCTGACCGCCTTCGAGTAGGAGCTCCGCTCGTCACATGAGCCGGTCTCGTAAGGCCGGCCATTATGCACTGTCTCAGCCGTACGGCTGATGGCTGTACCCGCGACTCGGGGCCTAGCGTCGACTTTCGACCCTTGAGATCCATCGCCCGGCGGCCTGGACACCCCTGGCCGTTCGGGTTGTGGATCGTCACGGACTCCCGAGGAGACATTTTGAGGAAGCCCTCGTCGAGGCGCCGCTCGCCGCCGAACGGCCGTCCGCAGCCACTGCCCGCGACCAGCCGGTCCGGCAACCGCCGTCTGATCGCCCTGCTCGTCGCCGTCGTCGCGGCGGCGCTGCTGCCGGCGGTCGGCCCGACCACGGCCGCCAGTGCCGCGCCGCAGGAAGGTACGCCGATTGCCGGCACCCCGTGGGCCGTGCTCGACGACGTACCGACGGCCAGCCGGTCCGGTCGCGCGCCGGACATCCAGGCGCACCGGTTCGCGGCGTACACCCTGGACCGGGAGGCGATCGCCGCCCAGCTGGACCGGGCGCCGGACGAGTCGGACCGGGCCGCCGCGACGGCGCCGCTGGTGCTGACCGTGCCCGACCCGGACGGCGTGGTGCAGCGGTTCGCGGTGGTCGACTCTCCGGTGATGCAGGACGGACTCGCCGCCCGGCACCCGGACATCCGGACGTACGCCGGCACCGGCGTCGACGACCCGACGGCGACGATCCGGGCCGACCTGACCCCGCTCGGCTTCCACGCCTCGGTCCGCTCGTCGACCGGGTCCTGGTACGTCGACCCGTACCACCGCGACCAGAGCGTCTACGCCAGCTACCACGCCGGTGACCTGCTGAACCGGCACGGCCCGCTGACCGAGCGGGGCGACGTCGACACCACCGCCGCGCAGATCGACCCGGAGGTCGAGCAGGCCCAGGCCGACCACCCCGCCGGGTCGCTGGTCAAGCTGCGCACCTACCGGCTGGCTTTCCTCACCGACCCGTCGTACGCCGACTATTTCGGTGCGGCGAACGTGACAGCTGCCAAGGTGACGCTGGTGAACCGGGTTACTCAGATCTACGAAGACGAGACCGCGATCCGGCTCGTGCTGATCAACGACACCGACAAGACCAACCTGAACACCGCCGAGCTGGCCACCGGCCCGGACGGGCCGTGCGGCTCCGCGCCGTGCTTCTCCGCGGCACAGCTGACCGGGTGTTCCGGCGCGACGCTCAACCGCAACCGGATCGTGCTGGGCCAACTGGTCGGGGCGAGCAGCTACGACGTCGGGCACATCGGCTTCGGTCTGCCCGGCGGCGGGGTCGCCGGGCTGGGGGTGGCCGGCGGCGACGGCAAGGCGCGCGGCTGCACCGGCCTGCCGAACCCGATCGGCGACTTCTACGCCGTCGACTACGTGGCGCACGAGATCGGCCACCAGTTCGCCGGCAACCACACCTTCAACGGCACCCAGTGGAACTGCTCCGGCGGCAACCGCAGCGCCACCAACTCGTACGAACCGGGCAGCGGTTCGTCGATCATGGCGTACGCGGGCATCTGCCAGCAGGACAACCTGCAGCCGCACACCGACCCGTACTGGTCGCAGCGCAGCTACCACGAAATCACCACGTTCGTGAACTCCGCCCGGCCGGCGATCAACGAGGTGCAGACGGTGTCGCTGCGCGGTTTCGACACCGACGGTGACGCGTTCACGATCGTGCACGACGGGCAGTCGTCGACGCCGATCGTCCGCGGGGTCAACTACACCACCGCCGGCATCAAGGCGGCGATCGAGGCGACCACCGGGTGGCCGGCCGGCGCGACGGTCAGCGTCGCGGCGTTCGGCGGCGTCGGTGCGCTCACCGACGCCGGTTTCCAGGTGACGTTCGACGGTGGCGTGATGGCCCGGACCAACGTACTGCCGCTCGGGTTGGCCGACCTCCACGGTGCCGCCGGTTTCGTCGGCGAGACCGCCAAGGGCGGTCCGGTCGACAACGGCGGCTGGCAGGTTACCGAGACCACCAACCACGCCCCGGTGGTGACCGTGCCGGACCAGTTCACCATCCCGGTGCGAACCCCGTTCGCGTTGACCGGCAGCGCCACCGACGCCGACGGTGACGCCCTCACCTATCTGTGGGAGCAGAACGACCGCGGTGGCATCGCCGGGGTCAGCACCGCCGGCACCGCGTTGACTGACAACGTCAAGACCAACGGCCCGCTGTTCCGGGTGTTCGGCACGGCGGCGCTGGTCGGCCCGGACGACACCGAGCAGTACTACTCCCCCGGTCTGAACGCGGTCGACGACGACCCGACCCGGGTCTTCCCGGACATGGCGCAGATCCTGGCCGGCAACACCAACGCGGTGACCGGTGCCTGCCCGGCCGCCCCGGCACCACCGGCCAGCGGCAGCGCGTCGAACCTGCCGCAGGCGCTGGTCGACTGCTACTCGGAGTTCCTGCCGACCGCCGACTGGGTGGGCTACGCCAACGACCGGACCATGCACTTCAAGCTGACCGCACGCGACGGCCGGGTCGGCGGCGGCGGGGTCGGCAACGCCGAGACCGCGGTCATGCTGGCCCCGGACGCCGGTCCGTTCCTGGTCACCTCGCAGCCGGTTCCGTCGTTCTACCTCGGCGGCTCCGTTCAGGAGGTCAGCTGGGACGTGGCCGGCACCGACGCAGCGCCGGTGAACGCCGCACAGGTGCGGATCTCACTTTCGACGGATGGGGCGAAGACCTTCCCGTACGTGCTGGCCGAGGCGGTGCCGAACGACGGCAGCGCCACGGTGACCTTGCCGAACATCGACACCACCACCGGTCGGATCAAGATCGAAGCGGTCGGCAACGTCTTCTTCGACCTCAACGACGCCGACATCCGCATCGACCAGGTCCGCGCGGCCGAGGTGGCGTACACCGGGGACACACTGGTGCACCCGGAGGGTGGCGCGGAGCAGGCGCAGGTGTTGCTGCGGGCGGCGGTGAGCGCCGAGGCCGGCGACGTCCGAGGTGCCCAGCTCGCCTTCACCAGCGGTGACACCACCCTGTGTGCCACCGAGGTGAAGTTGTGGGGCAGCGACCGCACCGGCGGGATGGCCAGCTGTACGGCGACCCTGCCGGTCGGCAACCACCCGGTGACCACCACGGTCGACGGCCGCTACACCGGGTCCGTCACCGCGACGGTGACCGTCTCCCCGCCGACCAGGCTGCGGTTCCTCGGCGACGGCTATCTGCGCAGCGAGTCGACCGCTGGCGCCTACCCGCTGGACCCGGATCACCGGATCGAGTTCGACCTCGATGGCCGGATCACCTACGGCGAGAGGCTGGTCGGCAAGGTGCTGGTCGGCTACCGCTCCGGCGACCAGCGGTACAAGTTCCAGGGCAACGTTCTGGAGTCGTACGGCTCGTACGCTCTCGGCGGTGGCCCCGCCACGGCGCAGCTGCGCTACCAGGTGACGCTGTTCGACCTGTCCACCCCGCAGCAGCCGGTGGCGGTGGCGACCGGACTGACCATGCGGGTGAGCGCGACCCTGGTCAGCGGGCCGGGCCAGCTGGACAAGATCGGGATCACCGTCTGGGACGGTGACACGCTGATGTTCTCGTCGAGCTGGACCGGCACCGCCACCGAGGAGATCAACCTGACCGCGTCCGGTGGTGACCTCGTCCTGTACTAAGGGGCTGGGAACTGCCGACCACTGCTGACAGACGCCCACCCGGCGAGCCGCGTGGGCGTCTGTCAGCGCCGGCGGACGGCGTGCAGCACCGCGTCGTGAACGGTTACCGGGTTGCCGTCCGGGTCGGTGCCCGGCCGGGGCACCGTCTCGGCCCGGATGCTGGCCCACTGCCGCGGGTCCAGCACCGCCGCCACCTGCTCGGCGGTGAACAGCAGGTCCCGCATCCGGGGCCGGCGCAGCCCCGGCACGTCCAGGTCGGACGGGTGGTGGCCGACGATCAGCAGGGTGCCGCCGGGGCGTACCGCCGCCGCGAGCCGGCGGTGCAGCATCGCCCGGTCCGGGTCCGGCAGGTGCATGAACTGGGCGGTGACCAGATCGAACCGGTCGGGCCCGGGGTCCCAGGTACGGATGTCGGCCGGCTGCCAGGTGAGCCGTTTCGCCACGTCGTCGTCGGACGCCGCCGCCTGCTCGGCGGCCCGGCGCAGCGCCACCGCCGACACGTCGACGGCGGTCACCTTCCAGCCCCGGCCGGCCAGCCAGATCGCGTCGGCGCCCTCGCCGGCGCCGACGTCGCAGGCGGTGCCGGCGGGCAGTTCGGTCGCGACGGCGACCAGTTGCGGGTTCGGGTTGCCGCTCCACACCCGGTCGACGGAGCCGTACCGTTCGTCCCAGAATGTCGGGCTGACGATCTCAGCCACGTCCGCCGGCCCGTGGTGCACCGGCAGATCGCTGTCGTCCGCTCCTGCCACAGCGGCCCGGTGCCGGCGGACCGCGTCGGCGGTGTCCTCCTCGGCCAGGTCGCCGTTGACCGCCGCCGCCGCCATCGCGCCGGCCGCAGCCGCCGCCATCACCTGGCCGAACGGGTTGGTCAGGTTGCCGGCCGCCCAGACTCCCGGCACCGGGGTACGCCCGGTCGGGTCCGCCTCGACCTGCTCGGCCATCCCGCTCGGATGCCTGGTCAGCGGCACCCCCAGCTTGGTCAGCAGCCGGTCGTCGACCCGCAGCCGGGAGGCGACCGTCACCGCCGCCCGGGGCACCATGGTCCCGTCTGCGAGCCGCACCCCGGTGAGCCGGTCGTCGGCCGCCTCCAGCCCGACGACCTCGCCCGGCACCACCCGGACGCCGCGGGCCGCCAGCTGTTCGGCCTGCTCGTCGGTGAGGTCGACGCCGGTGTGGGTGAACAGCACCAGGTCGGAGGTCCACTGCCGGAACAGCTGCACCTGGTGCAGCGCCATCTCGCCGGTGGCGAGCACCCCGACCGGCTGGTCCCGGACCTCCCACCCGTGGCAGTACGGGCAGTGCAGCACGTCGCGGCCCCAGCGGTCCCGCAGCCCGGGGATGTCGGGCAGTTCGTCGACCACGCCGGTGGCGAACAGCAGCCGCCGGGCGGCCACCGTACGGCCGTCGGCCAGGCTGATCTCGAATCCGCTGTCGACCCGCTCGACCGCCTCCGCCCGGCCGGGCAGCACCACGCCGCCGTACCGTTCGACCTCCTGCCGGCCAGCGGCGACCAGCCCGGCCGGGCTGATGCCGTCGCGGCTGAGGTAGCCGTGCACGCCGGCCGAGGGCGTGTTGCGGGGTTCGCCCGCGTCGATCACGATCACGGCCCGCCGGGCCCGGGCCAGGGTCAGCGCCGCGCTCAACCCGGCGGCACCGCCGCCGATCACCGCCACGGCGACCCGGTACGTGGGTCCCCCCACCTTGTCGTCAGCCATCCTGACCACCTCCGGCACCCACGATCCGCCGCCGCCAGGGTAGCGGCAAACTTCCTTGCCGTTTTGGCAAACGCCGGTGGTCGGCAGGCTCCGCGAAACTCACCACCGGTCGTGGTGCAGGGCGTCGGTCACCGGCCGGCGCCGCCGCCAGCCGTGCCGCTCCAGGTCGGGTTCGTCGGCGAGCCGGCTGACCGGCCCGACGCAGAGCCAGGCCACCGGTCGGATGCCGGCCGGGATGGCGAGCAGGTCCCGCAGGAACGGCTCCCGGTAGAAGGAGACCCAACCGACCCCGAGACCTTCCGCAGGTCACCACGATCGACAGGGTGGCCTCCCGTACCCCGTCGATCTTGATGTGCGCGAACCGGGCCGCCGCGACCGGGTCGAGGGTCTGCGCGAACGTCTGCCGTTCCTGCTGCACATGGGCGTGGAAGGCGTCACGCACCGCCGGATCGCGCACCAGCACGAAGTCCCACGGCTGGGTGAGCCCGACACTCGGCGCGGCGTGCGCGGCGGTTAGCACCCGGTGCAGCACCTCGTCCGGCACCGGCGCGCCGGTGAACTCGGCCCGCACGTCGCGGCGCCGATGAATGACGTCGTACAGGTCGATGAGCATCGCGCCCCATTGTCCCAAGCCGCGCCGGGAATCCGGTTGCCGGCCCGGGGCCCGGCCTGATCGGATGGCGGCCGTGCTGGTCAGGCGGGAACGAGCTGGCGACGTCGCGGCGGTCCGGGAGGTGGTGGCAGCAGCCTTCAGCCGGCCGCCGGCTGCGCACCGGCCGGAGCCAACGGACCGGCCGGGGACCGTGACCGAAACGCCGGCCGAGGTCGGGCTGCTGGACGAACTGCGTGCCGACCCCGCGTGGATCCCGGCGCTGTCGCTGGTCGCCGTCGCCGTCGACGCCGGCGCTGGACGCGGGCAGGACGGGCACCTGCCGGGCCTGGACGCCACCGGCGAGGTCGTCGGGCACGTGGTCTGCACCCGGGGACAACTCGACAGCCGGCCGGTGCTGGGCCTCGGCCCGCTGGCGGTACGCCCGAACCGGCAACGCGCCGGCGTCGGCTCGGCGCTGATGCACGCGGTGCTCGCCGCCGCCGAAGCCCGCGACGAGACACTCGTCGCGCTGCTCGGCGAACCGGCGTACTACCGCCGGTTCGGGCTGCGGCCGGCCAGCGAGTTCGGCATCGTCGCGCCCGATCCGCGGTGGGGGCCCTACTTCCAGGCCCGTCCGCTGGGCGGGGCCACGCCGGCACCGGGCCGGTTCCGCTACGCCGAACCGTTCGAGCGGCTCTGACCGCTCAGCTGTTCGGCAGGGATGCGACCGGGGCGAGCCGGTGGACCGGCACCGGGTTGCGCCGGGTGTTGCCGTGGTTGGCCGACGTCACCGCCCAGACGGGGGTGCACGGCCCATCGGACGCCGCCGCCTCGCGGCGGCCAGCCGGCTCAGATAGTCGGCCTGGAACCGGGTAAGAAGCGTGGTGCCGACCGGGAAGGAGCAGGCGGCGGGCCGTGGCACGTTGATAGCCTGCGGCCGCCGTGGCCGGCCGGGCAGGGTCGCCACGGCCCAGCCCAGGACCGGGGACATCGACGCCCCAGGGAGGAGACAGGCCCGGTGAATTCGAGCGCGCTGCTGGTGGAGACCTTCGACCGGCTGCCCGAGTTGGTCCACGCGGCTGTCGACGGGCTGAGCCCGGAGCAGCTGCGCTGGTCACCAGCGTCGGGCACGAACCCGATCGGCTGGCTGGTCTGGCACCTGACCCGGGTCCAGGACGACCATCTGGCCGAGGTGATCGGCGAGCCGCAGGTCTGGGCCGGCGACAGCTGGGCGCGGCGGTTCGGCCGGACCGCCGACCCGGCGGACACCGGGTACGGGCACAGCGCCGAGCAGGTGGCGGCGGTGGCGCCGGAGAGCGCTGCCGCGCTGGTCGACTACTACACGGCGGTCGCCGACCGGACCCGGCGGTTCCTGGTCGGCCTGACCGACGCTGACCTGGACCGGATCGTCGACCAACGGTGGGATCCGCCGGTGACCCTCGGCGCGCGGCTGGTCAGCGTGGCCAACGACAGCCTGCAGCACGTCGGTCAGGCCGGTTGGCTTCGAGGGCTGCTCAGCGCGACCAGCTGACCGCGACCGGCCACCCTTTTGACAGGGTGTGCCGCAATAGGCATGCTGTGTCTCCCGGACCGAGGCATGCCCTGTCTCCCGGCTCGCCGGAGCACCCGCGCAGAGGAGTCCCCTCATGTCCGTACCCGTGTCGGAGAGCGCAGCCACGCCGCAGTCCGCGCCGCTTCCGGCTGCCCGGCGCGGCGGCGACGCCGGGGCGTTCCTGCGCGAGTTCCTCCGGTCGCCCACCCGGATCGGTGCGGTCGCCCCCAGCTCACAGCGGTTGGCCGAGGCGATCACCGCGCCGGTCCCGGAACGCGGCGACCCGGTCGTCGTCGAGCTCGGGCCCGGCACCGGTGCCTTCACCGGGGTGATCCAGCAGCGGCTCGGCGGCCGGGGTCGGCACCTGGCGATCGAGCTCAACCCGACACTTGCCGACCTGCTGGCCGGACGGCACCCGCAGGTCGAGGTGATCGTCGGCGACGCCGCCGACTGCCGGACCCTGGTAGCCGGGCGGGGCCTGGCCACCGCCGACGTGGTGGTCAGCGGGCTGCCGTGGGTCTCCTTCCCGCGTGATCTGCAGCTGTCCGCCCTCGGCGCGGTATGCGACGTGCTGGGGCCGGACGGGGCATTCACCACATTCGCGTACGTACTGACCGCGCAGACCCCGCCGGCCCGTCGGTTCCGGCAACTGCTGCGGGACCGGTTCGAGGAGGTGGTGATGGGGCGTACGGTGCTCGGCAACCTGCCGCCAGCCTTCGTCTACCACGCCCGCCGGCCGCGCCGCTGACCGCTCTTGCCGGCTGCGGCCGCGCCGCTGACCGATTGCCCGCCGGGCGTCAGCCGGACTCGGCGAACCGCTCCACGTCGTCGATCCTGCCCAGCACCAGGACGATGTCGCCGTACATCAGGACGGTGTCCGGGGTGGCGTAGGTGAACCGGGCGTCCGGGCCCCGTGCCTCGCTCTTCACCGCCACCACCGTCACGCCGTACCGGGACCGGACCCGCGACTCGCGCAACGGCACGCTGACCGCGTCCTGCGGCGGAGTCGTCTTGACCATCGCGAAGTCCCGGTCGACCTCCACGTAGTCCAGCAGCCGCCCGGTCAGCAGATGGGCGACCCGCTCGCCCATGTCGTGCTCCGGCAGGATCACGTGATGGGCGCCGACCCGTTCCAGGATCCGGCCATGCTGCCGGCTGATCGCCTTCGCCCAGATGTCCGCCACGCCGAGCTCGGCGAGCAACGAGGTGGCCAGGATGCTGGCCTGGATGTCGGTGCCGATGCCGACCACCGCCCGGTGAAATTCGTTCACCCCGAGCTGGCGCAGCGCCTCGACGTCGGTGGCGTCGGCGGTGGCCAGATGCGGCAGCTGCCCGCTGTAGCTCTGGGTGGTCCGGGCATCGCCGTCGATACCGAGCACCTCGGTGCCCCGGTTGTTGAGTTCGACGGCGAGCGCCCCGCCAAATCGGCCGAGCCCGATCACCACCACCGGTTCGTTGCGTGCGTCAGCCAACGATGATCCTCTCCTCCGGAAGTTCGTAGCGCCGGCTCCGTTCCCGCAGCGCCAGTGCCGACGCCACGGTCAACGGCCCGATCCGGCCCATGAACATCAGCACGACCAGCAGGACGTCGGCCGCTGGTGGCAGGCCGGCGGTGATGCCGGTGGACAGCCCGACGGTGCCGAACGCCGAGACGACCTCGAACAGCACCTGGTCGAGCGGGTACCGGGTCATGGCGAGCAGGGTGAAGGTGGCCACCGCCACCGCGCCGAGGGACAGCAGCAGCACCGCGAGCGCCTGCCGCTGGTTGCCCTCCGGCACCCGACGGGAGCCGACGTTCACCCGGGTCTCGCCGCGCATCTCGGCCCACAGCACAAAGGCCAGCAGGCCGACCGTGGTCACCTTGACCCCGCCGGCGGTGCCGGCGCTGCCGCCACCGATGAACATCAGGATGTCGCTGAGCAGCAGACTCTCCGGCCGCATGGCCGCGATGTCGACGCTGTTGAACCCAGCGGTACGGGTCATCACCGAGGCAAAGAAGCCGGCCAGCACCTTGTGCGCGCCGTCGAGTGGGCCGAACGTCGCCGGGTTGCGCAGCTCGACCAGGGTGAACACGATGGTGCCGACGGCCAGCAGGCTGGCCGTCAGCACCACGGTGATCCGGGTCAGCACCGACCAGAGGCGGGGACGGTGCCAGCACCGGAGCAGTTCGAAGACCACCGGGAAGCCGAGTCCGCCGACGATCACCGCCAGGGCGACGGTGGTGGTGATCCAGGGATCGGCGGCAAAGCGCATCAGACTGTCGGTGTACAGGGCGAAGCCGGCGTTGTTGAACGCCGAGACCGCGTGGAACACCCCGTGGTACGCGGCCCGACCCCACGGGTAGTCGTAGCCGACCGCGAACCGTACGGTCAGCACCAGCGCGACCACGAGTTCACTGGCCAGGCTGAACAGCACGATGTTGCGCACCACCCGGCGGACGTCGCGCAGGCTCAGCGTCTTGGTCTCCGCCTGGGCGAGAAACCGGGCCCGCAGGCCGAGGCGGCGGGACAGCAGTACGGTGAACAGCGTCGCCAGGGTCATGATGCCCAGTCCGCCGATCTGGATCAGGCCCATGATCACCAGTTGGCCGAACGCCGACCAGTGACCCCCCGTGTCGACCACCACCAGCCCGGTCACGCAGACCGCGGAGGTCGCGGTGAACAGGGCGTCGATCAGCGGCGGCGAGGTGCCGGACCGGCTCGCCGCCGGCAGCATCAGCAGCGCCGTACCGAGCGCGATGGCGGCAGCGAACCCGCCGGCGATCACCTGGGCCGGGTGCTGGAACCGGTCGGCACCGCGCCGCCACATCGGGACCCGCCACCGACGACGCCGGCCAGCCGAGGTCGCGGTGGGGCCGGTGGCGGGCCGGTTGCCGCCATCAGGCAGCCTGTCGGGCATGTCTCTCCAGGATCCGGGGCCCGACCCCCACCGCGAGGACCGAACCGCCAGGTGGGAGCGCCAGACAGCGGCCGGGTTGACCGTGCTCGCCGTGGCGTTCCTCGTCGTCTATGCCGCGCCCATTCTCTACCCGCAGATGCCGGCGCGCTGGCACGCCGTGTGTGTCGCTGCCAACATCGTGATCTGGGCGCTTTTCTGGGTCGACTACCTCGTCCGGCTGTGGCTGGCCGGCGACCGGTGGCGGTTCGTCCGCGCCAACCTGTTCGACCTGATCGTGCTGCTGCTGCCCATCCTCCGGCCGTTGCGGATGCTCCGGCTGGTCACCGCGGTGCTCCTGCTGACCCGACGCACCGAGGTCTGGGCCCGTGGCCGGCTGGCGCTCTACGTCGGCTCCACCACGGTACTGCTGGTGATCGTCTCCGCGCTGGCGGTGCTGGACGCCGAACGCAGCCATCCCGACGGTGCGATCAACACCTATCCGGACGCGCTGTGGTGGTCGGTGGTCACCATCACGACCGTCGGCTACGGCGACTACTACCCGATCACCAGCACCGGCCGGTTCGTGGCGCTGGCACTGATGATCGGCGGTATCGGCCTGATCGGTTTCGTCACCGGCTCGCTGGCCAGCTGGATCGTGGAGCGCATCTCCGCAGCGGGCGAGGCCGACACCGCCGAGTCGCCGGCGACCCGCGCCGACGTCGTCGCGCTCACCGAGGAACTCGCCGCGTTGCGGGCCGAGGTGGCCGGATTGCGGGCCGACCGCCAGCCCAGTGCCGAGCTGCCCGGACCACGGCCGGCCGACCGGTCCGGTTGACGCCTCGTCGGCGGGCGGCGCTCGGCGGGCAGAGTCAGGCCCGCAACTGCGGCAGTACGTCGGTCGCCACCTCAGCCAGCACCCGCTCGTCGCCGGCGTACCAGCTGCTCCGGCGCGGCCAGTGGGTGATCACGTCGGTAAACCCGAGCCCAGCGGCCCGGTCGACTGCGGCGGCGAAGAAGTCGGCGCTGGTCAACGAAAAGACCGGTGCCGAATCCAGCGACAGGTACCGGCGCAGGCTGCCGGAGTCCCGCCCCGCCCGGTCCAACGCCGTGTCGCACCGCTGCGCCAACTGGCCCACCGAGGCCCACCAGGCGGCCTGGTCGTCGAAGACGGTGCCGGTGGTCACCCAGCCGGTACCGAACCGGGCGGCCAGGTCCAACGACCGGGGCCCGTTGGCGGCCAGGACGAACGGCACCCGGGGGCGCTGCCGGCAACCAGGGGCGCTGCGGGCGTCGACCGCCCGGAAGTACCGGCCCTGCCAGGTGACCCGGTCGGTCCGCAGCAGCAGGTCGAGCAGCTCGACGAACTCGGCGTACCGGTCGGCGCGGGCGCGCGGGGTCAGCGGCGGCATGCCGAGGACGGTGGCGTCGAAGCCGAGCCCGCCGGCACCCACCCCGAGTAGCACCCGGCCGTCGGAGATGTCGTCCAAGGCAGTGATCTCCCGGGCGAAGTGCACCGGGTGCCGGAAGTTCGGCGAGGCAACCAGGGTGCCCAGCGGGATCCGGGAGGTGATGGACGCGGCGGCGGCCAGCGTCGGTACCGCGTCGAACCACGGCCCGTCGACCAGATCCCGCCATCCCAGATGGTCGTAGGTCCAGGCGTGGTCGAAGCCCCACTCCTCGGCCTGGCGCCAGCGGCGCGACGTCACCGACCACGGCTCGTCCGGCAGAATCACAATCCCAACCCGCACGGTCGATACCCTACGCCCGGATGTCCCGTCAGGCCGGCTGGCGTTCCCTGCGGTGAATGTCCATCCGGCCACGACCGAACGCGTCGATATGGCCCCACCTGCCGGGAATGTCCAATAGTTCGATCCGGCCCATGCTGATCGGCAACGCCGGGTCGACCACCAGGTGCTCACCCTGCGGCTCCAGGCCGAGCAGGGTCCGCAGCAGCAGCAGGGTGGCCCCGGTCGACCAGGCCTGCGGGCTGCAGGAGGTCGGATACTCCACCGGATACTTGGTCAGCGCCCGGTCGTAGCCGCCGAACGCCTCCGGCAGCCGGCCGTTGAAGTACTGCGCGGCGTTGATGATCCCGTCGGCGATCCGGGCCGACTCCTCGACGAAGCCGTACTTGCGCAGGCCCCAGGCGATGAACGAGTTGTCGAACGGCCAGACCGTGCCGACGTGGTAGCCGATCGGATTGAACCGGCCCTCCCCCTCGGCAAGGGTCCGCACCCCCCAGCCGGAGAACATCCGCGGGCTGACCAGGTGCTTGGCGATCTTCTTGGCCTTGCCGGCATCGACGATGCCGCTCCACAGCAGGTGGCCTATGTTCGACGACAACGCGTCGACCTGGCCGCCCTCCGGGTCCAGCGCGAGCGCGAAGTACTCCCCGTCGGCGACCCAGAAGTCCCGGTTGAACCGATGTTTCAGGTCGGCCGCCTCCCGCTCCAACTGGTCGGCGTACCCCGGGTCGTGCCAGATCTCGCGGGCCAGCCGGGCGCCGCGCATCTTGGCGTCGTACGCGTACCCCTGCAGCTCACAGGTCGCCCGGGGGTAGCCGGGCAGCCGGCCGTCGCGGTAGCAGATCGCATCCCAGGAGTCCTTCCAGCACTGGTTCTCCAGCCCGGTCTCCTCGTTGCGCCGCTCGTACCACAGGTAGCCGTTATTGAGCAGATCACCGTAGGTGTCGATCCAGCACAGCGCCTGCCGGGCCTCGACCTCCAAGGCCCGGACCAGCTTGACGTCGCCGCTCCACCGCTCGTACTCGTCGAGCAGCACGACGAACAGCGGGGTCGAGTCGGCTGCTCCGAAGTACGGAGTGTGCGGCTGCTCCTCGAAGGCCGACGACTCGCCGTACCGGATCTCGTGCAGGATCTTTCCCGGTTCCTCGTCCCGGAAGTCGTCGAGCTTGCTGCCCTGCAACCCGCCGAGCAGCCGCAGGGTAGACGCCGCCAGCTCCGGAGCGAACGGCAATGCCTGCAGGCTGGTGAAGATGCTGTCCCGGCCGAACATGGTGGCGAACCACGGCACACCGGCGGCCGGCACCGACTGGCCGGCCAGCGACAACGGGGTGTAGCGCAGCGCGGCCAGATCCACCAGGCTCCGCCGGTACGTCGACGCGAGCGGCTCACACTCGCAGGACAGCCGGGGTGCCCGGGCGATCCACTCGTCCAGTTCCCGGCGCATCTCCGGCTTGGCCCGGTCGAAGTGCTGACCGAGCATCCCTTCGCGCAGGTCACGACCGTCCGGACCGATCGCGGTGGTCTTCACCTTGATGTGGGTGACCCACCGGCCGTGCGGCTCGACGACGATGGTGAAGCTGAGTCCGTGCTCGTCGATCGCCGCCGGCTCGCTGCTGGAGATGACCGTCTCCCGGTGGAAGCTCTCCCGCTGGTAGCCGAGCCGCAGGCAGTCCCGGTCGACGTGGGCGTAGTGCTTGCCGACCTTGTTCCGGACGTCCTTGATCTCGAACAGGTCGGCGAAGTCACTGCCCGCCTCCAGCCGGACTTTCAGCTCCACCGGCTCCTGGGCATGGTTGAGAATGGTAATTTCCTCGTCGAAGCTGCCGCCCACCCAGCGCTGCCGGATCACCGACATCTCGGCATCGACGTAGTGGGTCGGCTCGCCGGGCACCAGGAAAAACCGTGCCTCGAAGTACTGCAGGTCATCGACCGACAGTGAGGACAACCGCTCACCGTCAATGGTCAGCTGCCACTTCGACAGGAACCGGGTGTCGAACGAGAACAGCCCGGTGGGTGCCGCCGGAGAGGCGTCGATGTCGCCCTGACTGTCACTGACCACGAAGGTGTTACCGTCCAGGATACTGACCATTCCCTCGGTCATTGCTCAGTCCTCTCCCGCCGGGCGAACGCGCGTGGGTCGTGGGAACCGGGTGGGCCGGGCATCATCCGCTCGATCAGGATCAGCAGGCGAAGATCGCCGAGCACCATGATGTCGCCGCGTAACATCGCCGCCATCGGGTTGATCTCGCCCCGGGCCATCCCTTCGAAGACCTCCTGATCGGTACGCAGCACGCTCTCTGCGTCCCGCTGCTCGCGCACCAGGCTGGCCCGGCCGTCATCGAAGGTGACGAACCAGTAGTCCACCTGTTCGTCGTGTGCCAGGTCGAACCGCACCGTCCCGGAGATCTGCCGCAGCAGCGCCGCGTTCTCCTTCTGGCCGAGGCGGTCGAAGAACTCCCGCGTCGCCGGCATCGGTTCACGCGCCGAGGCCGTCCGTGTGGTCTGCGCCCGCTGCGTCGTCTGCGGCATGATCCGCTCCCTCCACCCAGTGGCAGGGTCGCGGCCGATCGGGTGGTACGGCATCACCCGTACCGGGTGAAGCCGGCCCGGGTGTCAGGGCAGAGCTCCGGTACCCGGTCAGTCGGCGGAGATGCCGTACGCAGTCCAGCCCCGGTCGCGGAACCCGGCGGCCGAGGCCACCTTCGCCGACGCGGCGTTGCCCACCGCGTGCAGGTAGGTGGGGACGGCGCCGCCGTCGAGCACCCGACGGGCGGCCTGGGCGACCAGCCGGCGGGCCAGACCACGATCACGGGCCGCCGGTACGGTGCCGACCGCGATCTCCTGGCCGTGCGCGCCGTGCCGCTTCAGCCCGACCCCGGCCAGGAACGTCCCCTCGGCGTCCCGGGCGACCAGCACCGGGTTGGTGAACTGCCGCAGCCAGGGCGGCAACGACTCGTCAGCGGAGTCGATCCAGTCCCCGGCGTCGGGCAGCGGCGCCGGCGCCAGACAGTACCGGAACACGGTGCGCTGCGCCCGCCAGCCAGGACGGCCGACCGCGGTGGGCAACTTGGCCAGCAGATCGGTGAGCGGCAGGTCGGTCAACGCGCGTACCGCCTCGACCTTGTCGGGTGGCACGGACAGCACCGCGCCGCCGGGCGCCCCGACGCCGACCACCGGATGGGGTCGGCCGTCCCAGCCCGGTCGAATCCGCCGCTCCGAGCCGACCACCTGCAACGCCCGGCCGGCCGGCCACTGGCCCAGCCAGCTGACCAGATGATGGTAGAGACGCTTGTCCAGCATCCTGCCTGCCTCCTGCCGTACGGGACGGCCGGCGCGCCGCCCTGATGGAGAAGCCGTTCCCCGCCCGGACATGCCGCTATCTCGAAGTGCCGCTGTCTGCCCTGCCGAAAGTATGCAGCTTTTCCGGCCGATGTGGTCAG
The DNA here is from genome assembly GCF_027497395.1 of Solwaraspora sp. WMMA2080. Taxonomy (GTDB): domain Bacteria; phylum Actinomycetota; class Actinomycetes; order Mycobacteriales; family Micromonosporaceae; genus Micromonospora_E. The sequence continues at coordinate 5,870,044 of NZ_CP114910.1, read as the reverse complement.
TTGGCCGAAGATGTGCGAACCAGTGTCCGGATCTGGCGCAGCAGCACCGACAATGCTGCGAGGTCGGCCGGCGAGTGGGCGAAATCCTCCATCGCCCGCCGTACCCGGGCCACCGCGCTGGCGTTGTCCTGCTCCCACTGTTCGGCCCGGTCCTGCACCGCCACCTCGCCCGGGGTGGCGGTGAGCACCTCGACGGTGAGCGCCGCCAGCGCGGCGTACAGGTCGTAGCGCAGCGCGGTGCGGGCCAGCGTCTGCCAGCGGTCCCCCCGGGGCAGCAGCGAGATCTTGCTCAGCAGCCAGTCGACCCGGAACCGTTCGGACAGCATGAAGTACACCGAGGCGACCTCGGTGACGTCACAGCCGGTGTCGGCGGCGGTCTCCACCACGTCGAGCAGCCCGAAGCTGTACATGATCCGAGTGGCCCGATCGGCGAGATCCGGCGGCAGGCCGCGACCGGTCATGGTGTCGACGTGGGCCCGCAGCGACTCCCGCTCGTCGCCCCGGAAGTAGTCGCCCAGCTCCGGCAGCAGCCGCGACACCCCGTCGCGCAGCCGGGCGGTCTCCCCTGGCACGTCCAGCGGGGACTTGCGGTTGGTGACCAGCCAGCGGACAGCCCGGTCCAGTAGTCGCCGGCTCTCCAGATAGACCGATACCTGCGCGGCGGTGCCGACCACGTTGTCCAGCGCGTCGATGTCTGCCCACAGCGTGTCGAGCCCGAACACGTCGCGGACCACCACGTAGGCCCGCAGCACGTCGGCCGCCGACGCTCCGGTCTCCTCCATCGTCCGGTAGACGAAGGACATGCCACCCCGGTTGACCGCCTCGTTGACCAGGCTGGTCACCACGATCTCCCGGCGCAGCTGGTGGTCGGTCATCCGGGCGGCGTACCGCTCGCGCAGCGGGGTCGGGAAGTAGTTGGCCAGCACCCGGTCGGTCCACGCCTCGTCGGGCAGCCCGTCGGCCAGCACCTGTCCCTCGATGGAAATCTTGGCGTAGGCGAGCAGCACCGCGAACTCGGGCAGGGTCAGCCCGTCGGCGCCGGCACGGATCCGCTCGGCCAGATCCTCGTCGGACGGCAGCGCCTCCAGCTCCCGGTCCAGCTGCCCCGACTGTTCCAGGTCGGTGATCATCCGCCGGTGCACCGGCAGCAGCGGACGCGCCTGCGCGCAGGCGTTGGCCAGGGCCCGCGCCTGGTCGTAGTTGTCCCGCAGCACCAGCGCGGCGACCTCGTCGGTCATCTCGGCGAGCAGGGCGTCGCGCTGCGGCACGGTCAGCTCCCCGTCGGCCACCGCACCACCCAGCAGGATCTTGATGTTGACCTCGTGGTCGGAGCAGTCCACCCCGGCCGAGTTGTCGATGAAGTCGGTGTAGATCCGCCCGCCGGCGATCGCGTACTCGATCCGGCCCCGCTGGGTGAGCCCCAGGTTGCCGCCCTCGCCGACCACCTTCGCCCGCACCGACCGGCCGTCGACCCGGATCGCGTCGTTGGCCTTGTCGCCGGCGTCGACGTGCGACTCGCCGGAGGCCTTGACGTAGGTGCCGATGCCGCCGTTGAACAGCAGGTCCACCGGGGCGCGCAGGATCGCCCGGATCAGCTCCGGCGGGGAGAGCAGGTCGACCCCGTCGTCGAGGCCGAGCGCCGCGCGGACCTGCCAGCTGACCGGCACCGACTTGGCGGTACGCGGGTACACCCCACCGCCGGCTGAGATCAGCCCGGTGTCGTAGTCGGCCCACGACGACCGGGGCAGGTCGAACAGCCGCCGCCGCTCGGCGTACGAGGTGGCCGGGTCCGGGTCCGGGTCGAGGAAGATGTGCCGGTGGTCGAAGGCGGCGACCAGCCGGACGTGTTCGGACAGCAGCATGCCGTTGCCGAACACGTCACCGGACATGTCACCGATGCCGACCACCGTGAAGTCCTGCCGTTGGACGTCCACCCCCAGTTCCCGGAAGTGCCGCTTGACCGACTCCCAGGCGCCCCGCGCGGTGATGCCTATCTTCTTGTGGTCGTAGCCGGCCGACCCGCCGGAGGCGAACGCGTCGCCCATCCAGAAGCCCCGGGAGATCGAGATCGCGTTGGCCACATCGGAGAAGGTCGCGGTGCCCTTGTCTGCGGCGACCACCAGGTACGGGTCGTCGCCGTCGTGGCGCACCACCCGTTGCGGCGGCACGATCTGCCCGGCGACGATGTTGTCGGTGACGTCCAGCAGACCGGAGATGAACTGCTGGTAGCAGGCCACCCCCTCGGCCTGGGCCGCCTCCCGGTCCGGTGGCTCGGCCGCCGCCCGGCCGCGTGCCGTACCACCGGGCTGCTTCACCACGAAGCCGCCCTTGGCACCGACCGGCACGATCACCGCGTTCTTCACCATCTGCGCCTTGACCAGGCCGAGCACCTCGGTACGGAAGTCCTCCCGCCGGTCCGACCAGCGCAGCCCGCCCCGGGCGACCTCACCGAAGCGCAGGTGCACGCCCTCGAACCGGGGCGAGTAGACGAAGATCTCGTACGCCGGCCGGGGCGCCGGCAGGTCCGGGACGGCCTGCGGGTCGAGTTTGATCGCCACGTACGGGACCGGGCGGCCGTCGGCGCCCCGCTGGTAGAAGTTGGTCCGCAGGGTGGCCAGGATCAGCGTCAGGTAGCTGCGCAGGATCCGGTCCTGGTCGAGGCTGTCCACCTCGTCGAAATGGCGGCCGATCACGGCGACCAGTTCCTGGCCGCGCCGGCGGCGGCGCTCATCGTCGACGTCGGGCCCCGGCGCGAACCGGGTCTCGAAGAGTTGGATCAGCAGCGCGGCGATCGCCGGGTAGGCGACGAAAGTGGACTCCATGTACTCCTGGGAGAAGACCGCGCCGGCCTGGCGCAGGTACTTCGCGTACGCCCGCAGCACCACCACCTGCCGCCAGGTCAGCCCGGCGCGCAGCACCAGCTCGTTGAGGCCGTCGATCTCCGCCTCACCGCGCCAGGCCGCCGAGAACGCGTTCTCCACGTGCGGCCGAACCTCGGCCATCGCTCGGGCGCCGACCGGCAGCCGCAGCCCGAAGTCGTACAGGTAGATCCGCTGGTCGACCCGGTCGATCTCGTACGGCCGTTCGTCGATCACCTGCACACCGAGAGAGTGCAGCACCGGCAGCACATCGGACAGCACCATCGGTTCGCCGTACCGGTAGACCTTGAACCGCACGTCCCGCTCGTCGACCCCGGTACCGCCGGGTGGCCGGAACAGGTGCATCTCCAGCTGGCCGGGCTCCTCCAGCAGTTCCAGCTTGGCCAGGTCCTGAACCGCCTCGTACGCGGTGTGCTCCTCCTTGTACCCCTCCGGGTAGGCGTCGGCGTACCGCCGGTGCAGTGACTTGGCCGACTCGTCGCCCAGCTTGCGTTCCAGCACCAGCCGGAAGTCGTCCTCCCACAGCCGGGTGGCCTCGGCGAGCAGTTCAGCGAGCCGGTCCGGGTCCAGCTCGACGGGGGGCGACGCCGGGTCGGTACGCACGATGAAGTGCACCCGGGCCAGCATCGACTCGGTGACCCGGGTGGTGTAGTCGACGCCGACCCCGTTGAGCTCGCGCAGCAGGATCTGCTGCATCCGCAGCCGGTTGTGCGTGGTGAACCGGTCCCGGGGCAGGTAGATCAGGCAGGACAGGAACCGCCCGTACCCGTCGGAGCGCAGGAACAGCCGCAACTGCCGGCGGCCGGCCATCCGCAGCACCCCGAGTACGGCGTGGTAGAGGTCGTCGGTGCGGATCTGGAACAGCTCGTCGCGCGGGTAGGTCTCCAGGATCTGCAGCAGGTCCTTGCCGGAGTGGCTACGCGGGCTGAGCCCGGAGCGTTCCAGCACCTCGGCGACCTTGCGCCGGACCACCGGCAGCTCCTGCACACTGGTCCGGTACGCGGCGGTGGAGAACAGCCCGAGGAACCGGCGCTCGCCGACCACCGCCCCGGCCGAGTCGAAGACCTTGACGCCGACGTAGTCGAGGTAGGCGGCCCGGTGCACGGTGGCCCGCGAGTTGGCCTTGGTGATGATCAGCAGCCGCTGTTCCAACGCCTTCGCCGCCGCCTGCGGGGTCATCGAGGTGAGCGGGCGCGGCCGGGTCTGGTCCTGGCGCAGGATGCCGAGCCCAGAACCGAGCACCGCGACCAGCGCCTTTTCCCCGTCTCCGCTGTCGACCAGCCGGTACTCCCGGTAGCCGAGGAAGGTGAAGTGGTCGTCGGCCAGCCAGCGCAGCAGTTCGACCGAGTCGGTGAGGTCCTTCTCCGGCACCGGCGGCGCGTCGGGTGACCCGGGCTCGGCCCGGTCGAGTTCGTCGGCCAGGGCCAGGGCCTGCTGGCGCATCCGGGGCCAGTCCTCCACCGCTTCCCGGACATCGGTGAGGACCCGCTGCAGGTCACGGCGCAGCCGGTCCAGGTCGCCGGCGATTCGGATCGGGTCGATCTCGATCCGGATCCAGCTCTCCACCAGGTCGCCGTCGATCGCGTCGTCCGGCTCGACGTCGGCCGCCACCTCGGTCAGCTGGCCGAGTGGTTCGCGGCGGACCACCACCAGCGGGTGCACCAGCAGATGGACGTCGAAGTGCCGTTCGGCCAGCAGCGCGGTCACCGAGTCGACCAGGAACGGCATGTCGTCGGTGACGATCTCGACGATCGTGTACGGCCGGCCGTCGCCGGGCGGGGTCAGCCGCAGCTTCAGCTCGCCGGGCAGCCGGTGCCCGGCCAGCTCCCGGTGCGCTCGGGCGGCGTCGAGCATCTCCTGCGGACGGCAGCCGACCAGCTCCTCGTCGGCGGCGAACCGCCAGAACCGGTCCACCAGGCAGGCGGCGTCGTGGTCGGTGTCGGCCAGCGACACCGCCTGGGCGATCAGCCGCTCGGCGCTGGGCATCGGTTCGTCGTACCCGTTGTCGTCGGTGTCGTCGACCACGGCGGCCAGCGCCGACTCCGGCGGCGCGAACGTCTGGAGGTCGAACACCTCGTCCGGATCCAGCTCGGACTGGCGGTGCGGCCCGGCGCTCTGCCGGCGACGCTGCCCGTCACCGCCCGAGGCCTGGCGTTTCGACTTCGTGACCGGACGGCGGTTCATTGGCGCAGACTCCCCTCGGCCCCACCACGCTGTGGGGTCAACCTCGGCCAAGCCTATTCCTCCCGGATCGTCGTTCCGACGGCACACCGGCCCCCCGTCGTCGGCTTGGCGACACCGTTTGACCACGTCGTGTGATATGCCCTGGACGAAACGGGACAGCGGTTCATCCGGTACCCCGAGGGACAGCGGTCCATGCGCACACGTACTACCGTTCCGGTGTCCGCCATGCGTCCGGAAGGGGGCCGTCGCATGCGCCGCAAGGCGACCGTCGCGATCGCGCTGCTACTCGCCGTCACCACACTGACCAGCTGTTCCTCCGATGACGGACCGGACGCCACAGTCGCGGCCTTCATCGACGGATGGCACTCCGGTGACCTTACCGACATCGGCTTCATCACCCCGGCCGGCGAACGGTTGCCCGCCACCGACGTCACCGAGGAGCTGACCGCCCTCGTCGGCGATCTGAAGGACACGCCGCCGCAGCTGCGCCCGGACGGCGACGCCGAGGTGACCGAGGACATCGCGACCGCCACCATCGCCGTCGAATGGACGCTCCCCGGCGATGTGCGGTGGAGCTACCCGACGTCGGTCCGGCTACGCCGGGGCGCCGACGACGCCTGGCAGATCATCTGGGAGCCGACGATCGTCCACGAGCGGCTCGGCAGCGGCGACCAGCTGGCACTGAGCCGGCTCGCCCCGCCCCGCGGCGCCATCCTGGACGGGGCCGGGCAACCGATCGTCGCGCCGCGCCCGGTGGTGGTGGTCGGCGTACAGCCCGGCGAGGTCGACGACCCGGCCGCCCTGGCCGCCCAGCTCGACGCCGCGTTCCGGGCGATCCGACCGGCGATCAGCCCGCCGGTGGACGTCTCCGGGCTGGCGGACCGGCTCGACGCGGCGAAACCGGACGCCTTCGTCGAGGTGGTCACCCTGCGCGAGGAGGCGTACGAGCAGATTCGGGACCGGATCTACGAGCTGCCCGGCACCAAGTTCCGCCGGCAGGAGTGGGACCTGGCCCCCACCCGGGAGTTCGCCCGCGCGCTGCTCGGCACCGTCGACCCGGTGCAGCGGCAGGACATGGAGGCGCACCCCGGCCGGTACGAGGTCGGCGACCTGGTCGGCCACGGCGGCCTGCAGGGCGGGTACGAGGAGCGGCTACGCGGCGTACCCGGGTACTCGGTGCAGATCGTCGGGACCGCCCCGGACGGCAGCGTCTCCGGCGACGAGGTGGTGTTCCGCGCCGAGGCCCAGCCCGGTGAGCCGGTGAGGACCACACTGGACACGGCCGTGCAGACCGCCGCCGACACCGCGCTGGCCGACGAGGGGCGGCGCGCCGCGCTGGTGGCGGTGCGGGTCAGCGACGGCGCGCTGGTCGCCGTCGCCAACGGCCCCGACGGTGGTACGGAGAATTTGGCGTTGACCGCGCAGGTCCCGCCCGGCTCCACGTTCAAGATGGTCAGCGCGCTCGGGCTGCTCGAAGCCGGCGCGGTCGACCCGGACGCGCCGGTCGACTGCCCGAAGACGACCACCGTCGACGGGCGCACGTTCACCAACTCGGACGGCTTCGAGCTGGGTCGGGTGCCGTTCCGGACCGCCTTCGCCAAGTCGTGCAACACCACCTTCGTCGAACTGGCCCCGCAGCTGGAGGCGGACGGGCTGGCCGAGGCGGGTCGGCTGCTCGGGCTGGAAGGCGAATGGCGGCTCGGCGTGTCCGCCTTCACCGGCGCGGTCTCCGCCGGTGGCCCACCGGCGGAACGGGCCGCCGCCGCCTTCGGCCAGGGCACCACGCTGGTCAGCCCGGTGGCGATGGCCGGCGCCACCGCCGCGGTCGTCCGGGGGCAGTGGCGCCAGCCGACGCTCATCGTCGAGCCGCCGCCGCCGTCGGCTGTGCCGGACGGCCCGCAGCTGGACGCGGCGGCGGTGCAGGCGCTGCGGACGATGATGCGTGAGGTGGTCACCGACGGCACCGGGCAGGCGTTGCGGGACGTGCCGGGCGAGCCGGTGCACGGCAAGACCGGCACGGCCGAGTACGACGACGACCCGGCGAACACGCACGCCTGGTTCGTCGGCTGGCAGGGCGACCTGGCCTTCGCCGTCTTCGTCGAGCAGGGCGGGTCAGGGTCCGGGCGGGCGGTGCCGATAGTGGAGACCTTCCTACGCGGCCTCGCCGCCAACTGACCCGGCAGCGGCACCTGGTTGGCGAAATCGATCTGACCGGCTTGTCACACCTTCAAGATGTCCACATCGTACAGCGCTATCGACGAGTCGCGGGAGGCGAGCGTCGCACCCTCGACGATCGCCTGCGCCACCAGCATTCTGTCGAAGGGATCTCGGTGATGCGCAGGTAGGCGACCAGCCCTGATCGCGTGAGCGTGGGTCACCGGTAGTTCGACGAAACCCATGCTCCGCACCTGTTCGGCGAGGTCGGTCGGGCCGGCGAGTTTGCCGGTGGCCTGCTTGATGGTGATCTCCCACAGGCTGACCGGAGACAGGAAGACGTCCGGGTCGTGGCGGAGCCGGTCGAGGAAGTCGTCGCCGAGGGTGGCGTCGCCGGTGATGGCCCACAGCGCGACGTGGGTGTCGAGCAGCAGGCTCATGCGCCGACGCCGAAGTCGGCGGCGATTTCGGCGTTGGTCTGCGGGGAGTCCCAGTCGCCGGACAGGTCCAGCTGCCCCGCGAGTGAGCCGACCGCGGTCCGGTTGGCCCGACGTACCAACGGCACCACCTTCGCCACCGGGGTACCTGCCCGGTCGATGATGATCTCCTCGCCGCGCTCCACCCGCTCGATGATGCGCGAGAGGTGGGTCTTGGCGTCGTGCATGTTGTAGTGCACGGCCTCGGCAGACATGACTAGACCTCCCAGTTAGCTAGCATCTTAGTCCACTCCGGCATGGTGGTGCGACGATTCCCAGCGGTAACAGATCACGTGTCGGTGGCGGGCGGTGCCGGCGATTCAGCGGCCGGCGGTTGTTGCGGCGACGGCTCGGTGGAGTCAGCGTCAGGCGGCCGCGGGGACGGCGCCTGTCGCCGTAGCCGGCCGGGCTTGGCCGCCCCACCATTTGGTACGCTCCGATCCGCGACCGTCAAGGTCACCGCTGGCGGCGGCACCGCCGGCCGCAGCCCGGCGACCGCCGGTGTCTTCTGCCCGGCAGGGGCGGCAACAGTCGAATCGGCTGCCTGCGACGGTGCCTCCTCAACCGGAACGCGGTCGGCGTGCACCGGACGCAGACCGGCCACCAGGGTCGAGACGATGTCGGCGGCGTAGCTGCCGTCCGGGTCGTAATCGGGGTCGAAGACGGTCAACTCAACGCCGAGGCAGTGCGGGGTGTCGACCAGGTCCGCGAGCAGCAGCTCCAGCTCGGCGAAGGCGATACCGCCCGGGTCCGGAGCGTCGACCGCCGGCATCACCGCCGGGTCGAGCACGTCCACATCGACATGTACCCAGTAGCCGGCGCAGTCGGCCAGCTGGTCACGGGCCCACTGGGCGCTGCGCGCCGCCCCCTCCGCACGCAGCTCGGGCACCGGTCGGGTGACGATACCGGCCGCCTGCAGATCCAGCCGGTACTCGTCCTGGGCCCGGATGCCGAGCACCACGACGTCGATGTCGCGAAAGTACGGCCGGCGGCCCTCGATCCCCGCCAGATCCGGCTGGCCCCGGCCGGTGGCCAGGGCCAGCCCTTCGCCGGCCGCCGCACCGACGTAGGAGGCGTTGCCGGGATGCCGGAAGTCGGAGTGCCCGTCAACGTAGACCAGGCCGATCCGCCCGCCGACCGCCTCGCCGAGCCGGTGCATGGCGAGCGCCCCGCCGAGCAGGATCGAGCAGTCGCCGCCCAGCACCACCGGGAACTCCCCGGCGTCGATGACGGCACCGATCCGCCCGGCGAGGGCGATCGTGTACGCCGAGATCGACCCGGCGTGGCAGACCCCGTCGCCGGGTCGCCAGTCCGCCGGGTCGTACCGGGGCGGGGTCAGACACCCGGCGTCGCGGGCGCCGAGGCGACCCACCAGCTGATGGTCCCGAAGTGCGCCGGGCGCTTTCGCGCAGCCAGGCACCGACGTCCCGGTCGGCGGTCGCAGACCGAGATTCGACGGTGCGTCCAGTACGGCGATCCGGCGCATCTGCGGGGCTCAGAACAGTGCGCTGGCCAGCGCCCGGCGGGCCCTGGTCACCGCCGGGTCGTCCGGACCGGCCATGATGAACAGCGACACCAGGTGTTTGCGGACGGTCTCCCGGTCGTCACCGGCGCTGCGCCGGACCAGGCCGATCAACCGCTGGTACGCCTGCTCCGCCTGACCGCCGAGCACCTCCACGTCGGCGGCGAGCAGCTGGGCCGGTACGTCGTCCGGGGCCGACGCCGCCGCGTCGAGCGCAGCCGCCGGCTCCACCCCCTGCACCCGGCGGGCCAGGGCGACCTGGGCCAGCCCGGCCTCGGCGGCGGTGTCCGCCGGCGCCTCGTTGAGGATCTTCCGGTAGGCCTGCTCCGCGGCGTCCAGGTCGCCCATCATCAGCGCCTCGTCGGCGGCGTTGAGCAGCGGGTTCTCCGGCTCCTCGACGGTGACGCCGCCAGCTTTGAGCACGGCGCCGATCCACTGCCGCAGCTGGGCCTCCGGCACCACACCGGCGAACGCGTCGACCGGCTGGCCGCCGACGACGGCGTACACCATGGGGATGCTCTGCACCCGGAACATCTGCGCCAGGCGCTGGTTGCTGTCCACGTCGATCTTGGCCAGCGTCCAGGCGCCACCGCCCTCGGCCGCGAGTCGCTCCAGCAGCGGCGACAGTTGCTTGCAGGGCTCGCACCACTCGGCCCAGAAGTCGATGACCACCGGTGTGGTCATCGACCGTTCGAGAACCTCGGTCTGGAAGGTCGCCTCGGTGACGTCGATGACGGCACCGGCTGCCGCCGGTGCGCCGGTCGCCGGGCCGCCACCGGCCCGGGTCGGGGTCCCGTCCGGCCGGTTCCCGCCGGCCGGCGCTGCGCTGCGCAGCGAGCTGAGGTCTACCGCGCCGCGAGTGAAAATCGACGGGGTGGTACGTGGGTCGCTCATGGTTACCTAGTCTCGCACGCGCAGGGCGCGTCCCAACGCCAGCGCCACCGCCCCGAACAGCAGCATGACGCCGATCACGGGGAGCAGCACGGCGACCGGCCAGGGCCAGCGGACCGGGGCCAGCGGGACCGCCTCCTCGACGGTGACCGGCAGGTAGCTTCCGCTCAGCCACCAGGCGAGCAGCGCACCGCCGAGCCCGGTCACCGTGGCCAGCAGCACTGCGGGCAGCCCGCTCCAGCGCAGCGAACCGGCCGCCGACCGGGACGGCAGTCCCTGGGTCCGCAGCGCTGTCAGGTCCTCGGCGCGGCGCCGCCGTTCGACCATGGCGAGTAGCACCATCCCGGAGCCGGCGAGGATCACCGCCAGGGCGGCGGCGAGCAGGTGGAACCAGATCGCCAGGGCCGGTGCCTGCCGGTCCAACTCGGTCCGGACCTGCTCCGGGGTGAACTCGCCGGTGACGGTGAGCCCGGCGGCGGCCAGCCGCTCGGCGATGTCCGCCGGTGCCCGGGGACCGAGCCAGACCTGGGCCGTTTCGAGCCCGGTCTTCTCGGGCACCGCCCGTACGGCGTACTCCATGTCGACCAGGAAGCCGCGGTCGCCCAGCGCCGGCAGCGCCGGGACCGGGTCGACCTCGGACGTCAGCTGCGCACCGGTGGGCAGCAGCGCCGTGGTCGGGTTCAGCCCGGGCGGCCGGTCGTCGGCCAGGGCGGTCACCGCTGGCAACGGGTACGGCGTGTCGGCCGGCAGCGCCCACGGGTCGGGGGCGGCCCCGCCGGCGAGCAGTCGCAGCCCGCCCGAACCGGCCCCGGCCGGGTCACCGGACGGATCGCGCCAGCGCCGCCCGTCGGTGAGTTCCGCCGGGCCGAGCAACCGCTTCCCGTCGACGGAGAGGCCGGTGAGGGTCACCTCGCGGGCCTGCGAACCGGCCGCGCTGTCGGGGTCGGCCGCGCGGCCGATGCCCGGTTCGACCCGGGCGGACAGCCCGGCGAGCTGGCATCCGGCGGCACAGTCGACCGGGATCCGGTAGGTGTGCCGCCCCGGCCGGGCCGGCGTCGCTTCGGCCACCGCACGCCCCGACGCCGCACGCAGATGAACGGTGAACCACACGTCGTCGGCCGGTCCGGTCTCCTGCGGATCCGATGGTGGGCCGGTCTGCTCCGGATCCGCCGGCTCACCGGTCTGCCGCAGATCGGCGACGGCGACGACCAGGTCCACCGAGATCATCGTCCCGTCGACGGCGATCGGTTCGATGGCCTGCCGTCGTAGCGTCGCGGCGACATCCGCAGGGCCCGCCGGACCGAACTCGGGTCGCCAGCGGGCGGTGGCGGCCAGCGCCGACGTGTCGGCGAGCAGCACCGGAACGTCGGCGTCGGTGCTGGCGAACCCGACCGCCATCGCGTACTCGCCGCTCGGATCGACGGTGCGCACGGCGGTCAGCAGCGTCCCGGCGTCGACCGGCAGCAGGGTCAGCACCCGGTCCGCCCCGGCCTGCACCTCGGCCAGCGCCGCCCGCGACTGTCGGGCCACGTCGAACGCGCTGGCCGCGTACCCGGTCAGCACCACGGTGACGGTGAGCAACGTGAACAGCCGTTGGCTGGCCGGCTGCCGGGCCAGGTGCAGCAGCCCCAGCGCCGGGCCGAGCCGGCCCCGGCGCAGTGCGACGGCACCGAGCCGGCCGGTCAGCGGTGCCACCAACCGCGCCGCCAGCAGCGCCACGGTGACCCCGATCAACGCCGGCACCAGCAGCGACAGACCGACCAACTCGCTGTCGAACAGCCGCAGCTGCACCACGGCGACCACGGTCAGGGCCACCATCACCGTCTCCGCCAGCAGCGACGCCCACCGCCGGGACCGGGCCGGCACCCGGCGCAGCAGGTCGACGACCGGGCTGGCCAGTTCCCGGCGCTGGGCGGCCAGTACGGCGAGCAGCGCACCGACGAACGCGGCGCACCCGGCCAGCACAGCCGCCCCTGAGGAGACCGGAGCGAACCGGCCCTCCTCCAGTCGCAGGCCGGCGAGCAGCCCGACGGCAACCGAGCCGAGCAGGTAGCCGACCGGCGCGCCGAGGGTGATCGCGACCGCCGGCTCACCGGCGGCCAGCGTCCACCGGGTCCGCCGGGGCGTTCCGCGCAACGCGATCAGGCCCAGCTCGGTACGGCGGGCCACGGTGCCGGCGGCGACCGCGACGAAGACGACGAACAGGCAGAGGACCACCAGCGGGACGGCCGCGACCGGCACCACCTGCCGGGTCAACGCCTGTGCCGCCGAGATCCGCTCCAGCAGCGGGCCGACGTCGTCGGACAGGTTGACGTACCCGCCGCCGTCGGCGCGAACCTGCTCCTCGAGGCTGTCCAGCCGCTCACCGAGCGCCGTCAGCCGGTCCGGTCCCAACGCGGCGGACTCGGCCAGCGCGTCGACGCCCCGGTAGTCGCTACGCCGGTCGATGGCGTCGACGGCGTGCCGACCGGTGAAGACCGGTTCGCGGTAGGCGTCCGGCGCGCCGGGCACGAAGTACGGTGTCCGGCCCCAGTAGAGCGCATCCGGGTCCACCGGCTGGTAGACCCCGACGACGGTGATCCCGGCCGGTACCCCGCCCGGACGGTAGATGCGCTGCACCGGGTCGTAGTCGGCCCACGTGACGGTGACCGGTGTGCCGGGGGCCAGGTCGAGGCGTCGTGCCGTGTCCGCCCCGACCACGACCTCGTACGGCGACATCAGACACCGCCCGGCGACCATCCGCAGGTTGGCGCAGACGTCCTCGCGGAAGACCAGGTAGGAGATGTCGGTGCCGGCGGGTTCCAGCCCGAGCACCGGCATCTGCACTGTGTAGACGGTGCGGAAGCCGGGCAGGTCGAGCACGGCACCGGTGACGGCCCGGAAGCCGTCCTCCTCGCCGGGTGCCACGTCGGGGATGGACAGGGTGACCGTGCGGTCGGCGCGGTCGGCGGCGGCGATCTCCGCCGCTACGACGGCCCGGTCGGCGGCGGCCAGGTACGCCGGGCCGGTCACCGCGGCGGCGGTGGCGAACGCGCTCAACAGGAAGACGACCAGCGCCTGCCCGCGCCGGGCGGCGACCATGGACAGCAGCAGGGAGATCATCCGACGCCTCCGGGCCCGGCCGCCGGTGGGTTCGGCCCGGCCGGCGGGGCGACCCGGGAGTCGACGGCCCGGACCAGCCGGGCACCGGCGAACGCCGCGGCCGCGCCGAGCACCGCGGCCGCGACGAGCGTGCTCACCAGCAACGGGACAGCCTGTGGACCGATCCGCAGCGGCAGTACGGCCCAGTTGTCGACGAAGATCGGCATCGTCTGCCGGATCGGCAGCTGGGCGAGCACGGTGGCCATCAGGCCCACCACCACCGCGATTCCCACGGTGACGGCGTATCCGCCGTAGGCGATCCGGGTGACGGCGCGGGCCGGGAGCCCCTGGGCCCGCAGGGCGGCCATCTCGGCGGCCCGGTCGTCGCGTTCCACCGCCGCGACCACCGCCAGCGCCCCGGCGGCCAGCAGCAGCCCGATCAGTCCGGCGGCCAGCTGGAACCGCAGCGCCGACGGCGGACCCTGGCGGCCGAGCTGCTCGATCACCTCGGTCCGGGAACCGGTGTCGATGATGGTCAGCCCTTCGGCGGTGAGCCGGTCGGCCAGTTCCGCCGGCGCGTCGGGAGCGAGCCAGACCTGCGGCACGTCGCCGGTGCCGGCCCCGTCGGCCAACCGGTCGGCCCGCTCCAGGTCGACCAGGTAGCCGCGCAGCCGGGCCTGCGGCAGCGCGTCGGCCACCGTCACGTACCGCACCGGCAGATCCGCACCACCGAACACGGCGAGCCGTGGCTCGCCGGCAACGTCCGGGGCGAGCTCCGGTCCGGAGCGGACCACCGGCACCGGCACCGGCGCGTCGATCGGATGGATCCGGGTGGACCGCTGCCGGTCCGCCCGGCCGGGTGGCGGCGGGGTGGTGACGGTCGCGCCGTCCGGCCCGGTGGTCAGCCGGGGGCCGATGGCACCACCGGCGACCGCGCCACGCCAGTTCCCGATATCGCCGAGGTACGCCGCGTCCAGCCGGGGTGTGGTGGCCCCGGCCAGATCGTGCAGGGTGATCGTGAGATCGGGTTCGGCCAGCACCGGTACGCCGTTCCAGGCCGGTTGGACCAGTTCGAGTGACGCCAGCCGGCAGCCGTCCGGGCCGCATCCGGTCACCGTGGCGGGGTGCTCGGCACGATCGGTGCCGAGCGGGCCGAAGACCACCTGCACCGGGTCTCCGGCCGGGTCGACCAGGTGCGCGACGACGCTGACCGGCACCTCGTCCGGTCCGGTGGCGGTCAGGACCAGCGGACCGTCGCCGACCCGAACCTCGGTGGCCGGCGGGGTGAGCGCGGCGGCGACCTCGGCGGCGACCGGGCCGTAGCCGGGGTGCCAGGCGGCGACCTGGGCGAACCGGGAGGCGTCGACGGCGAGCACGTACTGGGCCGACCCGGGATTGTTGCCGACCACCGCCATCGCGTACCGGCCGGACGGGTCGGCGGCGCGGACCGCGGCCAGCAGGTGGGCCCGGCTGCGGGCCTGCACGGTGAGCACCTGGTCGGCGCCGGTGGCGTGGGTGGCCCGGACGGCCCGCGCGGAGACCGATTCGGTCCAGCTGCCGATCGCGGTGCCGAGCAACGCCACCCCGACGGTGAGCAGGGCGACCAGCCGCGCGGTCCCCGGCCGGCGGGCCAGGTGCAGCGCGGCCAGCGCGGCGGGCAGCCGACCGGCGCGCAGCAGGGCCGCAGCGGCCCGCCCGGCCACCGGGGTGGCCGCCCGACCGGCGATCAGCGCGATCGCCAGGGCCAGCAACGCCGGGGCGAGCAGCACCAGAGCACCGGCCTCGTCCGGCTCGGCCGCGCCGACGGACGCCTGGTATAGCCCGGCCCCGGCGACGGCCACCGCGATCAGGTCGACGACGTCGGCCCGCCAGCCGCGCTGGCGGGCCGGCACGTGCCGGAGCAGGTCCACCACTGCGGCACGGGCGTTGCGCAGGTCGGCGGCGATTGCGGCGACCAGCGCGCCGGAGACGGCGGTGCCGGTCGCGGCGAGGGCGAGCCGGGCGGCGGAGCCGGCCTGCTCCGGGTCCGGGCCGGCACCGGCGAGCAGCCGGGCGGCCACCAGGCCGGCGGCGGCACCGACCAGCGCGCCGACGATCATCGGCAGCCCGCTCTGGCCCACCGTGAGCAGCCACACCCGCCACCGGGCACCGCCGCGCAGTTTGACCAGTCCCAGGTCACGGCGGCGATGTTCGGCGGTGTGTCGGACGGCGAAGAACAGGGCGAACCAGGACAGCAGCAGCAGTTGCCCGGCGGCGACGGCGACACCGAGCTCGACCAGTTGGCGGTGGCGGGCGATCTGGTCCACCAGGATCGCCGCGTCGGTGCGGACCTGCCAACGGCCGACGACGCCACCACCGTCGGAGCGGCGGACCTCGGTGGCCAGGTCGACTCCGGCGAGGTAGGCGGCGGCCGGCAGCACCAGGTGGTGGGCGGCGAACAGGTTGTCCACCGGTACGGCGGCCAGCGTGCCGGCGGTGGCGAAGACCGGGTCACCGCTGTCGGCGTCGGTACCGCCGCTGCCGAGGTCGTCGAACGCCCAGTACGGATCCCCGGGATCAGTCACCTGGTAGGTCCCGGTGACGGTGAGAACCACCGGCGCGCTGCGCGTCGCCTGATGGGTGACCTGGTCACCGGCCCCGACGCCGAGCCGTTCGGCGCTGCGTGCGCTGAGCAACGCCGCGCCGGGGCGCTGCGGGCAGGTACCGGTGATGGTCAGGTGTTCGCAGACCTGCTCCCGGTGCGTCAGGTTGGCGGCCAGCTCGGCCTGGCCGCCGGCGACGGTCCCGGTGCTCCACACCGAACTGCTCGCCGTCGCACCCGGGTAGCCGATCATCTCGGCGCCGGCGTGCCGGGCCCGGTCGACCAGGTCGGCGCCGGTGGCGTCGAGCTCGGAGCGGTCCCCGGCGGCTGGGTCGACCTGCTGGTCAGCGGCGACTTCGGCGGCGGTGCTGGCGACCCGGCCGGTGGCGCGGGCGGCCAGCAGGTTGGGGCCGGCCGCGTCGACCGCGGCCTCGGCGACGGTACGGGTGGTCGCCGCTGCGTACCAGGGGGCGGCAGTGGTGGCGGTGACCGCGAGTGCGGTTAGCACCAACAGGGCGACGGCCTGGCCGGCGCGGGCCCGGACCGCGCCAACGAGCAGTGCGAACACTCAGACTCCTGTGCCGTCGACGCCGTCGGGCAGCAGACCGGGCGGGGCGGCCCCGCCCACGACCAGGGTTACCGCGCCGTCGGCCTGGGCCACCCGCAGCAGGGTGCCGGGTGGAAAGTCGCCGAGCACCTCGGGCGGCAGCTGCACCGTACCGTCGCCGGCCACCACCGCGAAGTCCTCACCGTCGCGGCCCTCGGCGCCGACCCGGCCGTCCCGGATGGTCACCGCCCGGCCGAGCCGGGCACCCACCTGCGCGTCGTGGGTCACCACCACGATCGTGGTCTCCCGTTCCCGGTTGATCGTCTCCAGCGCGTCGAGCACTTCGTCGCGGCCCCGGGTGTCGAGTTGACTGGTCGGCTCGTCGACCAGCAGCAGGCCGGGCGAGGCGGCGACGCCGACGGCGAGCGCGGCCCGCTGCCGGGCGCCCGGCGTCAGCTCGGCCAGCCGGTCATCGCCGCGGCCGGGCAACCCGACCAGGTCGAGGATGCGGTCCGGGTCGTCCAGGTCGATGCCGGCGGTGGCGGCGGCCCGCCGCTGGGCAAGCCAGACGTTGCGGCGCAACGTCGCGTACGGCAGCAGGTTACGGGCGGCGCCCTGCAGCACCACGCCGATCTGGGTGCCCCGCAACCGGGCGATCTCCCGGTCGGAGAGCTTGCCCAGGTCGTAGCTGCCGACGCTGACCCGGCCGGCGGACGGGCGCATCAGCCCGGCGAGCAGCGCCACCAGGGTCGATTTGCCGGATCCGGACGGGCCGACCAGGGCAAGCATCTCACCGGGGTTGATCCGCAGGTCGACGCCGGAGAGCGCGACCACGTCGCCGGCCTCGCCCCGGTAGATCTGCACCACCCGTCGGCAGCTCACCGCAAGTCCCGTCACGGCGTACTGCCTACCATGAATCCCTTGGAACCGCTGCCCCCGATTGGTGGCCGGCACGGGCCCCCAGGTCAGGAGCGCGGGGTCGGATCAGAAGCGGGCCGGCTCGCGGTAGACGCCCCATTCGGCACGCAGCGCATCGCAGATCTCGCCGAGGGTCGCCTCGACGCGGACCGCGTCGAGCATCGCCGGCACCATGTTGTCGCCGTCCCGGGCTGCGGTGACCAGGTCGTCGAGTCGGCGGCGGACCAGCGCGTCGTCCCGGTCGGCCTTACGGGCGGCCAGCAGCCGGCGCTGCTCGACCTCCACCTCGTGAGAGATTCGCAGGATCTCCAGCTCCTTGGCGACCGTACCGGTGTGGCAGTTCACCCCGACGATTTTCTTCCGGCCGTCCTCGACCGCCTGCTGGTACGCGAACGCCGCCTCGGCGATCTGCCCGGTGAACCAGCCGTCTTCGATGCCGCGCAGGATGCCGGAGGTGATCGGCCCGATCGGGTGCGGGCCGTCGCCGCCCAGCTGACGGATGCGGGCGAAGATCTCCTCCGCCTCGGCCTCGATTCGGTCGGTGAGCGCCTCGACGTACCAGGCACCGCCGAGCGGGTCGGCGACGTTGGCCACCCCGGTCTCGTCCATCAGCACCTGCTGGGTACGCAACGCGATCTCCGCAGACTCGTCGGTGGGCAGCGCCAGGGTCTCGTCCAGGGCGTTGGTGTGCAGCGAGTTGGTGCCGCCGAGCACCGCCGCGAGCGCTTCGACCGCCGTACGTACCACGTTGTTGACCGGTTGCTGCGCGGTCAGTGACACCCCGGCGGTCTGGGTGTGGAACCGCAGCCAGAGGGCGCGTTCGTCGGTGGCGCCGTACTCGTCGCGCAGCCAGCGGGCCCAGATCCGCCGGGCGGCGCGGAACTTCGCGATCTCCTCGAAGAAGTCGACGTGCGCGTCGAAGAAGAAACTCAGCCCGGGGGCGAACCGGTTGACGTCCAGCCCGCGGGAGAGCCCCAGCTCGACGTAGCCGAAGCCGTCGGCGAGGGTGTACGCCAGCTCCTGCGCGGCGGTGGAGCCGGCCTCCCGGATGTGGTATCCGGAGATTGACAGCGGTTTGTAGCGCGGGATCCGCCGCGCGCAGAACTCCATCAGGTCACCGATCAGCCGCAGGTGCGGCTCGGGGCCGAACAGCCACTCCTTCTGGGCGATGTACTCCTTGAAGATGTCGGTCTGCAGGGTGCCGTCCAGGGTGGCCAGGTCGGCGCCCTGCCGTTCGGCGGCGACCAGGTACATGCAGAACACCGGCACCGCCGGCCCGGAAATGGTCATCGAGGTGGTGACCGCCGCCAGGTCGATGCCGTCGAAGAGCACGTCCATGTCGGCGGCGGAGTCGATCGCCACCCCGCAGTGGCCGACCTCGCCGAGCGACTGCGGGTCGTCGGAGTCGCGGCCCATCAGCGTCGGCATGTCGAAGGCCACCGACAGTCCCCCGCCGCCGGCACCGAGGATCATTTTGTACCGCTCGTTGGTCTGCCGGGCGTTGCCGAAGCCGGCGAACTGCCGAATGGTCCAGGTCCGCCCCCGGTAGCCGGTCGGATACAACCCTCGGGTGTACGGGTACTCGCCCGGCCAGCCGATCCGCTCGAAGCCGGGGTGGTCGGCGCCGTCGGGCGGACCGTAGACCGGATCCACCGTCGTGCCGGACAGCGTGGTGAAGTCCGCGTCGCGTTTCTTCGCGGCGTCGTAGCGGGCCTGCCAGCGGGCGCGACCGGCGGCAATCTGTTCGGCGTCCATCGAAGGGCCTCCTCGGGTCCGGGCGGATCCGAGTCTAGAGCCCGTACTGAACGATCGCTAAGCCCACCGGCTGCGATCGTCGACGGATGCCACCTCAGCCCGCCGGCCGCAACAGCCGCCGGAGATGGTCGACCACCTCGCCCACCGGCACCCGTACCGTCTCCCCGGTGGCCCGGTCGGTCACCTCGACCACCCCCTCGGCCAGCGACCGCTTGCCGACCGTGACCCGCAACGGAATGCCGACCAGCTCGACGTCGCGGAACTTGACCCCGGCCCGCTCCGCTCGGTCGTCGATCACCACGTCCACCCGCTCGGCGAGCAGCCGCTGGTAGATCCGCTCGCCGGTCTCGGCGACCGGCCGGTCGTCGACCTGGGCGACGACCACCGCCACCGAGAACGGGGCGACCGCCACCGGCCAGACGATTCCCTCGGCGTCGTGGTGGCTTTCAACGATCGCCGCCATCGCCCGTTCCACCCCGATCCCGTAACTGCCCATCACCACCGGAATCCGGTCGCCGGCCGGGTCGAGCACCGCCGCGTCCAATGCCTCGCTGTAGCGCTGCCCGAGCTTGAAGATGTGCCCGACCTCGATCGCCCGGCGTACCCGCAGCGGCTCCCCGCACGTCACGCACGGCTGACCGGCGGCCACCTCGCGCAGGTCGGCCCAGCTGCCGACGGAGACGTCCCGGCCGACGTCGACGCCACGCAAATGGACGCCGTCGACGTTGGCGCCGGTGAACATGTCCCGCCGGCCGCGCAGCGCCTCGTCGGCGATCACCGGCACCCCGGTCACCCCGACCGCGCCCAGGCTGCCCGGGGCCGCCCCCAACGCCGCCCGGATCTCGTCGGCGGCTGCCGCCCGCAGCTGCACCGCACCGGTGGCGTCGGCCAGCTTCTGCTCGTTGAGCGGATGGTCGCCGCGCAGCAGCACCAGGGTCAGCTCGCCGTCGAGCACGTACACCAGGGTCTTGATCTGCCGGTCGGCCGGCGCGGCGAAGCGCACCGCGAGATCGTCGATGGTCCGTACGCCCGGGGTGTCGAACGGCTGCGGGGCGGCGGACCCGGCGGCGTCCGTCCATGGATCGAGCCGCGACGTCGCCTTCTCCAGGTTCGCGGCGTAGCCGCAGGCCGGGCAGTCGACCACCTGGTCCTCGCCGGTCGGTGCCGGGCACATGAACTCGACCGACGCCGACCCGCCCATGGCACCGCTGGACGCCTGCACGGCAACCGCCGGGACGCCCAGCCGGTCGAAGATCCGCCGGTACGCGTCGTGGTGCAGGTCGAAGGACCGGTCCAGCCCGGCCCGGTCCAGGTCGAAGCTGTACGAGTCCTTCATGGTGAACTCGCGGGTGCGCAGCAGCCCGGCCTTGGGCCGCGGCTCGTCCCGGAACTTGGTCTGGAACTGGTACCACAGCTGCGGCAGCTCCCGGTAGGAGTTCAGCTCCCGGGCGAGGATCGTGAACACCTCTTCGTGGGTCATGCCCAACGCCAGGTCGGCGCCCCTGCGGTCGCGCAGCCGGAACATCTCCTCACCCATCGAATCCCACCGACCGGTCCGGCGCCAGATCTCCGCCGGATGCAACGCGGGCAGGCTGAACTCCTGCGCCCCGATCCGCGTCATCTCGTCGCGGATCACCTCGATGACCTTCGCCCGTACCCGCACCGCCAGCGGCAGCAGCGAGTAGTGGCCGGCCATCAACTGCCGCAGGTAGCCGGCCCGCAGCAGCAGCCGGTGGCTCGGCGCGTCGGCCTCCGCCGGGTCATCGCGCAACGTAGGAATGTGTAGTCGGGACCAGCGCATGAACGGCCTTCCTCACTTCCGGCGGCGGCGCGGCACTCAGCAACGACACAGGGTAAACCGGGTCGGGTCCCAGGTAGCGCGGTGCTGGTCGATGAAGTCCCCGACGACAACGTCTCCTACCGGGCGTACCGGTGCGCCCGGCCCGGTCGTCCTGACCGGCATATGCTCGACGGCGTGGACTTGCGGATCTTCACCGAACCTCAGCAGGGTGCCAGCTACCAGCAGCTTCTCGCGGTGGCCCGGTGCGCCGAAGACGCCGGGTACGACGCATTCTTCCGGTCCGACCACTATCTGGCGATGGGCGGCGACGGACTGCCCGGCCCGACCGACGCCTGGACGACCCTCGCCGGGCTGGCCCGGGACACCAGCCGGATCCGGCTCGGCACCCTGATGACCGCCGCGACCTTCCGCTACCCCGGTCCGCTGGCGATCACCGTCGCGCAGGTCGACGAGATGAGCGGCGGTCGGGTCGAGTTCGGCATCGGGGCCGGCTGGTTCGAGGCCGAACACACCGCGTACGCGGTTCCGTTCCCGTCGCTGGCCGAGCGGTTCGACCGGCTCGACGAGCAGCTGGCGATCATCACCGGCCTGTGGGAGACCCCGGTCGGCGACACCTTCGACTTCCTGGGCAGGTACTACCAGGTCACCGACTCTCCGGCGCTGCCCAAGCCGGTGCAGCGGCCCCGGCCGCCGGTGCTGCTCGGCGGGAAGGGCCGCAAGCGGACCCCGCAGCTGACCGCCCGCTACGCCGACGAGTTCAACGTGCCGTTCGAGGGCCTCGCCGAGTCGGCGCGGCTGTTCCAGCAGGTGCGGACGGCCTGCACCGAGGCGGGCCGCGATCCGGACGGCCTGCGGCTGTCCAACGCGCTGGTGCTGTGCTGTGGTCGTGACGACGCCGAGGTGGCGCGGCGGGCGGCGGTCATCGGCCGGGAGCCGGACGAGCTGCGCGCCAACGGCCTGGCCGGCACGCCGGCCGAGGTGGTGGACAAGATCGGCCGGTACGCCGAGATCGGCGCCCAACGGATCTACCTGCAGGTGCTGGACCTGGCCGACCTGGACCACATCGAGCTCGTCGCCGCCGAGGTGGCACCGCAGTTGTGACCCGCTGCCGGGCCGGCCGGTGTCGGAATGCCGGCCGGTGCCGGAATCTCGACTGGCTGGTGTTCGAGCAGTCCGGCGTCCTCACCTCGACGCAGGCCACCGAGCATCTGGGCCGGTCCGGGCTGCGCCGGCGTATCGGTCGTGGGCAGTGACGGCGGATCTGTGCCGGGATCGTGTTTACCAGCAACGGGCCGCTGACCGCCGAGCAGACACTCTGGGTAGCTGTGCTGTTGGCAGGCCCGACGGCGCTGCTGGGCGGGCTCACCGCAGCCCGTGAAGGAGTGCTGCGCTTCGCGGGTGGCGCGGGTCCGATCCAGGTACTCGTCGACGGTGACCGGCAGTACCCGGAGCTACGTCGTCGGCTGCCCCTCGACATGCCGGCGATGATGGTCCGGCGGACCACGGTGACGCCCGAGGAACATCACCAGGTGGGTCGCCCGATGCGTACCAGCATGGCGCGGTCGCTGGTCGATGCCGCAGAATGGGCACGTTCCGACGACGAGGCGCAGGCGATCATCGCCGCCGGTTGCCAACAGCGTCGGGTCGTTCCGGCCGAGATCCTCGCCGCCCTGCGCTGGCTGCCCCGGGTCCGGCGACGCCGGTTGATCGCCGCTGCGGCGGCGGACGCCGATGGTGGGGCGACCGCGCTGTCCGAGATCGATTTCGTCCGGCTCTGCCGGCGGCATCGACTGCCGCCACCGGACCTGCAACAGCGGCGCAAGGACCGGGCCGGACGGGTGCGTTACCTCGACGCGTGCTGGCGTCGCCGGCGACCGGATCCTCCGTTTCCCGGCCTATCTGATCCGGGTGCGCCCGGCCGAAATAGTCGACCATTGACCGCGGCGCTCCGAGCGGCCGGCTGGCCGGGTTGAACCTGCCCGCGCCGGCTGAGTCCGCCGCGTGCCGACCGAGCCCCGCCGCGATCTAGAAGAACCATGGTCGATATACCGGCCAGATCCTTCTAGATCACTCGTAGGTCGGGCCATGGCCGGGTCAGTTCGGCCCGGCCGTCGAGCAGGTGCAGTTCGGCGTCGCAGGCGGCAGCCGCCTCCGAGTCGTGGGTGGCGAAGACGACGGCTGCACCCCGGTCGGCCTCGGCCCGCAGCAGGTCGAGGACCAGCTGACGGTTGGCCGCGTCCAGCTCGCTGGTCACCTCGTCGGCGAGCAGCACGTCACCGTGCAGCGCCAGCGCCCGGGCCAACGCGGTCCGCTGCTGCTGGCCGCCGGAGAGCTCCTCGACGAGTTGGTCGGACTGACCGGCGAGGCCGAGCCGGTCGAGTGCGGCCGCGCCGGCCCGCCGCGCTGCCGCTGGGCTCATCCCGACAGCGATCAGCGCCACCTGCAGGTTCTCCCCTGCTGTCAGTATCGCGGCGAGACCGTTGTCCTGTGGGACCAGCACGACCTTGCGATCCACGGCGTGGTCGCGGCCGCGCAGCGGTTCACCGCCAAGCGAGATGGATCCGCCGATCGGCCGCAGCAGGCCGGCCATCGCCGATAGCAGGGTCGTCTTGCCCGCGCCGGACGGCCCGGTGACCGCCAGCAGGTGACCGGGTCGCACGGTCAGCGTCACGTCACGCAGCACCGGCTCGGCACTGAGGTAGCCTACGGTCGCAGCCGCGAGCTCGATGATCGGGAGATCGACGGTGGTGGGCACGCGCCGACCCTAGCGGACCTCGCGTCGGTGCGCCGACCGCGCCCTGCGGGAGCAGCCGGTTCAGCGGGGGGATGGCAGCCGTCGGCATGGCATGGGGTGGAAGCGGGGTGGGCCCGGTCAGCGCGACGGCGGGGCCGGCCCGGTCAACTCGGTGAGTAGCCGATCGGCGGCGGCGTACGGGTCGAGCCGGCCGGCGAGCACCTCGGCGGCGAGTTCGGCGGGCAGCGTACCGTCGCGCAGCGAGCTGATCCGCCCGCGCAGCGTGCCGATCGCGATCGCCTCGACCTCGGCGGCGACCCGCCGGGCCCGACGGGCGGTGAGCTCGCCCCGGCCGGCCAGCCAGTCGCGGTGCCGTTCGATCGCGGTCACCAGTTCGTCGAGACCGTCGCCGTGGGCGGCCACGGTCCGCAGCACCGGCGGGCGCCAGCCGCCCGGGGCGGTGGCGGTCAGCGCGAGCATGCCCTTCAGGTCCCGTACGGTGCCGTCGGCGCCGTCGCGGTCGGCCTTGTTGACCACGAAGATGTCGGCGATCTCCAGGATGCCAGCCTTCACCGCCTGCACGGCGTCACCCATGCCGGGGGCGAGCAGCACCACCGTGGTGTCGGCCAGCCCGGCCACCTCGACCTCCGCCTGCCCGACGCCGACCGTCTCGATCAGCACGACGTCGCAGCCGACGCCGTCGAGGACCCGGACCGCCGCCGGGGTCGCCGACGACAGCCCGCCGAGGTGGCCCCGGCTGGACATCGACCGGATGTACACGCCCGGGTCGGTGGCGTGGTCCTGCATCCGTACCCGGTCGCCGAGGATCGCACCGCCGGTGAACGGGCTGGACGGATCGACGGCGAGGACGCCGACCCGCAGGTTCCGGCCGCGCAGCACCCGGACCAGCTCGCTGGTGGTGGTCGACTTGCCGACGCCGGGGGCGCCGGTCAGCCCGACGACCAGGGCGTGCCCGGTGTGCCCGGCCAGCTCGGCGGCGATCCGCGGCAGCTGCGGCCCACCGGACTCGACCAGCGTGATCAGCCGCGCGACGGACCGAGCGTCGCCGGCGCGGGCCCGCCGGACGAGATCCGGTACGTCCCGGGAGCCGCCCCGGCTCACCTGGCCGTCGGAGCCTGCGGTCACTTCGCCGTCGGAGCCTGCGGTCACTTCGCGGTCGGCACCCGCAGGATCAGGGCGTCGCCCTGCCCGCCGCCACCGCAGAGCGCAGCGGCGCCGGTCCCGCCGCCGCGTCGGCGCAGCTCCAGCGCGAGAGTCAGCGCCAGCCGGGCGCCGGACATGCCGATCGGGTGACCGAGAGCAATCGCGCCGCCGTTGACGTTGACGATGCCTGGATCGACGTCGAGGTCCCGGGTCGACTGGACGCCGACGGCGGCGAACGCCTCGTTGATCTCGATCAGGTCGAGATCGGTGACGGTCATCCCGGCCTTGCCGAGGGCGTGCCGGATGGCGTTGGACGGCTGGGAGTGCAGCGAGTTGTCCGGGCCGGCGACGTTGCCGTGCGCGCCGATCTCGGCGATCCAGTCGAGGCCGAGCGCCTCGGCCCGGGACCGGCTCATCACCACCACGGCGCACGCGCCGTCCGAGATCGGTGATGAACTACCGGCGGTGATGGTGCCGTCCGGGGTGAAGGCGGGACGGAGCCGGGCCAGCGTCTCGACGGTGGTGTCCGGCCGGATTCCCTCGTCGTTGAGCAGCCGGACCGGGTCACCCTTGCGCTGCGGCACCTCAATCGGGGTGATCTCTTCGGCGAAGACGCCGTTCTTCTGGGCTACTGCGGCCCGCTGGTGGCTGGTGGCGGCGAAGGCGTCCTGCTCGGCCCGGCTGATGCCGAGCCGGGTGCCGTGCCGCTCGGTCGACTCGCCCATCGCGCAGCAGTCGAACACGTCGGTCAGCCCGTCCAGGGCCATGTGGTCGGCGACCACCACGTCGCCGTACTTGTAGCCGGCACGCTGGCCGCGCAGCAGATGCGGCGCGTTGGTCATCGACTCCATCCCGCCGGCCACCACGACGTCGAACTCGCCGGCCCGGATCAACTGGTCGGCGAGCGCGATCGCGTCGAGACCGGAAAGGCAGACCTTGTTGATGGTGAGGGCGGGTACGCTCATCGGGATACCGGCGCCGACCGCGGCCTGCCGGGCCGGCATCTGGCCGGTGCCGGCCTGGAGCACCTGGCCCATGATGACGTACTGCACCTGATCGGGGTCGACGCCGCCGCGACCGAGGGCGGCGGAGATCGCGGTCGAGCCGAGGGCGGTGGCCGGGAAGTCCTTCAGGTTGCCGAGCAACCGGCCCATCGGGGTGCGTGCGCCGCTGACGATCACCGAGGTCATGGGATTCCGCCTCCGCACAGTGGGACAAGGCCGGGGTGCCGGCGACAACTTAACGATGGTTCGGCCAGACTATCGCCATGACGGAAGAAGCTCCTGCCGAGGCCGCTGCGGACTATGTCACAGACATCGGCCTGCTGAAGATCGACCATGTCGGGATCGCTGTGGCGGATCTGGACACCGCGCTCGATTTCTACACCCGCACCTTCGGCATGCGCTGCGTACACCTGGAAGTCAATCACGCCCAAGGGGTACGCGAGGCCATGCTCGCCGTCGGGCCGGTGCCCGACGGCGGTCAGGTGCAGCTGCTCGCCCCGTTGTCTGCCGAGTCGACCATCGCCAAGTTCCTGGACCGCAACGGCCCCGGGATGCAGCAGCTGGCGTACACGGTGGTGGACATCGACGCGGCGTGCGCGGCGCTGCGCGAGCGCGGACTACGGCTGCTCTACGACGCACCTCGGCCGGGCACCGCAGGTTCGCGGATCAACTTCGTGCACCCGAAGGACGCCGGCGGCGTCCTGGTCGAGTTGGTCCAGCCGGCGGCGACCCCGGACCAGCCGGCCTAAGTCACAAACCGGCCCGGTCGTACCGACTGGCCGGCCAGTTCCGGTCCGCTGATGCGGATCGACGGACCGGAACTGGTCGGTCGGGAATGCCGAAAGGAAGCGGGCCGGACAACTTCACCGGTTTTCAGGTACGGCGTCCGACGGCGGGCCACCCGGCGTGGCACTGGCGGCGTAACGGTTCGTCGTCGGCTGGCCCGCAGGCTGAGCCACGGCCCCACCCGGCGTCGCCCGGAAAGCACCCAGAGGAACCGCTCTGAGCTGCTCATACATCGCCATGACCGGGCTCTGGACGGAGTGCACGGCGATGACCCGACCACCCGAAAGACTTCGTTGCGTACGCATACGCCTACAATTCGTATACCGAGCGCCGGTCGGCCAAGGAAAGATGACCATGTCGGCTATCGTGGTGACGGGCAGTTCGCTCTTGCGAAACACCCTGGTACATCTGCCACTATGTCTCAATGCCCCAGCAGCAGTCCTCCCTTGCGTTCTTCGATAACGCCAGCGCTCCGCACGACTTCACCGTCGTGCTTCGTGGCTACGACCGCAACCAGGTGGATGACCACCTGCAGCGCCTGGTAGCCGCCCTCACCCAGTCGGAGCAGGCTCGAGCTGAGGCCGAGCAGCGGATGAACGACGCGCAGCGCCGGCTCCGCCAGGCCGAGCAGCGGCTCAACGCGGTCGAACAGAAGCTCACCGACACCAACAAGCAGCTCGAGGAGAACAACCGGCCCACCCTCTCCGGCCTGGGAACCCGGGTGGAGCAGATTCTCCGGCTGGCCGAGGAGCAGGCCAACGACCACCGCGGTGAGGCCAAGCGGGAGTCCGAGGGCATCCTCTCTGCGGCCCGGCTGGAGGCCCGGGAGATCACCGACAAGGCGCGGGCCGAGGCCGCCGCGATGAAGGCCGGGGCCGAGCGGGAGGCGGGCAGCGTCCGGACCGCGGCTGAGCGGGAGGCGGCCGAGGTCCGGGTGCAGGCCCGCCGCGAGGCGGACACGCTGCGGGCCGACGCGGAACGGGAGACCAAGCAGCTGCGGGCGGTCACCGCCCACGAGGTCGCCGAGCTGAAGTCGACCGTGGAGCGCGAGGTCGCCACCCTGCGGGCCACCGCGGAGCGGGAGATCACCCAACTGCGGGCCAAGGCGGCCCGGGAGGCTGAGGAGAAGCGGGCCGAGGCGACCAAGCTGCTCACCGACGCCCGCGACAAGCGGGACAAGGATCTGCAGGCACTGGAGCTGCAGCTGGCTGAACGCCGGGAGAAGGCCGAGCGGGAAGAGTCCGAGCGGCACGCCGCCCAGGTCGCACAGACCCAGCGGATGGTCGCCGAGGCCGAGGGGCGTGCCCGGGCCGCCGAGGACCGGTCCAAGGAGATCGAGCAGCGCGCCGAGGCACGCCGGATCGAGTCCGAGCGGTCCGCCCAGGAGACCGTGGACAAGGCGAAGTCGCTGGCGGACAAGACTCTCAACGAGGCGCGCAGCGAAGCCAACCGACTGCTCACCGAGGCCCGGACCGAGGCCGAGCTGACCACCCAGGCCGCCCGCCGCGAGGTCGAGGACCTCAACCGGCAGAAGGACGCGGTCACCTCGCAGCTGGGCCAGATGCTCTCCGGCCTGGCCGGCATCGTTCCCGGCGTGCCGGCGGGCGGCGCGGACAGCGGCAAGGCCGACGAGAACGCCGAGCCGGTCAACGCCAAGTCGGCGAGCTGACCACTGATTGGACACCGTTCAGCGAGCTGACCAGCTGAACCGAACCGCCGAAGGGCCGCGCCGGTGCTCCGGCGCGGCCCTTCGCGTTCGGTGCCCGGTCCCCTGCTGTGCGTGTCCCGGCCAGCCCTGCCGCCCGGCGGCGACGCGCACGATCACCGCCGGTGATGCGGCATACCCGCTGGGCGAATGGTTCACACCTGGCAAATCATCCGAAGTGACGCGCGTCCTGTCAGGAGCATGGGTATCGCCCCGCAACAGGGCGTTGCGTGTGAGGATGGAGCCATGGCGCAAGGCGAAGAACTCTTCAACCTTGACGGGGACTCCGGATCGGGGCCCAACTTCGAGCTGGCGATCCGGGGGTACGACAAACGTCAGGTCGACCGCTACATCGCCCGTACCGAGAACGAGCTGGCCACGCTCGGCGCGGAACGGGAACAGATTTACGTGCAGATGCACACCCTGGCTGCGCAGATCGAGCAGCTCCAGGCCGATCTGACCGAGGCCCGGAGGGAGACCAGCTTTCTGGACCAGGTGTCGTTCCGGCACCTCGGCCCGCGGGTCGAGCAGATCCTCGGGCTCGCCGAGGACCAGGCTGAGGAGATCCGGTTCAACGCGGCCGAGGAGATCGACTCCCGCCGCGCCGAGGCCGAGCAGGTGCTCGCCGACGCCCGGCAGCAGGCCGACACCGCGATGCGCGACTTCGAGCTGGCGCTCGCCGCTCGCCGCGCGGAGGAGGACCGCGCCAACGCCGCCCGCCGCGCCGAGGCCGAGGCGACCGTGACCAGCGCCCGTGAGGAGTCGGACAACCTGCGGGCTGCGGCCGAGGCCGCTCTCGTCGCTGCCCGGGAGGAGGCCAACCAGCTCATCGCCACCGCCCAGCAGCAGGCCGACGACGCGCTGCACGCGGCACGACGGGAAGCCGACGACACCGTCAAGGCCGCCCAGCGGGAAGCCCGGCAGACCGTCACCACCGCCCAGGAACAGGCCAGCAACGCGGTCAGCACCGCCCAGGAGACCGCCGACCGGACCCTGGCCGACGCTCAGGCCGAAGCCGAACGGCTGGTCACCCAGGCCCGGATGGACGCCAGCCGCATGGTCACCACCGCCCAGGAAGAGGCAACCAACCTGCGCGAGGCCGCCGAAGCGGCGGTCGCCGCCGCCCGGCAGGACGCCGAACGGATCCGTACCGAGGGCGAGGCCGCCGCCGAGTCGGCCCACCGGGAGGCCGCCCAGGCCGTCGAGCAGGCCACCGAGTACGTCACCCGGACGCACGCCGAGACCGACGCGTTCGTCGCGCAGACCCGCGCCGAGCTGGACCAGGAGCTCACCGCCCGACGTGACCAGGTCGAGCAGGAGCTGACCACGCTGCGCAGTACCGCCGAAGCAGAGGTCGCCGAGCTACGCGACGGCGTACAGCAGGAGGTCGACCGGCGCCGCGCGACGATGGAGCAGGAGATCGGCGAGTTGCGGACCGCCGCCGAGCAGGAGGTGGAGCAGTGGCGCAGCACCACCCAGGAGATCATCACCAACCAGCGCGGTGAGGCCGAGGAGTACGCAACCCACATCCGCTCCCGGGCCGAGGAGCAGGCGGTGACCATCCGCCAGCAGGCCGAGGAGTACGCGCTCAGCACGCGGGGCAGCGCCGACGAGCACGCCGCGAGTGTCCGACGTCTCTCCGAGGAGCACGCGGCGATCGCCCAGCGCCAGCTGGCCAGCAGTCAGCAGCAGGTGGCATCCGCCCAGCGTGAGGTGGTCTCCGCCGGTCAGCAACTCACCGAGGTGCTGCAGGAGGTCGCCGAGGCGCAGCAGGCACTGGCCGACCTGCGGCACCAGATGGTGCTCACCCGGCAGGAGTCCGACGAGGCACGGCGTACGCTCAGCGCGGTCCAGGCCGAGCTTGCCGGCGAGCAGCAGCGCCTCGCCGGGATGCGGGAAGCCGAGCAGGTAACTCTGGCGCAGGAACCAGAGCCGGCGGAACAACAGCCCGAGCCGACCGCACAACAGCCTGAGCGGGCACCGGCGACGCAGGCTCCCGCGGCGGAGCCGGAGCAGACCCTACCGGTGGACGCGGTCCCGACCGAGGCGGTGTCGGTCGATCAGACCGCCGAGAAGGTCGTTGCGGGCGCGCCCGAGCGCAAGCGCCGTACCCACGCCTGACCCCGGCCCGCGGACCGCCGATGATCCTGCCGTGCACATGTGGGGTGGCCGGCTTCACTCCTCGGTGAGCAGCCCATCGCACTCGACGTGGCGCTGCCCGGTGCGGGGGCAGACGAACCGGCCGTCGCCGTCCGCGACCAGCGGTACGCCGGCCCGGCCGACCCAGCCGACCCGGCGCGCCGGCACCCCGACGACCAGGGCGAAGTCCGGGACGTCCCGGGTGACCACGGCCCCGGCGGCGACCGTCGCCCAGCGGCCGATACGCACCGGGGCGACACAGACCGCCCGGGCACCGATCGCCGCGCCGGTGCCGATGGTGACACCGACCGCAGTCCAGTCGTCGCCGGTCTTCAGCCGCCCGTCCGGGGTGACCGCCCGGGGGTACTCGTCGTTGGTCAGCACCGCCGCCGGCCCGATGAACACTCCGTCGTCGAGCTGCGCCGGCTCGTAGACGAGGGCGTGATTCTGCAGTTTGACGTTGTCGCCGAGCCGGACCCCCGGACCGACGTACGCTCCGCGGCCGATGATGCAGTTGCGGCCGACCGACGCGTCCTCGCGGACCTGGGCCAGGTGCCAGACGCGGGTGCCGGCACCGATACTCGCCGTGTCGGCCACGTCGGCCGAGCCGGCGACAGTGGCGTCGGCGTCAGTGGCGTCCGGACGCGCTGCGGTTGCACTCATGAGCCGTGATCCTTCCTGGTCACCGGCAGTGTGCCAGAACTGCCGGAGGTGCGGCGCACACGGTAGGGGGTCACCGACGCCGCCGATGTCGGGAAACCGACCCTGCGCCCCGAAGCGGCCGACTCTCCGGCTGGAAGGGACCGACCCTCCGGGCCGGCACTGGCCGACAGGTGGACCCAGGCCGACGAAGGTACCTCGTGACCTCGCGGTTGTGCCGGGTTTACGTCACAGTGCTGGCGTCGGCGTGGCAGCGCTCGGTAGCTTCCCGAACGGACCCTCTCCGCCGGGCCCACCGATGGGCCGCGCCCATCCGGCGGTGGCCCGGGTCGGCCCGGCTCGCCCGGGTCAGCATGCCCCCCGACGAAATGGACATCCGTGACTCATCCGCCTGCCATGCCGGACGAGCCCATCGGCGTAGCCGTCATCGGCGCCGGCTACTGGGGCCCCAACCTGGTCCGCAACTTCATGTCCAGCCCGGCGTTCCGGCTGCACTGGCTCTGTGACCTCGATCTCGGTCGGGCCCGCGCGGTGCTCGGCGACTACTCGACGGTCGGCGCGACAGACGACCTGGCCCGGGTACTCGCCGACGACTCGGTGCGTGCCGTGGCGATCGCCACACCGGCCGGCACCCACCTCGAGGTCGCCCTCGCCGCGCTGCGCGCCGGCAAGCACGTGCTGGTCGAGAAGCCGCTCGCCGCCAACCACGCCGACGGAACGCGGCTGGTCGCCGAGGCCGAGCAGCGCGGACTGACCCTGATGTGCGACCACACCTATTGCTACACCCCGGCGGTGCTGCGTATCCGGGAGATGCTGCACTCCGGCGAGCTGGGTGAGCTGCACTACCTCGACTCCGTACGGATCAACCTGGGCCTGGTGCAGCGCGACATCGACGTCGTCTGGGACCTCGCCCCGCACGACCTGTCCATTCTCGACTTCGTGCTGCCGCCAGGGGTACGGCCGGTGTCGGTCGCGGCGCACGGCGCCGACGGCATCGGCGCCGGCCGGGCCTGCGTGGCGTACCTCACCCTGCGGCTGAGCAGCGGCGCGATCGCCCACGTGCACGTCAACTGGCTGTCCCCGGTCAAGATCCGTACGACGATCATCGGCGGGTCGAAGCGGACCCTGGTCTGGGACGACCTCAACCCGGGCCAGCGGCTCGCCCTGTTCGACCGGGGCGTCGACGTCGCCACCTCCGACGAGCTCGGCACCGAGGCCCGTCGGGACACGCTGGTGTCGTATCGCTCCGGCGACATGGTCGCCCCGGCGCTGACCGAGCGGGAGGCGCTGCGCACCATGGTCGACGAATACGCCCGCGCCATCCGTACCGGCACCCCGGCGTTGACCGACGGCCGTTCCGGCCTGCGGGTGCTGGCCATCCTGGAAGCCGCCACCCGCAGCCTCGCCGCCGGCGGCACGATGATCCCGCTGGACGAGGAGCCCGCCGCATGACCGTCGCAGCCACTCCCGGCGCCGCCCCCGCGGTCGACCTGGCCAACTCGACCGTGCTGGTCACTGGCGGCGCCGGCTTCATCGGCTCACACCTGACCGAGCATCTCGTCTCGCTCGGCGCGCAGGTCGTGGTGCTGGACAACTTCCGCAACGGCACCCGGGAGAATCTGACGTTCCCCGGTGCCGAGTCGGTCCGGGTGATCGAGGGCGACATCTGCGACCCGCAGACCTGCCATGACGCGATGGCCGGGGTCGACGTGGTGTTCCACCTGGCCTGCCTCGGGGTACGCCACTCGCTGCACAGTCCGGTGGAGAACCACCAGGTCAACGCGCTCGGCACACTCAACGTGCTGGAGGCGGCGCGGGCCGCGCAGGTGTCCCGGCTGCTGTACGTGTCGACTTCGGAGATCTACGGTCGGGCGCTGGAGTTCCCGATCACCGAGCAGACCACCCCCTGGCCACTGACCGTCTACGGCAGCAGCAAACTCGCCGGCGAGCACTACGCCCGCTCGTACCTGGAGTGCTGGGGGCTGCCGGTGGTCTGCGTCCGGCCGTTCAACAACTACGGGCCGCGGTCGCACTTCGAGGGTGACTCCGGCGAGGTGATCCCCCGGTTCATCCTGCGGGCGCTGGCCGGGCAGCCGCCGGTGGTCTTCGGCGACGGCAGCGTCACCCGCGATTTCCTGTACGTGCGGGACTGCGTCGAGACGCTGGCCCGGGTCGCCGAGTCGACCGAACTGGTCGGCGAGGTGGTCAACCTCGGGTACGGCGAGGAGCTGTCCATCGGGCTGCTGGCCCGCACGGTGCTGGAAGCGGTCGGCCGCACCGACCTGCAACCGGTGTACGAGCCGCCGCGCCCGGCCGATGTCCCCCGGCTCTGGGTGGACACCTCCAGACTGCGCAAGACGGTCGACTTCGCCCCCCGCGTGTCGTTGGCCGAAGGCATCGGCCACACCCTCGAGTACTTCCAGCGGTTGCTGCGCGAGCAGCCCGGTGCGCTGGAGCGGATGCAGACCAGGAACTGGAGCCAACCGGCATGAGCGAGACCAGTCCGCGCCGCATCCAGGTGATGCTGCCGATGCTCGGCGAGGAGGAGGAGCAGGCCGCCGCCGCGGCGATCCGCTCCGGCTGGGTGGCCCAGGGCCCCCGGGTGGCGCAGTTCGAGCGCGAGTTCGCCGCCGTCGTCGGCGCCGACCACGGGGTGGCGGTCAGCTCCTGCACCACCGCGCTGCACCTGGCGCTGGTGCTGCACGGCGTCGGCCCCGGCGATGAGGTCGTCGTGCCGTCGCTGTCGTTCATCGCCACCGCGAACGCGGTCCGGCACGCCGGTGCCGAGCCGGTCTTCGCCGACGTCGACCTGGTCACCGGCAACCTGACCGTCGAGACGATCGAGGCGGTACGCACCCCGCGTACCCGGGCGGTGATCGCGGTCCACCAGGGCGGCATGCCGTTCGACACGGCCACGCTGCGTACGGCGGCCGCCGGCTGGGGCGTACCGCTGATCGAGGATGCCGCCTGCGCGGCTGGTTCCCGCGCGTACGGCCGACCGGTGGGTGCCGGGGCGACGGTCTCCGCCTGGTCGTTCCACCCGCGCAAGGTGATCACCACGGGTGAGGGTGGCATGCTGACCCTGGACGACGCCGACGGTGCGGCCCGGCTGCGCCGGCTGCGCGAGCACGGCATGAACGTCTCCGCCGCCGACCGGCATGCCAGCGCCCAGCCGGTGCTGGAGGCCTACCTGGAACCGGCCTTCAACTACCGGATGACCGACATCCAGGCGGCGGTCGGCCTGGTCCAGGTCGGTCGGCTCGCCGGCCTGGTCGCCGGCCGGCGGGCGCTCGCCGCCCGCTACCACCAACTGCTCGCCGGCATCGACGGCCTGGTAGCGGTGGTCGACCCGGCGTACGGCGAAACCAACTTCCAGTCGTTCTGGGTACGGGTCGACCCGGAGTTCGGCGTGAGCCGCGACGACGTGCTCACCGGGCTGTCCGACGCCGGGGTGTCGGCCCGGCGCGGCATCATGGCCGCTCATCTGGAGCCGGCGTACGCCGACGTCACCCCGGCCCCGCTGCCGGTGACCGAGCGGCTGACCCGCGACTCGCTGATCCTGCCGCTGCACCACGCCCTCACCGAGGCCGACCAGGACCACATCGTCGCGGTGCTGCGCAAACTGGCCGGCCGATGAGGGATCTGCTGATCGTCGGCGCCGGCGGGTTCGCCCGGGAGACCGCCGCCGCCGTCGCGGCGGTCAACGCGGTGTCGCCGACCTGGCGGCTGCGCGGCTTCCTCGACGACGACCCGGCGCTGCACGGCAGCCGGCGGGTTGACGTACCGGTGATCGGTGGCACCGACCTGGTCGCCGAACTGGCCGACGCGGCCGTGCTGGTCTGCGTCGGCAACCCCCGCAACTACCGGTCCCGGCAGCGGCTGGTCGAACGGTTCGGCCTGCCAGCGCAGCGCTACGCCACCGTGGTGCACCCGGCGGCCCGGATCGGTGCCGGCTGCACCGTCGGGCCGGGCAGTGTGCTGCTGGCCGGGGTGGATCTGACCGCCGAGGTGTCCGTCGGTGCACACGTCGCGGTGATGCCACAGGTGGTGCTGACCCACGACAACGTGATCGGGCCGCACGCCACGATCGCCTCCGGGGCGCGCCTCGGCGGCGGAGTACGGCTCGGCGACGGCGTCTACGTCGGTGCCGGCGCGCTGCTGCGCGACGGGATCGCCGTCGGTGCCTGGTCGCAGCTGGGCATGGGCTCGGTGGTGCTGCGCGACGTACCCGCCGACGAGGTGTGGGTCGGCGCGCCGGCCCGCTTCCTGCGCCGCGCCAACGCGCCGGTTGACGGCCCGGCCGACACCCCGGTTGACGGCCCGGCCGACGCCCCGGCCGACCACCCCGCCGATCGAACGAACGAGTCGCAGTTGAGGAGTCACGCGTGAGCAGCATCCCCCTCGTCGACCTGGCCGCCGCCCACACCGAGGTGGCCGAGGAGGTCGATGCCGGTTTCAAGCGGGTCCTCGCCGGCACCGCGTTCATCGGCGGCGCCGAGGTGACCGCCTTCGAGGCCGAGTACGCCACGTTCAGCGGCGTGCCGCACTGCGTCGGGGTGGCCAACGGCACCGACGCGCTGGAGCTGGCCCTGCGGGCGGTCGGGGTCGGCCCGGGCAGCGAGGTGATCCTGCCGGCGAACACGTTCATCGCCACCGCCGAGGCGGTCGCCCGGGCCGGCGCCCGGGTGGTGCTGGTCGACTGCGACCCGGCGACGTACCTGATCGACGTGGACGCGGCACTGGCCGCGGTCACCCCGGCCACCCGGGCGATCGCCCCGGTGCACCTGTACGGCCAGCTCGCCGAGGTGGACCGGCTGCGCGCCGGGCTCGCCAGCCTGTCCGCCACCGGGCAGGAGATCGCGATCGTCGAGGACGCCGCGCAGTGCCAGGGGGCGACCCGGCACGGCCGGGGCGCCGGTGCCGACGGGATCGCCGCCACCAGCTTCTACCCGGGCAAGAACCTCGGCGCGTACGGCGACGCCGGCGCGGTGGTCACCGCCGACGCCCAGCTCGCCGCTGACGTCCGGCGGATGTCGGCGCACGGCAGCGTCCGCAAGTACGTGCACGAGGTGGTCGGCTTCAACAGCCGACTCGACGGGCTGCAGGCGGTGGTGCTGCGGGCCAAGCTGGCCCGGCTGGCCGACTGGAACGACCGACGGCGCGCCATCGCGGCCCGCTACCACGAGCTGCTGGCCGGCCTCGACGTGGTCCGGCCGGTGACGCTGGACGGCAACGTGCACGTCTGGCACATCTACTGTGTCCGGGTGCCCGGCGGGGCTACCCGGCGGGACGCCGTGCTGGCCGTGTTGAACGCCGCAGGGATCGGTGCCGGCATTCACTACCCGGTACCGGTGCACCTGACCCCGGCCTTCGCCGATCTCGGCTACCCGGCCGGGTCGTTCCCGCACGCCGAGTCGACCGCGCCGGAGCTGCTGTCGCTGCCGATCTACCCGCAGTTGACCGCCGAGCAGCAGGACCGGGTCGTCGAGGTGCTGGCCGCCGCGCTGGCGGGTTGACCGGACAGTCCACCGTGTACGTCACCCTGCGCGACCGGCCCGGCGCGGACTCGGGCACCCCGGGCCGGGCCGTCGGCCGGCGGGTGTCCGGCACCGTGCTGCTACTCGGCACGGTCAGCCTGCTGACCGATGTCTCCTCGGAGATGGTCGCCTCGGTACTGCCGCTGTACCTGACCGTGGTGGTCGGGCTCAGCCCGGTGGCGTACGGCTTTCTCGACGGCGTCTACCAGGGGGTCAGCGCGCTGGTCCGGATCGCCGGCGGGTACGCCGGGGACCGCGGTGGGCACCCGAAGTGGGTGGCGGTGGTCGGCTACGGCGCGTCGGCGTTGAGCCGGATCGCCATGGTGCCGGCCCAGGGGTTCGCCGCGATCACCGCGGTGATCACCACGGACCGGCTCGGCAAGGGGCTGCGCACCGCGCCCCGGGACGCGCTGATCGCGGCCTCGTCGGACCCGGCGATGCTGGGGCGGGCGTTCGGCGTGCACCGGGCGTTGGACACGCTCGGCGCCGCGCTCGGGCCGCTGGTGGCGTTCGCCCTGCTCGCCGCTGTCCCGGGCAGCTACGACTCGGTGTTCCTGGTGTCGTTCGCGTTCGCGGTGGTCGGCGTGGCGGTGCTGGTGCTGTTCGTGCCGAACCTGTCGACCGCGGTGGGCGCGGTGCGGTTCGGGGTACGGCGGATGGTGGCCGAGGTGACCGGTGCGCGGCTGCGCCGGCCGCTGCTCGCCGCCGGGCTGCTCGGCCTGTCGACCGTCGGCGACGGCTTCCTCTACCTGACGTTGCAGGACCGCGACGACTTCGCCGCGCTGTACTTCCCGCTGTTGTTCGTCGGCACCAACGTGGCGTACCTGCTGCTGGCGGTGCCGATGGGCCGGCTGGCCGACCGGGTCGGCCGGGCGAAGGTGATGGTTGCCGGGCACGGCGCGCTGCTCGCCTGCTACCTGCTGGCCGCTGTGCCGGCCGGCGGCGTCGGACTGACCGTCGCGGTGCTGCTGCTGCTCGGCGTCTTCTACGCCGCCACCGACGGGGTGCTGCCGGCGCTGGTCGCCCGGTTGGTGCCGGCCCCGGCCCGGGGCAGCGGGATCGCCGCCGCGCAGACGGTGGTGGTGCTGACCCGGTTCGTCTCGTCGGTCGCTTTCGGTCTGTTGTGGTCGGTGACCGGTCCGGCCGGTGCGGTGCTGGTCTTCTCGGCGGTCCTGGCCGGCGGCATCCCGACGGCCTGGTGGCTGCTGCATGGCGTGGACCGGGCTCCGGCGGCCGGCGACGCCGTACCGGCGGGTGGGGGGTCCTGATGGGGCTGCGGGTCCGGCTGGCGGTCCTCGCCGCGATCGTGCTGCTGGTGACGTTCGGCGCCGGCGGGTACGTGTGGCAGGTCCGGCAGTCGCAGGCCCGGGTGCAGGCCGACGCCAGCCCGGTGCCGGTGCGAGCCGACGTGGCTGCGGTCCGCGCCGAGGCGCACCTGGTGTTCCGCTCCACCGCGCTGGGCACCGGCTACGGCGAGATCGCGATGACGCCGCTGAGTGACCCGGACGGTCCGCGGGCGCTGACCGGGGCGAGCTGCGAGCGGGTGTACGCCACCGACTCGCAGACCATCTGCCTGTCCGCCGAGCGTGGGCTGCTCACCGTGTACCGGGCGCAGCTGCTGGACACCGGGTTCGAGCCGAAGCAGGACCTGCCGTTCACCGGGATCCCGTCGCGGGCCCGGCTGTCGCGCGACGGTACGTTGGCCGCGACGACGTCGTTCGTGGCCGGCGACTCCTACGCCAACCCGGGCGAGTTCTCCACCCGTACGGTGATCACCCGCACCGACGGCGAGATGGTC
The DNA here is from genome assembly GCF_027497395.1 of Solwaraspora sp. WMMA2080. Classification (GTDB taxonomy): domain Bacteria; phylum Actinomycetota; class Actinomycetes; order Mycobacteriales; family Micromonosporaceae; genus Micromonospora_E. Next base: position 5,831,728 of record NZ_CP114910.1, on the reverse strand, counting down.
GGCGACATCGAACAGTTCCCGCTCTACGTCGACGGTGAACTGGTCACCGCGGTCGACAAGAACCTGTGGGGGGTCACCTTCGCCGACGACGACCGGTTCTACGCCACCGCCGCCTCGGGTGGCCGGACCTGGCTGGTCGAGGGGAGCATCGGCGGGCGCCGGGTCGACGCGCTGCGGGAGGACGCCGAGTGCCCGTCGTTGTCACCGGACCGGACCCGGGTGGTGTTCAAGAAGCGCGGCGACCTGCCGCCCGGCCAGTGGCGGCTGGCCGTCTACGACCTGGCCACCGGCACCGAGACCGTGCTGGCCGAGACCCGCAGCGTCGACGACCAGGTCGAGTGGCTCGACGACGGAAACGTCGTCTACGGGCTGCCCCGCGACGCGGACGGCGGTGCGGCGACCAGCGACGTGTGGCAGGTCCCGGCGGACGGTTCGGGAGCACCGCAGGTACTGGTGCACGATGCCTGGTCACCGGCGGTGGTCCGGTGACCCGACGAAGGAGATCATCTTGACGGAGCTTGCCGTGGTCACCCCGAGCTTCGGCCCGGATTTCGAGTTGTGCGCCGCGTTGCACCGCTCGGTGCTGGCCCACTCACCCGCCTCGGTGCGGCATCACATCATCGTGCCCCGGGCGGACCTGCCCCGCTTCGGCGCGCTGCGGGGCGACCGCACGGTGCTGCACGACGAGGCCGAGTTCCTGCCGTCGTCGGTCCGGTCGCTGCCGGGGACGAAGTACTCGGTGAACCTGCGCCGGCCGTTCCCGCCGCTACGCGGCTGGATCCTGCAACAGGTGATCAAGTTGTCGGCGGCGGCCCGGATCCCGGCGGACGTCGTGGTGCTGGTCGACTCGGACATCGAGTTCGTCCGGCCGTTCTCCGCAGCGACCTTCCGCCGCGACGACGTCGTACGGTTCTACCGCCAACCGGACGAGGTCGACCAGCGGCTGCCCCGACATGTCCGGTGGCACGAGGTGGCCCGCGCGTTGCTGGGGTTGCCGGCGCAGCCGCCGCCCTACCCGGACTATGTCTCGTCCCTGCTGGCCTGGGATCCGCAGATCGTCCGAGGGCTGCTGCAGCGGATCGAGTCGGTCACCGGGCGGCGGTGGGTCGATGTCGTCGGCGCACAACTGCACTTCTCCGAGTGGACGCTGTACGGCGTCTACGTCGACGAGGTGCTCGGTGGCCGGGCGGCGACCGGGTACGCCGCGACTGGCAGCCGGTGCCACGCGTACTGGGACGAGGTGCCGCTCGACGAGTCGTCGGTGGCCCGTTTCGTCGCCGGGATCGGCCCGGACGACGTTGCCGTGATGATCTCGGCGAAGTCGCGGACGCCCTTGGAACTTCGCCGGGCGGCGATCACCGCGCTGACCGGCTGAGCGACCGGTCAGTACGCGCCGCAGCTGGAACCGCCGTCGACCCGGTAGACGTGCACGGCGTTGCCGTCGATGAACGAGTCGGTGAACCGACCGTCGTCGGCGAGCAGGGTGCGGTCCTCATCGAGCACGGTGATCCGGGCGTCACCGACGCACGGCAGTTGGAACGTCGCCTCGGCGACGCTGCCACCCGCCGAGCCGGCGAGCAGGTGGAAATGGCCGTCGTACCATTTGGTGGCCAGGTCGACGCCGGCGGAAACGCTGGCCACCCCGTCGGCGTACGGCGCATTGAGCACCGGCGCGAGCTGGGTGATCCGGGCGTTGACCGCCGCGACGGCCGACCGCACCGGCGCATAGCAGGGCTCCCGCAGGGCGTGCTGGCTCTGGCAGGGGCCGCTGAAGCTGTGGTTGAAGTAGACGATCCCTCGGGCGCCGTGAATGATGCTGCTCCACACCGCCGCGACGACCTGCTCCGGGGCGATCGTCGGGTAGTGCTCCTCGTTGAACGGACGCCCGACCTCGACGAAGCTCCAGACCGGTCGGCTGCCGGGCGGCGAGACCAGGGACCGGACCCGGTCGACGGTACGGCCGTAGTTCGCGGCCCGGTGGCACAGCTCGGCGGGCAGCCGCTCGGCTCCGTCGACGGTGGTGAGCTGGTCGGGGTCGAAGAACCGACCGCCTTCGCTGTGCCCGCAGATGCCACGGTCGGTGAACCAGTAGGTGTCGACCGACACGACGTCGGCGAACTCGTTGACGAAGCGGGCGGCATCGGCGTCGCTCTGCCAGAACGCAATTCCCTTGCCGTAGTTGGCCATCCGCAGTCGCTGGTCGTCCGGGAGCCGGTCGAGGATGTCGCGCTGCACGGTATAGCCGCACTCGCCGTCAGCCGGTTGGCAGATATCACCCTGCCCAGGAAAGTTGCCAGTCCAGGGATCGTCGCCCGGCCCCGCCCACATGTCGGCCTCGTCGGAGATCAGCCAGCCGCCGGTCTCGTCACCGTGTTCGCCGATCGGGCTGGTGATCGTGTGCATCCCAGCGGCTCGGACGAGGTCGAGGTTGGTGGTGCCGGTCAACTCGACGTACGTGTTGAGGCCGATCTCGGCGTCCTTGGCGGTGTCGGCGGGGTCGGTGACGCTTTCCAGCCAGACCCCGATCGGGAAGAACCCCGCATCGGTGGGCAGGGACGGGGAGAAGCGGTCGTAGAAGTCCGGGCCGCCGTCGACCGGGCGCAGCGTCGCACCGGCACCGCCCGCAGTCGCGACCGTGCCGGGGGCGATCCCAGCGGCGACCGGGCCTCGGGCCGTGACGCTGATCGCCCATGCCGTGCCCGCGACGCCGAGCGCGCTGAGGACGATCATGCTGACGATCAAGATCCAGCGCCGACGTGACGTGGCGGCGACGACCATGGGCGCCCCTTTGTACGGCACCTACCGGCGCCAGTGATTCAACCAGAAGTAGTCGGACAACCACGATGAGCGGAGAGTCCGATGCTACCAACAGCCGTCGGCGACAAACGCCCGCTTTGCCCGCCACTTTCCGCGTTCAGCAACGCGCTGTCCGGCAACCGACAGTAGCGCAGCAGTGGTGGCGCCCAGGTACGATCGCGCCGGTACCCCGACCCCCCGCTGCACGGAGTTCTCACGTGATCAACCGACTCGCGGACCAGGCCAAGGGCCTGGTCCAGTCCCGTATGACGGCGGCAGAGATCAACCGGCGGCAGGTTCCAACCTTCCGGACCACCGACGTACAAACCGGCACACCGACCGTCTACTACCTCGCGCCGGACAACCCGCGGCCCAGCGGCGGGGTACGGGTCATCTATCGCCATGTGGACCTGCTCAACGACATGGGCGTCCGGGCGTACGTCATGCACAAGGACCCGGCGTTCCGCTGCACCTGGTTCGCCAACCAGACACCCGTCGTCGCGGCCGCGAGCGCCTGCCTCGGCCCGACCGACATCCTCGTCGTCCCCGAGTGGTACGGACCCGGTCTGACCGCGATCCCGACCGGGCCACGCCTCGTGGTGTTCAACCAACGGGCGTACGACACCTTCGACCACATCCCGTACCCGGACACCCGCCCCGGTGCGCCCTACGCCGACCTACCCGGTATGACCGCGCTGCTGGCCGTCTCGCATGACAACGTCGAGCTGCTCAGCCATGCCTTCCCCGACATTCCGGTGCGGTTGACGCGCAACGTGGTCGACCCCGACGTGTTCGCTTTCGGCAGTTGGCCCAGGCGACGACGCATCGCGTACGTCGGGCACCGGCGGGCCGACGAACGCGACCAGTTGCTGCACATACTGCGGTCCCGCCGGGTGCTGGACGGCTGGGAGGTCACCCGGATCGCCGGACGCACCGAGCAACAGACCGCGGAGATCATGCGTGACTGCGCCATCTTCCTGAGCTTCAGCGACCGCGAGGGGTTCGGTATGCCACCCGCCGAGGCGATGTCCTGCGGCGCGTACGTGGTCGGCTATCCGGGCCTGGCCGGTCGCGAGTTCTTCGATCCGGCCCACTGTGCGCCGGTGCCCGACGGAGACCTGTTGGCCTTCGCCCGCGCCGTCGAACAGGCCTGCGCCACCTGGGCCACCCAGCCGGAGGAACTGGCCAGACGGGCGGGTGCCGCCTCGGCTGCGGTGCGGGACCGCTACACCGTCGCCGGCCTACGTCACGACCTCACCGCCTTCTACCGCCCGCTGTTCACCACCGGCTCACCACCGGCTGACCACGGGCTGACCACGGGCTGACCACCGGCGCGGAACGCACCCACCGACCCGTCAGCCGCGCCAAAGTCCCGCCACCGGTCGGCCCGGTCAGCTGTCCGGCCCGCACCGGTCGGCCTGGTCAGACGCCGTACCGGCTCCAGGTGCGGTAGCGGGCATCGTTGCGCAGTCGGCGCCCGACCACGCTGGCGGCGAAACCCGGCACCAGCGGGGCGAACCGTGGACCGATCGCCCGACGCCGCTGCAGCCCCGCCCAGTGCGGTAGCTGCTCTGCCGCCGGATACGTCTCCCGGGCGAACTCCACGTACCAATCGACCGGTTCATGGTCGGTCAGTCGCCGGTCGTAGGCATGACACGCCGATTCGAGAGCCTCGGTGGCCAGCGCCCGACGGGCCAGGTCGTGCAGCTCCCGGGCCCGGGGCAAGCTGCCACCGGGACCGCCGAACAGCACGTCGAAGGCGGTCCGCCGCTCGATAAGGTCGGTCCGCCGCCCGGACGCTGCGGTGACGCTGACGCTGGCCGCGTGTTCCCGGTGCCAGGCCTGATCGGCACCGTCGACGTGGCCGACGTCGGAGACCGCTGCCACCCGCATCCAGGCCTCCATGTCGCAGGCGTACCGCATCCGGCTGTCCCACGGGCCGACCTCGGCGTAGACGCTGGCCCGGACCACGGCCTCGGGAGTGGTGATGCAGTTGACGCCCAACCGGCACCGCTGGGCGATCCACTCCTCGCCGGACCAGATCGTCCAACCCGTGGCCTCCGAACGGAACTCGGTCGGCACCTCACCATCGAAGTGCACCGGGTGGCCGTACACCAGACCGACCTCGGGGAACTTGTCAAACAGCCGCACCGCGCGGGCCAGTGCCCCCGGGGTCAGCAGGTCGTCCGCGTCGAGCCGGACAACGAACTCCCCCGTGGCCACCGCCAGCCCGTCGTTGAACGCCACACACGGGCCGTGGTTGGTCTCGTTGTGCACCACGACCAACCGGGGTTCATCGGCTTGGAGCGTGGCCAGCACCTGCCGGGTGTCGTCGGTGGAGCAGTCGTCCACGACGACGACCTCGATCTCGACGCCCTGCTGGGCTAGGGCGCTGCCAACGCTCGACGGCAGGAACCGCCCGTAGTTGTAGCTCGGGATGATCACCGAGACCCGGGGGGTACGGGCCGGGTCGCCGGCTGGGACGGGTGCCGGGACCCGGGTGCGGGGCAGCAGCGCCCGGCGAGCTGACATTGACATACGTCAACCTCTTTCAGGGTCGGACAGCCGTGGCGAGCGGCGTCGTCGGGGCAGGTGGCTCCGGAGGTGGCGGACCGGGCTGCGCCGGGGCGGCCGGCCCGTGCTCCGCCGACTGGTCGGCCGGTCCAGACTCAGCCGACTGGCCGGCCGCCTTCAGATCCCGCAACCGCTGCCGCAGCCAGGGCAGCAACGGCCCGGCGAACGCCACGGTCATCACGGCACCGCCGGCCAGCAACTGCCACAGCGCGCCCGGCACGGTACGCACCACCAGCAGGCCGAGCGCCACCGCAGGCACCGCCACGACCAGCGGCAGCACCAGCGCACCGCCCAACGCCCGCAGCCGGACCCCGTGGCGACGCAGCGCGACCGCGTACATCGGCAGGATGAGCAACGCGCAGACCAGCGCATGCCCGACGCCGGCACCGACCAGGCCGTACCAGCGCACGCCGAAGATCACCGCGGGGAAGAGCGCGGCCAGCCAGACCACCTGGGCGACGAACAATGCCCGGCTCGCACCGACCGCGATCAGGAAGGTCGCCACCAGGTCGAACAGCACCCGGAACGCCCCGAAGAAGGCCAGACCGGCCAGCGCGTCGGCCGCCATCGACCAGCGTTGGCCGTACAGCAACGGCACCACGACACTGGCCAACCCGGACAGCAGTACGCCGACGAGCAGCGCGACGGTCCAGGTCAACGCGGCGGCCGAGACGAATCCGGCGGCCTTACGCCGGGGGTCGGTCACGGTGGCGAAGGCCGGCAGTGCCACCGCCCGGATCGCCACCCCGAGGGCGCTCATCGGCCAGGTGGAAATGTTGAACGCCAGGGTGTAGAGGCCGAGCATCACCGTTCCTGCGGTGGCCCCGACGGTCAGGTGACCGACGTTCATCACCACCCAGGACAGTACGTTGGCGCCAGCCAACGGCACGCCGAACCGGATCAGGCTGCGGGCCACCGCCGGGTCGAACCCGAACGTCGGCCGGGACCGGGTCAGGACGAACTGCATCACGGTGACCATCGACTGGGCCACCACCCGGGAGATCGCCAGCGACATCGCTCCGAAACCGAGCAGCACCAGGGCGACCGTGACGGTGGTGCTCACCACCAGGCTGGCACCGTCGAGGCCGAGCTGGGCACGTTGGCGGAACTCCCGCTGCATGACCGCGTACGGCACCACCGACAGGCCGCTGAGCACCAGCGTCAACGACATCACCTGCACCACCGGGGTGGCCTGCGGGCTGTCCATCGCCGCCGACACCGGCCCGGCCGCCAGCGACATCGCACCGGCCAGGCCCAGGCTGGTCAGCAACGAGATGGTAGTGACGGTGCCGGCGCGGCCCTGCACCCCGTGCCGGATGATGTCCGCGCTCATCCCGAGGTCGGCCAGGGACATCACGATGGTCTGCACGGTCAACGCGACCGCGAAGACGCCGAACTCCTCCGGGGCGAGCAGCCGGGCCAGCAGGACGCCGACACCGAGGCTGCCGATCCGCAGGGCGATGCTGTTCAGGGTGCTCCACGCGAGGGCGCGCTTGACCCGGGCACCGAGCGGGGCCGGTGCCGCTGCGTCAGCCGTCACTGCCGCTCCCGGCCCCGGTCCGGCCGGCGGCGAACCGCTGCCGGGCCAGGCTCGCCTTGAAGTTCAGCAGATGGGCGGTCGGATGTGCCATGGCTCCGGCCCGGCGCGGCAGGTTCAGCCGTTGCTGCACCGCGCGGGCGTAGATGTCCGTCTGCCGCCGGCCGGCGGCCTGCAGGCTGAACCGTTCGACGACGGTACGGCGGCCGAACTCGCCCAGCTCGGCCCGCTGCCGGGGGTCGGCGGTGCCGAGTTCGGTGAGCGCGGCGGCGACCCGGTCGGTGCCGTCGGTGCCGTCGCCGAGGCCGTAGAACCCCTGATCGAGAAAGACCGGCAGGGTCTGCGGGGTGAGCGGCAGCCAGAACCCCTGCTCGCCCTGCACGACGACGGGCTTGGCGAAGGCCATCGCGCGCAACGCCGACGACCCCATGCCGATGACGATGTCGGCGGCGGCGTACGCGTCGTGCGGGTCGAGCATCGCGCCGGTGAGGGTGACCACCTCTGCGCCCCGCTCGGCGTTGGCCTTGTCGGCCGTCTGCTGGATCTCGGCGCGGGCCTCGCCGTCACCGACGATCAGCAGCCGCATCCGCAGCGCCGGGTCGATGCCGACCATCGCCCGGGTCGCGGCGAGCAGTCCTTCGAGTTTGAGTGCCGCCGCCAACCGGGAAACCGACACCACGGCGATCTCGTCGGCGGCGATGCCGAGGGCACGCCGGGCCGGCCCGGGATCGGCGACCGGGGCGTTGGCGTCGGTGTCGATAGGCGGTTCGATGACGTGCACCTCGGTCCGGTGCGGGCGTTCCTGGGCGGCGATCTGCTCGGTGCCGACGATCAGCGGCAGGTGCCGGGGCACCCAGGCCGGGACCTCCATGGAGAGCACGGTGACCACGAGCGGCACCCCCTGGCGCAGGTACGCGCCGTAGGCTGCCTCCAGGCTGGGCGCCCACTCGTAGGCGTGGACCAGGTCGATGCGGCGGTGCCGGACCACGGCGGCGATGGCGGCGACGTTGCGCGGTGACGGCGCCTCGCCCTTCGGTGGGGCCTGGACGAACTCCAGGCCCCACTCGTCGACCATGCTCCGCAGCTCGCCGTCCGGACCGTAGATGATCACCTCGTGCCCGAGTTTGGCCACGGTCGCCGCGATCTCGATGGCGTTGATCTGGCTTCCGCCGATCTCCATCGTGTGCAGGCAAGTGAGGATACGCACCTAGTGTCCCTTTCAGTCGCGGCGAAGCCGCCCTGCCGATGATTCAACGGCTTCGCCGCGACTGTCCTCAAGAGTTAGGCGTGAACACGACATCTACCCAGTAGTTGTGGTTGACCGAGTGGCCGGGGAACACCCAGCCGTACGGGTCGTAGTGGTACGCACCCCCGCCGACCAGCACATGCAGCGGCGAGCGGTCCAGTTCGGTCTCGGCGAACTGGTTGGCGGTCACGGCGTACTGGCCGACCGACGTGTGGTATGAGGCCACATAGGTGGTGTTCGCGAGAATAGGCACCGGCTGGTCGAAAGTGACCGTCTGCCAGCCGGATTCCGTCTCGTCGGTGAACTCCGCCGTCGCCAACCGGACACCTTCCGCCGTCCAGAGCGAGCCACGGTGCGTACCGGTGTTGGCCGGGCCCTTGTAGAACCGGACACCGGTGATCTGGCCGGCGACGTCGGAGCGGAACCGCACCCCTACCTCAACCGCGTCCTCGTCGGCCCAGTTCACCGCCGCGGGCACGTCTTCCGGGCCGAAGATGCTGACCGGTGGCGCCGACGGGTCGGGGCTCGGGGTCGGCTCAGGGCTCGGCGACGGCGAGCCGGTCGGGGTCGGCTCCACGGTCGGACTCGGCTCGGTCGACGGCGATGGTCCCGTCGACGGCGTCGGCGACGGTCCGGCCGGTGACGGACTGGTGGTCGGCGTGGGGTCGGGGTCGGCCCCACCGGCACCGGGGACGTACAGCGGGTCGACCCAGTAGTTCGCCGAGTTGTACGTCCCGGTGGGGAACCCGCCGCCCGAGCCGTACCGGTAGACACCGTTGTCCCCCGCCGGGGCACTCAACTGGCCACGGCTGTAACCGGAGTTGAAGAACCCGGCATCGAACGCGTAGTTGCCGTTCGGCGCGTAGTACGACAACACGTACGTCGTACCCGCCGACACCGCCACCGGCTCAGCGAACGCCGCCGCCTGCCAACCCGCACCCTCACCCTCCGGGAACGTCACCTCCGCCAACGGCGCACCACCACCGACCGGCCACAACCGGCCGACCTGGCCACCGGTGTTCCCCGGCCCCCGGTAGAACCGCATCCCGACCACCTCACCGTCCACCGACGGAGTGAACTTGACGCCCACCTCCACCGGCTCGCTCTCACCGACCGACGACTGCTGCGGGACCGCGTCCGGCTCGAACAGGGTCACCACGTCGTCGGAGAAGGTCGTGGTGAACGACCAGGTGTGCGGCTGCGCCATCGGCACCCCGCCGCTGCTGGCCCGTACCGAGGCGGTGTAGGTGTGCAACGACTGCAGCGCGGTGTCCGGGGTGAACGTCGCGAGTCGAGTCGTCTGGTCGTAGGCCACCGTGCCGGCGACCGGCTCGGCCGCCGCGTCGAACAGCTCGAACTCCAGCGACGACTCGTCGATGTCGATGTCGAAGTGGGCGGAGGCCACCATCTCGGCCGCCACGCCGGTGGCCCCGGACGTCGGTACGGTCGCGGTGACCGCCGGTCCGACCTCGCCCGGCCTGCCGGTCGGCGACGGGGATGGTGTCGGCTCCGAGAGCGTATCGGTCGGCAGGAAGTACGGGTCGATCCAGTAGTTCGCCGCACCGTACGTCTGGGTGGGGAAGCCACCGCCGACGTTGTAGTTGAACACGCCGTTGTTCTCCGTCGGGGAGCTCAGCGGGCCACGGCTGTAGCCGGAGTCGAAGAATCCAGGGTCGTAGGCGTAGTTGCCGTTCGGTGCATAGTACGACAACACGTACGTCGTACCCGCCGACACCGCCACCGGCTCGGCGAACGCCGCCGCCTGCCAACCCGTACCGCCGCCCTCCGGGAACGTCACCTCCGCCAGCGGCGCACCACCACCGACCGGCCACAACCGACCGACCTGACTACCCACGTTCCCCGGCCCCCGGTAGAACCGCATCCCGACCACCTCACCGTCCACCGACGGAGTGAACTTGACGCCCACCTCCACCGGGTCGCTCTCCCCGACCGAGGGATGTTGCGGGACCACGTCCGGCTCGAACAGGGTCACCACCTGATCGGAGAAGCTCGAGGTGAACGACCACGAGTACGGCGCGTTCATCGGCACGTCGGCGTCGTCACGTGCGGTAACCGTCGCGGTATACGTCGTCTGCTCGGTCAGCGGCACCACCGGGGTGAAGGTGGCCCGGCGGGCCGCGGCGTCGTAGCTGACGGCACCGGGCACCGGCTCGTCGGCCGGGCCGACCAACGTGAAGTCGATGCTGGCCTCGTCGACCGGCTTGCTGAATACGGTCGACGGGGTCACGTCAGCCGGCACGTTAGCCGCGTCCGCGATCGGCACCGTCGACGACACCGTGGGTGGCGCGTCGTCGGCGGTCACGAAGGTCACGTCGGCGTAGTAGTTGGTCGAACCCCACGAGTTGTTCGGGAAGCCCGCCTCGTCCTCCCGGTAGACGCCGTTGCCCACCGTGCCTTCGGTGGCGGGCGCCAGCAGCGGGCCGGAGACGTGGTCGGTCAGGAAGTAGCCGCCGTCGCTGGCGTACCGGCCTTCCGGCGCGAAGTAGGAGACCACGTAACTGGTACCGGCGGAGACCGGGACCGGGGTCGACAGGCTGACCTGCTGCCAGCCGGTCTCGGTCTCGTCTGTGAACACCGCCGTGGCCAGCACCGAACCGCCGTTGGTCCAGAGCGTGCCCCGGTGCTCGCCACCGTTGCCCTCGCCCTTGTAGAAACGCAGGCCGGTGATCAGACCGTCGATCTGGGGGGTGAACCGCACGCCGACCTCGACCGCCGGCTGGGTGCTCAGCGGCTCGCCGTCCGGTCGGCCGTTGTCGGTCTCGACGAACGCCGGGGTGTCCGGCACCGCCTGGCCGAACAGCGAGTACGGCCCGGATACCGACAGGGCGACCGGGTCGGACGGGGCGCCGATGTTGCCGCTGTCGTCGACTGCCCGCGCCAGCACCACCTGCGAGACGGTGTCGGTGGGCAGGAACTCGTACGTCCAGGAATGCGTACCGGTGGTGGCCGGGTGCCAGGTGCCGCCGCCGTCGGTGGAGACCTCGACACCGGCGACCAGCCCGCCGCCGGCGTCGGACGCGGTACCGGTGACCGTGACCGGCGCGCCGTGGGCCACGGCGCTGCCGTCGGTCGGTCCGGTGATCGTCACGTTGGGCGCCAGAGCGTCGGCGGACTCACCGGTCACCACGATCCCGCTCATCGGGGTGGTCGGGGCCGCGCCCATGTCGGCGAAGAGATTGACCGTGGCCTGCTGGATCGCGTCGTCGGCCGGCGCACCCGAGCCGCCGTCGTGGTAGGCATCGAGCCCCCACGCCCACTGGATGGTGCCGGCGCCGAAGACCAGCGCACCGCTCGGCGCCCGGTACATCGTCATGTGGTGGGTGGTCTCCCCCGGCTTGTTCTCCGGGCCGTAGCCGACGAGGTACTCGGGGGTGTGGCCGGTCGTGGTGGAGAGCCGGAAGGTGCCGGCCGGCCGGAAGCCGTTGTCGAGATCCTCGTTGGACTCGTAGCCGACGGTGTGCGGTGCCAGGGTGGCGGTCTGGCCTGGAGCCAGCTCGGCCACACCGGTGTGCCGCCAGAACCGCAGTCTGCCCTGCTCGGCGGGGACCTGCATGGCCAGGTCGGTGTTGTTGGCCATGTAGAGGTTGCCGACCAGCGCGTTCTCCGGCTCACGCAGCTCGCCGGTCGGGAAGCGCGGGTCACGCCACACGCCGGTCCACTCGTCCGACGGGTCGATCCGCGCGTTGTCCCAGGTCTCCTTGTAGCAGACCAGCGTGCGGTACGGCGTACCGTTGCCGTCGACGCTGTCCTCCCAGCGGACCTTCCAGTAGACCTCATTGCCGGTGAAGAACGCCAGGTGCACCCCGGCGTCGCGGGCCGCCTCGACGTTGGCCCGCTGCTGCGGCGACCAGTACTCGTCGTGCCCGACGGAGACGTACACTTCGTGGTTGAGCAGCGACTCACCACGGACATCCGCGTCGAGCCCACTGATGTAGCTGACGTCGTATCCGTTGCGCTCCAGGAACCGGATCATCGGATACTCGTTGGCGAAGAGGAAGTCGCGCCCCTGCTGAGCGCCCCGGGTGGCGAACGGCCGGTTGTAGCTGAGCTTGTAGGCGCGGTATGTCGGGCCTTCCCCCCAGTAGAAGTCCGCACCGCCGTAGCGGTTGTACGCCTGCCAGGTGGTGTCGGAGGTCTGGAACACCAACTTCGAGGTGCTGGTGTCGTCGCGCACGATGAACGGGATGTGGCTGTCGCCGCCGGTGTCCGAGCGGACGAGCCGGGCGATGTAGACCCCGGAGACGGCGTCGACCGGTACGTCCCAGGTTGCACCGACCTGCCAGGTGCCACAGTCGAAGATCTGGGTGTCGGTGGCGTGCACACAGTCAGCGTCGGCGTTGGCCGCCAACGGCAGGCTCGGGGTCAGGGTCGCCCACTCGCGTGCGCCGTCGCCGCCGTACCAGCCGAGCCGGTAGACCTTGATCGTGTACGCGGACGCCTCGGTGCGCACCTTGAAACCGATTTGTTCCCCGGCGTTCACGCTTATCGAGGTTGCGAAGCCCTGGATCGTGGGGTCACCGACCCCGGAGATGTCCCACACCGAACTCGGCGTTCCCGACTTGCTGTTCTCACAGGCGATCACGTTGATCGGAGGTGCGCATGGATCGGTGGACGCAGATGCCGCCGGCATCGCGATCATCAGGGTCGCCATCATGACGATGGCGGTCGCGACGGCGACGAAGTGCCGCCGGCCGCGATCTACAAATTGAGATACGCCCGCTCTCACCGAATGTCCCTTCAGGAGCCAGCCCGACGCGATACCGCGTGCCTCCCCCAGCTACGCAGCGCCGACGCTACCAGCGTGAGTCAACCTCACAACCGGGCATGTATCTGACCCTCGGCGCGACCCGGACAGCCCACCCATCACCCATTCGGACAACCGGGCCCAGGGCAACGCGTAATGATCCGCATTCACACGGTTAGTTGATAGACGTTCTTTGAGATGTCGGATCGACGACCGGGGTGGCCAATGAACCGGGTTTCTCGGGCACCGGCACCGGCTTCGTTACGAACCGAACCACCGGGGCGTGGACGTCCGCACCCTCAACGCCGGGTGACTAAGCCGCCACACAGCGCCGCACATGCCCACCATCAACGACATCGCGGTGGCGTAGGTACTGAAGCTCAGCGAGTCGAAGGTGAAGCCTGCCGCGATCGCGACCAGCTGCACCGCGACGAGGATCGAGCATAGGTGCCGGTCACGCTCCGACGTCGACCTGCGCCGGGCGAGTAGCGCGACGACGATCGCGGTGACGTGCAGCGCGGCGAGCACCACGACCCCGATCACCCCGTTGGTCAGGGCGAAGGCCAGCCACTGGTTGTCGAGGTACTGGTACTGCGGGGACACCCACGTCCCGGTCCCCCGCCCGAACCACGGTCGTTGGGTGAAGTAGTACCCGACCATGTCGTACCGCTCGGTCCGCGAGGTGATGCTCGGGTCTGTGCTCGCCCCGAGGAACATGTTGGTGATCGTGGTGACGAGTGACGGCTTCGCCACCGCCATTCCGGCGAACATGACCAGACCCAGCGCCATCATGTTGTAGCGCATCCGCCACGCCCAGCTGGGCATCAGGACGAGCAGCACGATCGCCAACGCCACGAATCCGGTCCGGGACATCGTCGCCGGGATCGCCGCTGCGATGAGCAATGCCAGGAATGCGAACATCTGCCGTTGTCGGGAAGTAGCCGAAAAACGTGCAAAGTGGATCGCGAACGGCAGCGCCATCGCCATCAACAGACTGAACTCGATGTAGTGGAAGGTCGTGCTGGGCACCCGTACGCCGCCGCCACGAATCTCCAGGCCGACGACCCAGCCTTTCATCTGCAAACCAGGCACCCGCATGTACTGGGTAAGATCAAAGTACAAGAACGCCTGAATCAGCCCGACCACGGCGACGAAGGCACAGCAGTAGACAAACACCCGCAATACGCCGTCAAGACGGTCCCAGTTGGGCATGCCGTCGGCGGTCAACAGGATCACCCCGGAGATCGCCGCTGCGGTCAGCATCCAGCGGTCCGCCGAGTTCGCCTCCATCACGGTCAGCCCGCGGAGGAAGCCGACCGCGTACGACAGCAGCATCGACAGCAGGAAGGCCAGGATCGCCCAACGCAGCGGTTGCGGTCCGGTGAGCACCAACCGCGAGTTGAGCCGGGCCGTCATCCACCAGAACCACATCAGGATCGCCACGACCAACGCCGGGCGCCCCAGATCGGTCATTCCGGGCAGAATAAGGTGCGACGGGATCAGTGTCAGCAGACAGACCATCAGCGACAACATGACCGGCGCGTCGATCCTGGTCAGCCTGCGGCGGGTCACATAAGTGCGCTCGCTGATCCATGCCGGTTCGAGGTCTGCCGGGTGAACCCCGGACGACATCACCGGGTCCTGCCCTCGGTCATCGTGCCTGGCTGCCGTTCTTGGACGTCTCCGACGGCGTCCACTGCTCACGGCCAGCACCGGCCTTGGGCAGGATTATCGTCGCGTCGTCACGGACCGCGCGAATCACTGCGGTCTCGTCGTTGGCCGACGGCGTGACCGGCTGCTGGGTGGCTGGCTGCGGCTGGGGCGGCTGTTGCGGGCCAGCTGACCGTTGCTGCGTGGGCAGCTGCGAGCCGGAGGCCTCCCCGTCAGCATTGTCGGCCCGGTCGTCGACCGCCCGGAAGGTCAGCGAGCCGCTACCAGCGGGCCCGCCGATCTGCACCGGACCGCCGACCAGCCCGCTACCGGCCACCGGTGCCTCACCCGGCGACGGCTCGGCGCCTCGATGCTCATCCGGACGGCTCGTTGAACGGCTCTCCTGGCGACCCTGCGAGGCGTTGCCGGAGCTGTAGACACCGCCGGACTTGCTCGCCGCCACGCCGTCGCGGTCACTCGCCCGCGGGCTCGGGACCGGCTGTGGGCGCGACACCGACCGCGTCTGATCGGTCCGCCCGGACATCGGTGGAATGGTGATCGTCTCGTCGGTGCCGGTGGTGACCGGCGCAGCAGCCACTGGACGGGGCCGGCGCCGCCGTAGCAGTCCGTCGATCCCGATGGTGAGCGCCGCGCTGAGCAGGACGCCGACCCCGGCGACCGCGATCATCGCCCGGTTGACCTTGGAATTGGCCTCCTGGATGTTGTCACCCCGGTCGAGACGACGTGCGGTGATGAAGCTCTCCTCGTTCGCGCCGTAGTCGGCCTGCAGCCCGACCACGCTCGCCTCCAACCGGCGCACGACCTCCTCGGTCGTCTCGGTGGCCTGCTCCTCGGACTCGCCGACCACCTCGATGGTCATGATCGGCTGCTGGTTGTCGAGGGTGATCGCGACGCTCTCGCTGAGACCGGCGGCGTCCAACTGCTTGAGCACGGCCTGGTCCTGCACCGTAAGGGCGGCGGCCCGGCTCAGCGACCCCAGCCCCAGCTCCAGCCAGGGGTTACGGGGAGTAGTAGGGGCATCCTCGTCCGGGGCGGTGTTGGCTGCGGTGGGCGGGATCAGCTGAACGTATGATGTCGCGATATAGTCCGGTTCGACGCTCATTCGGGTCCATCCGGCAGCCGCGACCGAGATGAGCAGCAGCGGTGCCGCGATGTACCACCGCCGGAACAGCAGTTTGGTGAGATCCCAAAAGTCCACTGCTGTCCTTCCATTGGGTGGCGAGGTCGGGGCGCTCGTCTTCCATCGTATGGCCAGCCGAGAAGCATGAAGGTACGGCGTGGGACGTGGAGGCCCGCGCCGGGGTTCAGTGTCCGGGCCGTGCGGGCACCTCCGCAAGCCTCCGGTCGCCGCCCCATCCCGGACATATGTCCCGTTACGCCACACCGAACGACCGAGCAGTACCGAGAGTCACCAACGCGACACCTCCGGCCCCCACCGTCAGGGGGACATACCAGTGGGCCGGGTGGATGCCCAGGGCGTCCACCCGGCCCGTCGGATCGAACCTTACGGCGTGATCTTGTAGATGTGGTAGGTGTGCTCCGCAGCGAAGGTGTCCCGGATCGCACCACCGCTGATCGGCAACGAGCGGTTCTCGAACAGCACCTCGGCGGTGTCACCGGTCACGCCGGGCGGCAGGGCCAGCGAGTGGTCACCAGTCGGGGTGTCCTTGCCGACCATGGCGAAGACGTAGAACGAGCCGTCGTGGGCCTTGAGCATCGTGTCCAGTCCGTTGTTGAACTCCCACTCGTAGGACTGGGTGTTCAGCACCGGCGCCAGGCTGGTGATGCGCTTGTTCACCTCGGCGACGGCCGGACGGACCGCGTCGCCACACCGCTCCCGCAGCACGTGTTGCGAGAGGCACGGCCCGCCGAAGTTGTGGTTGAAGTACTGGATCCCACGAGCCTCGTTGATCACCGAGTTCATCACCGCACCGGTGACCTGCTCACCGGTGATGGTCGGCGCCCAGTCCTCGGTGAACGGGTGCCCCACCTCGACGAAGGCCCAGACCGGCTGTCGCTTGCCGTCCATCGCGTCGAGTTCACGCATCCGCTGCATGGTGAGCCCGTAGTTGGCCGCCCGCCGGCAGTTGTCCTTGTTCACGCCGTACGTCGGGCCTTCCGCCGGAGCGGTGCAGACATGCGGGTCGGTGTACCAGTAGATGTCGTTGGAGACCACCGAGCTGAAGCCGTTGACGAACTTGCTGGCGTCGGAGTCGGACTGCCAGAACATCACGCCCTTGCCGTAGTTGGCGTAGCGCAGCCCGCGGTCACCGGACGGGACGGTGGCCGACTCCTTCTTCATCACGTCCAGTCCGCAGCCGTCCCGGCTGGAGGTGCAGATCGGGCCTTGGCCGGGGTAGTTGCCGGTCCAGGTACCGTTGCCCGGCCCGCCCCACATGTCCGCTTCATCACCGATCACCCAGCCGACGCTCTCGTTGCCGCGGTCGCTGAACGGCTGCGGGATGAAGGCGTACATGTCGTTGCGCCTGATCAGCGAGACATCCGACTGGTCGGTCAACATGACGTAGGTGTTCAGACCGGCCGCCTTGTCCCGGTCGATGTCCTGCTGGGTGTACACACCCTCGTACCAGACGCCGATCGGGAAGAAGGACGGGTCGGTCCAGCCGGACGCCCGCGCCTGCGGGAAGTTCGCGTAGAAGGCCGGGCCGCCCTCCCAGGGCACCCGGGGCAGGTCGAGTACGGCCGGCGTACCGCTGGTCGGCGAGGCCGACGGGCTGGCCGACGGCGTAGCGGTCGGGCTGGCCGACGGCGACGGTGTCGGCGACGGCTCGGCGGAGGCCGTCGGGGACGGCGTCGGTTCCGGCTGTTGCGACCCGGTCGGCTCGAAGGCGAGGTCGACCCAGTAGTTGCTGGCCTTCCAGGTCTGGCGGGGGAAACCACCCGATCCGTACGCGTAGACGCCGGCGGTGCCGTCGGCCCGCAGCGGCCCGGCGGACACCGGCCGCTCGAAGTAGCGCTGGGTGGCCCGGTACCGGCTGGTGTGGTAGGAGGCGACGTACACCTCGCCCGCCTCGACCTCAACCGGCTCGGGCAACGCGACGTGCTGCCACCCGGAACGGGACTCCCGCTTCGGTACGGCGGTCGCCAGTCGCTCGCCGTCCGCGGTCCACAGGTTGACCCGGTGTCGACCGCGGTCCCCCTTGGCCTTGAGGAAACGCACCGCGGTGACCACCCCGTCGCGGTCGGCGGTGAAGCGTACGCCGAGCTCCACCGGCCGGGTGTCCGGGTCGACCGGCACCCGGGACACGTCCGTCTCGGCGAACAGGGTGAAGCCGTCGACCTGCTCCCCGGCGACCGACGCGGTGACCACCGTCGCGGTGGCGAGGAAACTGGCCACCACCGCGCCGATCATCACCAGCCGACCGCGACGGCCGGTGGGGCGACGCAGCATCCGCCGCCGGCCACGACCAGACCCGGCCACGCTCGCGTGCCGGCCGGTCGCGACCGGCCCGCTCTCCGCGGTGGGGCGCGGCGACGGACGACCGGGCCGCCGGGCGCGCGGTGACCCGGGTAAACCGGACGAACTACCCGTGGACGACCCCGGGAACGGCTCGTCCCGCCCCCCGTCCGGCTCGAAAGAATCCTTGCTTACCACGAGATGTACACCTCTCGGGACATGGTCCGTTGTCGGTATTGCGTTCGGCGGATCTCCCCCAGGCATCCCCGTCCCGACGGTACGCAGCGAACTACGCCGCCCGATCGGGGCCAAGGCTGACGTTAACCCAGGCCACGGACCCGCCCAAGGAACTTAATGCTCTCTTATGGCAAACCGGCACGACCCTGAGCCCACTCGCCGCCGAGGTGAATGGCGAAGTTCACTCACCTCACACATCGACAGATCGAGATCGTTTACCGGGCTCTCGGACCGGATCCGAAGGCGTCGACCGCCGATTGTGGATCAGCGGTACCACCGCTCGGCACCCCACCGGTGGGCCGCCCCCAACCGGAACGCACGCTCCATCCAGGAGAACGCCGCCTCAACTCTGCGGCAACAGTAATCGCCACATAACAGAACGCTGCCGGAACAAGATGCGGCGCGGTGAGAACAACCCGCCGCAACCAGGACCACGGGCGGGAACCGGGCACCGGATCGAGTGCCAACTCAGCGCCTCGCGGATCCGTTCGGACGAACTCCCAGAACTCGGCGTTACCGGCACGAGATCTGGCCACTCGCCGGACCAGCTCACCCGTGCGCCGCGGTGCCACCACCCGTACGGGCAGGTCAACGTCCCGCTTCTCGTCGGCGCTGACCACTGCGTCGAGAAACATGTCGTCGGCAATAATGTCCGGAAAATTGGTGAATCGCTCCCGTGCGGCGGCGGAGATCGCGATCAACCCACGGCCGAAGAGGCGGCCACTGAATATCGGCAACCGCGCATTGATCGCGTAGTAGCCACGCACCGGCCAGGTACTCGCGGAGGTGTCGATCACGGGTCGTGGCGCCGCCGCCTCCACCCCGGGTTCGGCGATCGCGGCGGCCAGCGCGCGTAGAAGTTCCACCGGTACCGCGATGTCCGCGTCCAGATAGATCCGGACGTCCCCCCCGGCGATCTCGTCGGCGGCGTTGAGCGCGGCAATTTTCGACGGCGTGGCGATCTCCAGCACCCGGGCACCGCACGACCGGGCGACCGCCGCCGTCCGGTCGGTGCAGCCGTTGGCGGCCACGATGATCTCGACGTCCGGCCCGAAGGATGGCGATTCGGTCATTGCACGCAAGACCGGGCCAATCCCTTCTTCCTCGTTGAAGGCCGGCATGATGACGGTAATCTGCACAACCACGATGCTTCCATTCACGGACGATGCGACAACCAGTCGAATGGGCAACCTCACTATCGCCTAGCTGACACCGATTGGACCATCCGGTGGACCACCACGCCGAGTACGGTGCAGCTTGTGCCTCGTGACCAGTACCCCGTTACCGTAAATAGGCATCGGATCACTCTAAGCAATGTCGCCTTTGATCCTGTTCGAGAAGAAGACGTCATTCGCCATGTCATCGCCGCACTAGACGCAGGCTCCGGCGGCCAGATCATTACCCCGAACGTGGACATTCTGCGCCGCGCCAACCGCGAAGAGGAGTGCCACGGGCACATAGAGTCATCAACTCTGGTGGTAGCGGACGGTGCGCCACTGATCTGGGCCAGCCGGATCGGCGGTGACCCGCTGCCGGCCCGGGTCCCCGGATCCGACCTGATCTGGAGCCTGTCCCGGGCGCTCGGCGAACAGGGCCGGTCGGTCTACCTGCTCGGTGGTGAGCCGGGCACGGCGGTGCAGGCCGCCGCCGTACTCCGTCGCGAGTTCCCCCAGCTCACCATCGCCGGCCAGCTCAGCCCGCCGTTCGGGTTCGACCGGTCCGAGGAACAGCTCAGCCAGATCTGCACCGAGGTGGCCGCCGCCCGACCGGACCTGATCTTCGTCGGGCTCGGCTTCCCCAAACAGGAACGGCTCATCGCCCGGCTCCGGCCGATGCTGCCGAACACCTGGTTCATGGGTTGCGGAGCGGCGATCGGCTTCGTCGCCGGGGTACACCGTCGGGCCCCCCGCTGGATGCAACGCATTGGGTTGGAGTGGATGCACCGGCTGCTCCGCGAGCCACACCGGCTCACCCGCCGCTACCTGCTGCACGACGTACCGTTCGCGCTGCAGCTGCTCGGCGGCAGCGTCCGAACCCGGTTGCGGCGCGGCGACCAGGCCACGAACACCGGCAGCGGATCTGCGCTCCCGCCGACCCGGCACATCCCGGCCCCCCGGGACGGCCAGAGCAGCCAGGGCAGCCAGGGCGGCCAGAGCAGCCAGGACAGCCGGGGCGCCAACCGTCCCGACCCGGTCGGCTCCGGGAACCACCCGTGAGCCGCCCCGACGTCTCGGTCGTCATCGTCTCGTACAACACGAGCCAACTGATCGTGCGCTGCCTGACCGAGCTGTACGCGAGCCTGACGCCGGACGTCACAGCCGAGGTGGTGGTGGTCGACAACGCCTCCACCGACAGCTCCGCCGACACCATCGCCGAGCGGTTCCCGCAGGTCCGCCTGGTACGGCTGACGGAGAACGTCGGGTTCGGCCGAGGCATCAACCGTGGGGCGGCGGTCAGCACCGGGCGCTACCTGCTCTGCCTGAATCCGGACACGGTTCCGGTCGGCCATCCGGTCAACGAACTGGTCACCTTCGCCGACCGGCACCCCGGGCACGGCCTGTACACCGGACGCACCCTGCACCCCGACGGCACCGACGACAACTACTCCTGCTGGGGCATGCCCACGGTGTGGAGCATCTTCGGCTTCGCCAGCGGGCTGTCGACCGCGTTCCGCGGCCGGGCCTGGGCGGATCCGGAAGCGCTGCCCGGCTACGACCGCAGGTCGGTACGCGAGGTGCCGGCGCTGTCCGGCTGCATGCTGCTGATCGAGCGCGAGCTGTTCGGCCGACTCGGCGGCTTCGACCCGCAGTACTTCCTCTACAGCGAGGACATCGACCTCAGCACCCGGGCCAGGGCGCTGGGCGCCCGACCGGTGCTGACCCCGACCGCTCAGGTGGTGCACCTGGTCGGCGCCTCGTCCAGCTCCGAGGGGCAACGGATCCGGATTCTGCGCGGCAAGGCCACCTACGTCCGGCGGCACTGGTCGCCGCTGCGGGCCTGGACCGCCGTCCGGCTGCTGGTCGCCGGGGTCGGTCTACGGGCGGTGGGCAAGACGCTGCTCGGCCGGGACCGGTCCCGGGGCGTCGACTGGATCGAAGTCTGGCGTTCCCGCCGCGACTGGGCCGCCGGCTACCCGCCGGTCGAGGAGGATCGGCCGACCACCGAACGGCTCGAACCGGCCGGCTGACCGCCCCGGATGACCTACCCTGCGGGCACGTCGTGCGTGGGCCGCACCCGTGCGGTCACCCGCCGTCGGCCTGCCGTTGCGGCGGCCCGGCGACCGGGACGTCGGCGAACGCCGCTACCGTCCGGTCGGCGTACGCGTTGGCGTCGCCGTACTCCATCGGACCGTCCCAGCTGGTCGGCAGCGGCACCGTGACCTGCGGCGCGACCCGACGGACCACCTCGTCGAGCACCCGCTCCACCTGGCCGACCCAGAGATGGCGGGCACCTGCGACCCCGACCACCTCCGCCTGTCCGACCACAGCGAACCGCCGGGTCGCCTCGTCCGGCCGCAGGTAGTCGTCCAGCTCCGGAACCAGCGCGGTGAGTGGCTTGCCGGACGCCGACCAGGTGGCCAGGTCGGCGTCGGTGGCGAAGCGCAGCGGCGGCGACAACAGGATCGCGCCCTCGACCGCCGGGTCGCAGCCGTAGCGCAGGGCCAGGTCGGTGCCGAACGACCAGCCGAGCAGCCAGATCCTGGGTAGCTCGGCGAACTCTGCGTACTCGATCGCCGCCGCGACGTCAAACCGCTCCCCCTCGGCCGAGTCGAAGCTGCCGCCGCTGGTGCCGCGCTCGCTGCTGGTGCCCCGGGTGTTGAACCGGAGCACGGCCACGTCGGCCAGCGCCGGCAGCCGCCAGGCGGCCTTGCGGAACACGTGGCTGTCCATCATTCCGCCGTGGGTGGGCAGCGGATGCAGGCAGACCAGCGTGGCGACCGGCGGACGATCGGCTGGTAACGCCAACTCACCGACGAGGGTAAGCCCGTCGGCGGTGTGCAGCTCGATGTCGCGGCGCTCGGCGGGCAGGATCGACATGGACCGGATCGGCTCGCTCACCCGGCCAGTCTCGCACTGCCCTGACCCGCCGGACCGTCGGGGATCAGCCGTAGCGGGGCGCGGAGCGGGATCGCTCGACCGCCGGCCGCCGCTGCTCGCGGGCCCGCCAGCAGCCGGAGTGCCAGTGCCGCCGGTCGGTCAGGTCGCCCCGGCCGTCCGCCGGCCAGGCGACCACGTGCGGCACACCCGGCCGGATCTCCTGCAGACACCCCGGGCAACGGTACGTCTTGGTCGCCGCCGGACCGGGCACCGACCGCACCATCCAGTCGCCGTCGCTGAACGACTGCACGGCGGCGACGCCCCGGCGCACCCGCTCCGGGTCGACCGGCTCGGGCTGGCCGGAATCGCCGTGGCCGGCGCGACCGGCGGACCGGCGGGTCGGACGGTTGCGGCGCGGACTCATGATCGCAAGGGTACGTCGCCGCTGTGGCGCCCTGCTCAGCCGGCGTGGTCGCGGAAACCGCCCCCGGTGCGCCGGCCGAGCCGACCGGCGGTCACCAGGTTGCGCAGCAGCGGGGCGGGTGCCAGCCCGGGCTCGGGCAGCTCCCGGTGGATGGCGGTCTGGACGGCCAGCGCCACGTCCAGGCCGACGGTGTCGAGCAGCTCGAACGGCCCGGCGGGATAGCCACAGCCGAGTTTCATCGCCGCGTCGATGTCGTCCGCCGTCGAATAGTTGCTCTCCAGCATCCGGACCGCGTCGTTGAGGTACGGCACCAGCAACGCGTCGGCGATGAAGCCGGCGCGGTCGCCGCAGGTCACCGCGGTCCTACCGAGTGCCGCGCAGAGTTGGTGCGCGGCCCGCACCGCGCTCGGCGAGGTCCGGACGGTACGCACCACCTCGACCAGGCGGGCCCGCGCCGCCGTACCGCCAACGAAGTGCAGTCCGACCACGTCGGCCGGCCGGCCGGTGGCCATCGCCACGTCGATCACCGGTGCCGTCGACGGGCCGACCACCACCACCAGGTCGACGGCGGCCAGGTCACGCACGGCCTGGTGGTGGTGGTCGGCCGCCGGGACGCCACCGGGGTCGGCCACCGCGACGACGTCGACTCCGGCGGCGGTGAGGACGTCCGCGACGTCGGTCGCGGCGCTGCCCGACCCGACCACCCCGACCGTACGGGGTGCCGGCTCAGCGGCCTCAGCGCCGGCCACCGGGCTGAGGTCGTCCGGGGCGAGCCGCGACGAGCCCGGTGCCTGGTAGGTGTAGAACCCCCGGCCGGACTTGCGGCCGAGCAGCCCGGCGGTGACCATCTGCCGCAGCAGCGGCGCGGCCGCGTGCCGGCGGTCGTGGCCACCACGCTGGTACATCGTCTCCAGCACCTGGTAGGCGGTGTCCAGGCCGATCAGGTCGAGCAGCGTCAACGGGCCCATCGGCAGGCCGTGGCCCTGCTGCATGGCCGCGTCGATGTCCTCCCGGCTGGCGTACCCGGCCTCGTACATCCCGACCGCCTGGTTGAGGTACCCGAACAACAGCGCGTTGGCGATGAAGCCGGCGCGGTCGGTGACGCTCACCCCGACCTTGCCGAGCCGGGCGCAGAGCGACTGGACGTCGCGGGCCACCTCCGGCGCGGTCACCACGGTGCTGATCACCTCGACCAACCGCATCACCGGTGCCGGGTTGAAGAAGTGCAGCCCGATCACCTGGCCGGGACGTTCGGTGGCGACAGCGATCTCGGTGACGCTCAACGACGAGGTGTTGGTCGCCAGGACGGCCCCCGGTGGGCACACCCGATCGAGCTCGGCCAGCAGGCGTCGCTTGAGATCGAGCCGCTCCGGGACCGCCTCGACGGCAAGGTCGACGTCGCGGAGTGCGTCGAGTCCGACCGCGAAGGTCACCCGGGCGTGCAGTGCGTCCCGGTCGGCCGGATCGAGTTTGCCGCGGGCGACGGCCCGGTCGGTGGACGCCGTCAGGTTGACCCGGCCCTTGTCCAGCGCCGCCCCGTCCACCTCGACGGCGACCACGTCGACGCCGTTGCGGGCGAAGACCTCGACAATCCCGGCACCCATCGTGCCGAGCCCCACCACTCCCACGGTGTTGAACTCGCGCGCCATCTGGTCTCCGTCCGTCACCTGCGTCGGCCCCGATGCATGGCGAGTCTGCCACGAGCCGCCGCGCCGCCGCTCAGGAGAGCACCACGACCAGCCAGGTCAACCAGCCGACCAGGAAGATCCCCGCCAGCCCGGCCATCAGCAACGTGCTGGGCCGGCGTCGGGGGCGCATCGGCTGGGTGGGCTCGCCGAGCGCGGTGTGCAGCGGCGAACCCGGCCCGGTGGTCGGGCGCACCGGTGCGCCGGGCAGCGCCGCCGTGGCCGGTCGGGGGATCCGGGTGCCGACCGGGTCGGTGAGCGCCGAGGCCGGGTCGTAGAACCGCAGTTCCACGCCACCGATCCGGATCCGGTCCCCGTCGCGCAGCTCGGTCGGCTGCCGGATACGCAGGTCGTTGACCCAGGTGCCGTTCGTCGACTCCTGGTCGGTCAGCACCGTACGGCCGCCACCGGCGGTTAGCACCGCGTGGCACCGGCTGACCTTGATGTCGTCGATGGTGATGTCCAGGCCGGCGTCCCGACCGATCACCCGTTCCCCGGGGGACAGCCGGTAGCTGGCCCCCGGAGTCGGGCCGGTTATCACCTGAAGGAGAGGTAGCAGCGACTGGTGTTCGGACATCAGCTGGTGAAGTGCCTTCCCCCCTCGACAGCGACGCACGTCGCGCCACCCGTTGCAGCCTGCCAGCTCGCGCCGACCCGGGACATGGTCCCTTGTCCGGTGTTGGCCGCCGGCCGGGTCAGGTCCGCGCCACCGATTCGACGGTGGTCCGCGACAACCGGACACCCGCCCTGACGCCAGGTGGCCGAGGCTGTCATTGCATAGCCAAGAATCGAAGTCTCGCTACCCGCGAGTACCCTTTACGGCTAACCTCGGACAATACTGCGCGGCGGGCAGGCGGAGCGATCCGGGGCCGGTGCGCAGCCGCAGCTGGTGGAGGAGGCCAAGGTGACGGTGGTACGGAACCCAAGCCTGCCGGTGGTCGACGACGGGCACCTTCTCTCCTGCCACCCGGCGACCGGTGCGCAGGTGGGCCGGGTCCCGATCGCCGACCGCGATCAGGTCGCGGCGGCGGTGGCGGCGGCCCGGACCGCCGCCGACTGGTGGGTCGGAATCGGCCACGCGCAACGCCGCCGCCGGCTGCTGCGCTGGCGGTCGCTGCTCGCCACCCGGATCACCGAACTCGCCGATCTGGTCAACCGGGAGTGTGGCAAACCGGTGGCCGAGGCGGTCGTCGAGATCGCCGCCGCGATCGAACACATCGACTGGGCGGCCCAGCACGCCAGGCGGGTGCTCGGGGTCCGGCGGACCCGCACCCGGCTGATCACCGCCGAGTTCAGCGGTCACCTGGAGTACCAACCGCTCGGAGTGATCGGGGTGATCGGCGCGTGGAACTACCCGGTGCTCATTCCGATCGGCCCGATCGCGTACGCGCTGGCCGCCGGCAACACGGTGGTCTTCAAACCCAGCGAGTACACCCCGGTGACCGGACAGTGGCTGGTCGACACGCTCACCGAGGCGGTCGGCGCGGAGTCGGTCCTGACGGCCGTACACGGGCTTGGCGACGTCGGCGACGCGTTGTGCCGGTCCGGCGTGGACAAGCTCTCGTTCACCGGCTCACCACGGACCGGCCGCCTGGTCATGGCGGCCTGCGCCGAGACACTCACCCCGGTGGTGATCGAGGCCGGCGGCAAGGACGCGATGATCGTCGACGACGACGCCGACATCGACGCGGCGGCGGAGGCCTGCGTCTGGGGAGCGATGACCAACGCCGGGCAGAGCTGTATCGGCATCGAGCGGGTGTACGCGCTGGCCCCGGTGTACGACGCGTTCGTCACCGCGGTGGTGGACCGGGCCGGCCGGCTGACTGTCGGTAGCGGGCCGAAGGACCAGGTCGGGCCGATCGCCGTGCCCGGCCAGCTCGACGTCATCCGACGGCACATCGAGGACTCGCTGGCCGCCGGTGGGCGGGCGGTGCTCGGCGGTGCCGCAGCGGTACAGCCGCCGTACGTGCATCCGACCGTACTGGTCGACGTGCCGCCCGACTGCGCCGCCGTCCGGGAGGAGACCTTCGGACCGACCGTCACGATCCACCGGGTCGAGACCATCGACGAGGCGATCACGGCGGCCAACGACACCCGCTACGGGCTGGGCGGCGCGGTCTTCGGCAAGCGGCGGGGGATCGCCGTCGCCCGCCGGATTCGCAGTGGAATGGTGTCGATCAACTCGGTGCTCACCTTCGTCGGGTTCAGTGAGCTGCCGTTCGGCGGAGTCGGCGAATCGGGTTTCGGCCGGGTGCACGGTGAAGACGGGCTGCGGGAGTTTACCCGGTCCAAGGCGATCACCCGCCGCAGGGCACCGTCGCTGCTGCCGACGATGACGTTCGAGCGGACCCCGACCGACGTGGCCCGCATCGTCAAGGTGATCAAGCTGCGGTACGGCCGCGACTGATCGCGGGTCAGCCGGCGATCGGCTGGTGCGCGCCGAGGCTGGCCTGGTCGGCGGCGGTGGTGCCGGCGATCCACCCGGCCCGGTTGTGACCGGCGATCGACCGGCTGGTCACCGTCGGGAAGAGCCGCTCGGTGGCCCGGTCCACCTGCTCGTCGCGGGCCGCCAGCACCGGCACCAGCGCGGTGCCGGTCCGCGCGGCCGCCTCTCGACCGACGTCGTCGGCGGCGGTACGCAACCGCTGCCCGATCCGCACCGCGTACGCCTCCAGGAAGGACTGGCGGAACGACCGGGTGGTCGACTGCCCGCCCCGGCCACGCTGCGGGCCGTTGCGCAGCATCGCCGCGGTGGCCTGTACCAGCAGCGAGGTGTGCAGCAACTCAACCGACTCGCAGTCGGCGGCGAACCCGACGACGGTGGCGAAGCCGAGATTGTTGGACCACACCGACCGGCAGCCGTTCGCCTCGGCGACCTGCTGCAGCAGCAACGCCTTGGCCTGCTCGTACGGTGCTTCCAGACCGATCCGGACGGCCACCGGGTCGACCTGTGGCCCGCCGGCACCGGTCTGCTGCGCGACGAGCAGCGCATGGTCGATGCGGTGCCGGGTCATCAGCTCCTGGGCCTTGGCCGACAGCGCTTCGGCCTCCTCCGCGAATTCGGTCGACTCGGCCTTGGCCAGCAGCGCCCGGATCCGGCCGAGCTGACGCTCGTCCACATCGTCCGTCCCGGCCGCCCCGGAGGGTGCGGCGGGGGTCGGCCGCCGACGCTGCTGCGTCCCGTCGTCACCGGGGCGGACCGTGCCGGGCAGCGGGGCCACCAGCTCCAGTCTCGGCAGGCCGATCAGCAGCCCGGCCACTCGCACCGCGAGCAGCACGGCAGCGGTCCGGTCCAGCTTGACTCCGGCCGCCCAGGCGGTCAGCCGGTGGTCGGGCCGAGCAGCACCCCACACGTCGAGGTCGAGATCACGCAGCTGGCGGTGCCAGCGGTCGGCGACCGTCGCCGGCGCGTACCCGCGCAGCTGCGCCGCGACGTACCCGGCGGTCAGGCTCACCGCCCGCTTGCCGAGCTCGCGGCCGGCCACCCGCAGCACGTCGGCCGGCATCCAGCCGTGGCCCCACAGCCCGGCGGCCACCTGCCGCAACGCCTCGTCTACCGCCTGGTCCACCAGCCGGCCGTCGGCTGCGACCAGCGCGGCCACGCACTCGTCGAGGTCGTCCGGTCGGTCGGCCGTCGCCATTCGGGCCGCCCGGCGCAGCAGCTCGTCGACCCGCTGCGCCTCGGTCGGTGGCTGGTAGAAACCGAACCCGTCGGGGTACGCCGCGCCGGCGGCCTGCGCCCGTTGGCGTTGCCGCTGCTCCCTGGCTTTCTTCTTGGCGGCTCGACGTTGCTGGTTGCGCACACCCATCGGGGAACTCCAGAAGCTCGGTGTCGGAGCTGGTCAAAGTTCGGTGCTGGTCCGAAGGTTGCTGCTGGTCGAAAGTTGACGGTGGTCAGAACAGGGTGAGCTCGTCCCGCTCGATGCCCCGCAACTTGTCGTAGTCGACCACCACGCACCGGATGCCGCGGTCTTCGGCCAGCACCCGGGCCTGCGGTTTGATTTCCTGTGCCGCGAAGATGCCGGTCACCGGCGCCAGCAGTGGGTCTCGGTTGAGCAGTTCGAGGTAGCGGGTCAGCTGCTCGACACCGTCGATCTCGCCCCGACGCTTCACCTCGACCGCGACGCTCGCCGCGCCGTCGCGACAGAGCAGGTCCACCGGGCCGATCGCCGTCATGTACTCCCGCCGCACCAGGGTGAAATCGTCACCGAAGGTGGTCGGGTTGGCGGCGAGCAGTTCCTGGAGATGCGCCTCCACCCCGTCCTTGCGCAGACCGGGGTCGACACCCAGGTCGTACGACATCTCCTGGAGAATCTCCTCCAGGGTGATCCGCAGCTCCTCGCCGGCCTTGTTGACCACCCGCCACATGCCCGGCGTCTCCTCCAGCCGGCACGGCGGGCTCATCCAGTTCAGCGGCTTGTACGCCCGATCGTCGGCGTGAATCGAGACCGATCCGTCCGCTTTGACCATCAACAGCCGGGTGGCCGGCGGCAGATGCGCCGAGAGTCGACCGACATAGTCCACCGAGCATCGAGCAATCACCAGCCGCACCCGACGAGGGTAGCGCCAGCGGTGCCCTCGTACCGCGCAGGGCTGGCGCGGCGGTGCGATCCTGGTGACGTGTTCGAACTGCTGACCGGGACCGGGCTGGCCTCATCCGCGGGGCTCAACGCCTACATCCCGCTGCTGACCGTCGGCGTGCTCGCCCGCTACACCAGCCTGATCACGCTGCCGGACGGCTGGCAGTGGATGTCCGACGAATGGGTGCTGGGCATCCTCGCCGTCCTGCTGGTTGTCGAGGTCGTCGCCGACAAGGTGCCGGTCGTCGACCACGTCAACGACGTGGTGCAGACGGTCGTCCGGCCGACCGCCGGCGGGCTGGCGTTCGGAGCGGGGTCGGCGTCGGAGACGGTGACGGTCAGCGACCCCGGAGGGTTCTTCTCCTCGGACCAGTGGGTTCCGGTGCTGGTCGGCGTGCTGATCGCGCTCGGCATACATCTACTCAAGGCGACCGCCCGACCGGTGATCAACACCGCCACCGCCGGGATCGGCGCGCCGGTGGCGAGCACTGCCGAGGACGCGACCAGCGTGGTGATGTCGGTCGTCGCGATCCTGCTGCCCGTCCTGGTGCTGGTCTTCCTGGTGGCATTGCTGATCGGCGGGCCGCTGCTGATCCGCCGGGCCCGGCAGCGCCGCCGGGATCGGCAGGCGGCCCGGGCCGCCGGATACCGGGTCTGACCGGACATCCCGGGCCGCGCATCGCATCGCCTCACCGCCAGCGGAACAAGCGGGCCGCCAGGGCACCGACCACCGCCAGGTAGCCGACCATCACCAGCAGGTGCAGCGGACGAACCGCCTGCCCGGCCCAGCTGGCCTGCAAGGCCTGGCTCAGTGCGCCGAGCGGGGTGAGGTCGCTCAACCGGCGGATCGTCTCGGGCACCATCGGCCCCGGGGTCCACACCCCGGCGAAGAACAACATCGGGAAGTAGACCAGCATGCCGATGGCGTTCGCCGCCCGCCCGGTCGACGCCAGCGCCGCGATCAGCAACCCGACCGTGAAGGTGGCCGCCCCGCCCAGCAGGAACACACCGAGGAAGCTAACCGGATGCTCGGGCAGCGGCACCCGGAACGTGACCGCCGCCGCGGCGACGGCCAGACCGACCGCGAGCGTCGTCGCGGCCACCGAGACCAGCAGCTGGGCACCGAGCAGCTTCGCCGGGCGTACCGGGGTGGTGGCCGTCCGGCGCAGCACCCCGCGTTCCCGGTACCCGGCCACGGTCGTGGGCAGGGTGGTGATCGCGACGGTGGCGACCGCCATCGCGACCACCACCGGCAGATAGATGTCGATCGGCCGCAGCCCGGCGAGCTCCGCCACCGGGGTACGGAAACCTGGCATCACCCCACCCAGCACGACGACCAGCAGCATCGGGAAGGCCAGCGACATCACGATCGCCGCCGGGTCCCGCAGGAACAGTTTGGCCTCCATCACGGTGAGCCGGCGCAGCGCGGTCACCGGTCACCTCCGGTGAGGGCGAGGAACGCGTCGTCCAACGTCGCCTGCTGCAGGCGCAGCTCGCGCGGCGTGACGCCGTGCCGGGACAGCGCCGCCGCGACGGCGAGGAACAGCTCCGCACCGCCGTCGACAACGACCTCACGACCTTCGATGGTCACGGCGGTAACCTGCGGCAGCTCGGCCAGCAGGGCGAGGTCGAGCGGTCGGTCCGGGACGAACCGGATCCGCTGCCCGCTGTCGACGCTGGCGGCCAGCCCGGCCGGGGTGTCGAGGGCGACCACCCGGCCGGCGTCGATCACCGCGACCCGGTCGCAGAGCCGCTCCGCCTCCTCCATCAGGTGCGTGACCAGCACCAAAGTGACGCCCCGGTTGCGGACCGATTCGACAAGTCCCCAGGTGTCCCGGCGGGCCGCCGGGTCCAGCCCGGTGGTCAACTCGTCGAGGAACGCCACCTTCGGGTCGCCGACCAGGGCCAGGGCGACGGACAGGCGCTGCTTCTGCCCGCCGGAGAGCTGGCCGAAGCGGGCGTCGTGCCGAGCGGACAGGCCGAGCAGGTCGAGCAGCTCCCGCCAGTCGGCCGGCTGCCGGTAGAAGGAGCTGTAGAGCTCCAGCGCCTCCCACACCTTGATCCGCTCCGGCAGCTGGCTCTCCTGCAGCTGCGCCCCGAGACGCTGGCGCAGCCGCGCACCGTCGCGCTGCGGGTCCAGGCCGAGCACCCGTACGGTGCCCCGGTCCGGTCGGCGCAGCCCGAGCGCGCACTCCACAGTGGTGGTCTTGCCGGCACCGTTGCGGCCGAGAATCCCGAAAATCTCCCCCTCATCGACGGTGAACGACACGTCGTCCACCGCGACCAGGTCGCCGTACCGCTTGTGCAGATGCTCGATCTCGATGACGGACATGGCGTCGCTCCTCAGCTCTCCTCAGCCGGAGATCTTCTTCAGTGGCAGCCGGCGGACCAGCAGCCAGGTGACGGCACCGGCGACCAGCAGGGTCAGCAGCGCGATCGCCGTTCCGGTGCCAGCGTGTGCCTCGTCGTCAAGGCCGAGCATCCGGGCGAGGCCGAACCCGGTCCATTCGGTACGGAAGCCGATCTCGACGACGAACGCCGGCAGCAGCACCACTGGCAGCAGCAACGTCCCCCACCAGGGATTGAGCAGGTGGTAGACGATCGCGGTCAGTACCCCGGCCGCCATGTAGCCCAGGTTGACCAGGCTGTACTCCAGCCAGATCGCGGCGGCGTCGCCTGCCGAACCGACCAGGTACGGCTCGGTGAGCCCGTCGAGCAGCCCGAAGACGTCGAGGGTCAGGTATTCGAGGCCGAAGCCGAGCGTCGTCAGGGTGGAGAAACCGAGGGCGTACGGCACGAGGAAGCCCCAGGAGCCGATCAGCGCGTCCCGCCGGGTGACGCCGTGGGCGACGAACATCGGCAGGTAGGTGCCGACGGCGATGATGCCGAACACGAAGGTGAACCAACGCGGTGCCTGCAGGCCCATGTTCTGCCACATGCTCGCTTCGACCGTGCCGAACCGGGCGATCAGGCCGACGACCACGGCCCAGACCAGGTAGATGATCGTCCAGTACCACCCGGCCAGCGGCAGCGACCGGCGCAGCAGCGTACGGGTGACCTTCCAGGCGGTGGCGTTCATCGCCGGGCCTCCTTGTCCGTGGTGTCCGCCGTGAGGTGTACGAACAGGTCCTGCAGCCCGATCGGGCCGAGCTCCAGGCCGGCGGCGCGGGCGGCGGCCCGGTCGCCGTCGTCGACGGCCCCGAAGACGGTGGTGGACCGGGTGCCGCCGAGCTGCTGGCTGCCGAGCACGGTGCGTCCGGTGACGAACGCGTCGACGGCGGCGGCCGGGCCGGTCACTGCCGTCCCCCGGGCCCGCAGCGTCTCGGTCTCCTCGTGGGCGACCAGCCGACCCCGGTGCAGCACCACCACCTCCTCGAACAGCGACCCGACCTCCTCGATCAGGTGGGTGGAGAGCACAATGGTGCGCGGGTGCGCGAGGTAGTCGTTGAGCACTTCCTCGTAGAAGGCGTACCGGCTGGGTGCGTCGAGGCCGAGGTAGGCCTCGTCGAAGATGGTCAGCGGTGCCCGGGCGGCCAGCCCGAGGGTGACGCTGAGCGCCGACTTCATGCCCCGGCTCAGCCCGTTGAGCCGCTTGCGCATCGGCAGGTCGAACCGCTCGACCAGGCGGGCGGCGTAGTCGGCGTCCCAGTTCGGACGCAGTGTCGCGGCGAGGTCCAGGATGCAGCCGACCCGGTCGGTGTCCTGGGCGTCGACCCGGTCCCGGACGAACGTGATCTGCGACATGATCGCCGCGTTCTCAAACGGGTCGGCGCCGCCGATGCGCGCCGTGCCGCTGGTGGCGGCCCGGAAGGCGGACAGTACGGCGAGCAGGCTGGTCTTGCCGGAGCCGTTGCGGCCGAGCAGTCCGTAGATCTTGCCCGGGACGAGAGTGAGGTCGAGCGAGTCGACGGCGACGGTGTCGCCGTAGCGGACGGTGAGATTGCGGGTCTCGATGCCCAGGCCGGTCACTGGTGTTCCCCTCCTGCTGCGTGTTGAATGCGGGCGACGACCTCGGTCAACGGGATGCCGATGATCCGGGCCTCGGTGACCATCGGGTCGACAACCTCGGTGAAGAACCGGTCGCGGCGCTGGCCGCGCAGCGTCTCGCGGGCGTTGGGGCTGACGAACATGCCGATGCCCCGCTTCTTGAACAGCACGCCCTCGTCGATGAGCTGGTGGAAGCCCTTGGCGGCGGTGGCGGGGTTGATCCGGTAGTAGCTGGCGTACTGGTTGGTGGACATGACCTGCTCGCCCTCCTGCAGCGCCCCGCTCAGGATGTCGTTTTTGATCTTGTCGGCTATCTGCTGATAGATCGGACTTCGATCATCGAACACGGGAGCACCTCTGGTTCACTGGTTCGTTACTCGTGTAATGAACCGTAGCACCGAGGAACCAGACCGGTCCAGCCCGTCAGCGGTGTCCGTCACCACCACGACACCCCAGCGC
This sequence comes from Solwaraspora sp. WMMA2080, assembly GCF_027497395.1. Classification (GTDB taxonomy): domain Bacteria; phylum Actinomycetota; class Actinomycetes; order Mycobacteriales; family Micromonosporaceae; genus Micromonospora_E. Next base: position 5,798,312 of record NZ_CP114910.1, on the reverse strand, counting down.
GGACGCTCGCCCGGCAGGGGGATAGTGGGGCCATGAGCGACGAGGCGGCGGACCAGCCGGCCATCGAGGTACGCGGGCTGCGCAAGGCGTACGCCGGGATCCCGGCGGTGGACGGGGTCGACCTGACCGTGCGGCGCGGCGAGGTGTTCGCCCTGCTCGGCCCGAACGGCGCCGGCAAGACCACCACCGTCGAGATCCTGGAGGGCTACCGGCGCCGCGACGCCGGCGAGGTGCGGGTGCTCGGCGTCGACCCCGACCCGGGTACGCCGCAGTGGCGCTCCCGGATCGGCATCGTGCTGCAGGGCACCGGCGAGTTCGACGAGTTGACCGTCGCCGAGGTCGTCGGCCACTTCGCCGCCTTCTACCCGGCACCGGACGACCCGGCGGCGGTGATCGACCGGGTCGGCCTGGCCGGCAAGACGAAGGCCCGCACCCACACGCTGTCCGGTGGGCAGAAGCGTCGCCTCGACGTGGCGCTCGGCATCGTCGGCCGACCGGAACTGCTCTTCCTCGACGAGCCGACCACCGGCTTCGACCCGGAGGCGCGCCGTGAATTCTGGGAACTGATCCGGTCACTCGCCGGCGCCGGCACCACCATCCTGCTGACCACCCACTACCTGGACGAGGCGGAGGCCCTCGCCGATCGGGTCGGCGTGATCGCCGCCGGCCGGCTCGTCGAGGTCGCCGCCCCGGCCGAACTGGGCGGCCGGCGGGACGCCCTGGCCACCGTCTCCTGGCGTACCGCCGACGGGACGGCGCGTCGCGAGGAGAGCGCCACGCCGACGAAGCTGGTCGCCGAGCTGGCCGCGCGCTTCGACGGTGAGGTGCCCGGTCTGACCGTCACCCGGCCCACCCTGGAAGACGTCTACCTGCGGATGATTGGACACAAGTGAACGCGACCACCGGCGGCACAGCCGGCGCTGTGACCTCTCCAGCGGCCGGCGCCCCCGGCGCCTCGGCGGCCGTCACCCGGGTCGGGCCGGCGCGGTTGGGGCTGCGGCAGGGCAAGTTGGAGATCCGGCAGTTCATGCGCAGCCGCGAGTCGGTCGTCTTCACGATGGCCTTCCCGGTCATCATGATCCTGATCTTCGCGTCGATCTTCACCGGCGAGATCACCGACGGCGTACGGTTCACCCAGTACTTCATCACCGGCATGATCGCCACCGGACTGATGACCGTCGGCTTCCAGAGCCTGGCCATCCAGATCCCGATCGAGCGGGACCGGGGTGTGCTCAAGCGGCTGCGCGGCACCCCGATGCCGAAATGGGTCTACTTCGCCGGCAAGGTCATCATGGTGGCGGTGATCGGCTTCGCCGAAACGGTGCTCCTGCTGGCGGTCGCGACGCTGCTGTTCGACCTGCAACTGCCGGACACGGCGGTCAAATGGTTCACCCTGGGCTGGGTGTCGGTGCTCGGCATCACCGCCTGCACGCTGTGCGGCATCGCCTTCTCGTCGCTGGCGCGCAGCGGTCGCAGCGCCTCGGCGGTGGCCACCCCGGTGTCACTGGTGCTGCAGTTCACTTCCGGCGTCTTCTTCGTCTTCACCGCGCTGCCCGGCTGGATGCAGCAGATCGCCGCGCTGTTTCCGCTCAAGTGGATGTGCCAGGGGCTGCGCTCGGTCTTCCTGCCGGAGGCTTTCGGCACGCAGGAGCCGGGCGGCTCGTTCGAGCTGGGCATGGTCGCGCTGGTGCTGGCCATCTGGTGCGTCATCGGCCTGGTGCTCTGCCTGACCACGTTCCGCTGGACCACCAAACGCGACGGCTGACTCCCTCTGGGCCCGAGGTGCTCGCCCAAGGCTTGATGCCTCAGGTGCATCTTGATGCACCTGAGGCATCAAGCTCAACCGGTACCCACCAACCCCGCGAGGCGACACGACCGCCGACACCTGGCCGTGGTCGAGGACCACGACGGAATGGGACCACGGTCGGCTCACCGTCCGGCGTTCACGAAAGCGACGATCTCGTCGAGCCCAGGACGGTAGCCGTCGTTGGTGTCCACTTCGATCTCGGGTACGTCGAGTCGGACGGGCTGGAAGCCGTGGTGGCCGACGGTATGGGTCTGATGGTCACCGAGGTACGTATCGGCGTGGGCGCGCCGGGTTGCGTTTTCGTCCTGCCGCCGCTGGACGCGGTCGAAGGCCGTCTGCGCGGCGACCCGGCAGTGCACCACCCGGATGTCGGCGATTCCGATCAACGGCTGCAGGCCCGGCCGCCACAGGCGGTCCTGGAAAGCCGCCTCGGTGACCGTGGTGACCCCAGCGGTCAGCAGCAGTCGCAGCACGTTGAAGAAGGTGGGCAGGGTTCGAAGGGTCAGCTCGTCGCTCGGTGCGGCGATGATGCCGCCGGCAGTGTGGACCATGCCCTCCTTGATCTCGTCGCGGCAGATCGCCGGGCAGCCGATCCGCCGGGCAAGCAGGTGGGCAAGCGTCGTCTTGCCAGCCCCGGGTGGTCCGCTGATGACGACAAGGGTCGGCTTTGTTTCCACCACGTCGTTATAGCGCGGCGGCCGGTGCACGGGCAGGGACGGCCCTGAGTAGTCGGCCCTGAGTAGTCATAGTCATCTACGGCCAGAAATATCCCCGCCAACTGGCCACCAGCGAAGACCGAACTGGCCACCGACACACCGCCGGCTGACGCGGATGATCATCCGCGCCCTGCCGAACGCTATCGAGGTGAGGCCTACGCACGTAATTTTCGCGTTTTAACGTGCGTAGGCCTCACCTGATCATGAACTACGGCCGCCCGAGCCACCCCTGTCCGCCCAACGCCGACACGCAGTCACTTTGGTTCGGCCACGAACACGCCGACTCCTTCGAGGGTCTCGGTCAGCCCGGTGGCACGGAGGATCATCATCGCCTTGCCGACGACGGTGTCCGAGACGTCGTACTCGCGGCAGAGCTGTGAGCGGCTGGGCAGCTTTGTGCCCGGTGGCCACTCGCCAGACTCAATCTTCGCTCGTAGCTCGTCGGCAAGAACTTGGTACTGCTGCTTGGGCATACACACTCCCCGGATGGCATGCCCATTTGATCACGCTTCTACCTCCGACCTCAACCAGTTGCACGTTGCTCGTTGACCTACAACCGGTGGCGATTGTAGGTTGATGGCGAACGCCCCCGGATGGCTCTTGGGGCGGTCACCTCCGGTCGGGGCGTGTAGCGAGTCACGCCGTTGGGCGTCCCGGCCCCGAAGGTTCGCCCTGGTCGCCGTACCGCCGAGGAGGGCTGCGGTGATCGGGGTGGGGGTGGCCCCGCCGGCATCGGCAAGCGGCAGGGCCACCCCGTCCACCCACCAACAACACCCAGATGAGCGGAACCACCAGCGGCAGCAGCGAGCAATGGGGAGGAACACGAGATGCGTGAACTGTGGCGCCGGTGGCAGGTCCGCCGGCAACGACGCACCATGGCCGCCACACCACCGGCCGCCTGGCCCGCCGGCAGCGCCACCGGCGTCTACCGGACACCCGGCAGCCCCGCCGGCCACAATCAGCGCGGGTCGGCGTACCGGCCGATCCGGCCCTGGCAGGTCCGCAGCCACCGCTTCCCGACGGTCCCCCGGCGCGGCGGCGGCCGAGGCCTGGACCCCAGCGAGGTCGCCGCGTTCCTCGACCGCGTCGCCCACGATCTTGGCGTCGTGTACGCCGAGCTCGAACGCACCTGGGAGCAGAACGACCGGATCAAGGACGCGCTGCGCCGCTGGCAGTCCGCGCAGGCGACGCCCACCCGGCACGGCGTCTACCAGGCCGGCGCGCGCCGGTGACCGGGTCGACGCCGGTCGCCGGCAGCGGTGGCGGTCCGGCGCTGACCGTACGGACCGCCACCGCCGCCGACGTCGAGCCCCTGGCAGAGTTGCTGGCACAGGCGTGCGTACTGGACCCGGTTGTGTCCTGGCTGATCAGCGACCACGCGTTGCGGTACCTGACGATGCACCGGTTCTTCACCGCCGAGCTGGAGTTCGCCGTACGGCACGGCATCGTCGACGTGGTCGGGCACTGCGACGGCGTGGCGATCTGGTACCCGCACCCGGCAGACCGGCTCCTGGCGGCGGAACATCAGCGGCGCCGGTTGCGGGCCTGCGGTGACCGGCACGGCCCGTACGCGCACTACACCTTCACCGCCGGCCGCCTGGAACCGACCGGCCGACACCACCATCTGGCGTTCCTGGCGGCGGCACCCTGGCTACGCCGCCAGGGAATCGGGTCGACGCTGCTCGCCGCGCATCATGCCCGGCTGGACCGGATCAGCATGCCGGCGGTGGTCGAGGCGAGCAGCCAGCGGCAGCGGGCGTTCCACGAACGCCACGGCTACCGCGTCGTACGGGTGGCGCACCTGCCGGCCGGCGGGCCGCCGCTGTGGGCCATGCGCCGCTCCGGCGACCCGGTCGACCAACCACCCCTGGCGGCGGCGCTGCGCGTCGGCTGAGCCGGTGCGACTGCTACGGACGGTAGACATCCGCTCGGTGGTCGATGCGGGTGACATGCACTGTCCGGTTGTCCTCGTCGATTCGGTAGACCACCCGGTAAGGGCCGCGCCGTGCCGAGTGATAGCCGGTCAGCTCGCGGGTCAACGGCTTGCCGACCACGTACGGCCTTTCCAGTAGCAGGCCGGTCAGGAACTGACCGACGGCCATCGCGACGGCCAGCGGCAGGCCGACAGGTGGTCCCTCGGTCAGGGCTCGCCGGGCAGCGGGCGCTACGGAGAGTCGGCACGCCTCGTCGCTCACTGCTGTTCGCGCTCCGCGCGGTCAGCAAGCTGGCGCAGTAGTTCGTCAGCGTCGACGCCGTGGCCAGCGGCGCGCGGGCCTTCACCCCCGGCCTGAAGGCCGGAGCACTGGCCCGCATTCCGGTAGCTGGCGTCGAGGATGCTCCTATAGATGTCAAGCTGCTAGTTCAAGATCTTTTGAGGTGATGAGCTGGTAAAGCTCGCGCGCGACGTAGCGCTTGAGGCAGCGGATGATCTCTTTCTTGGACAGGCCTTCCTTGATGCGCTGCTCGGCGTAGGCGCGGGTGCGCGGATCCCAGCGCAGCCGCACGAGTACGACGCGGTAGAGGGCGGCGTTGGCCTGTCGGTCGCCGCCGCGGTTGAGTCGGTGGCGGTTGGTCCTGCCGGACGAGGCGGGGATCGGGGCGACACCGCAGAGCATGGCGAACCCGGCCTCGGAGGTGAGCCGGTCGTGGTTCTCGCCGGCGGTGACGAGCAGCTGACCGGCGACGTCGGGGCCGACGCCGTGGGCGGCGAGCAGGCCAGGGTTGATGGCGGCGACGAGCGGTTCGAGTAGTTCGTCGAGTTCGGTGATCTCGGCGGACAGTTGCTGGTGGCGGCGGGCGAGCGAGCGCAGGGCGATCGTGGCTGCGGTGGCCGGAGCTGCGGCGTCGGCCGGGTCGAGCTGCAGGCTGGCGCAGGTGGCGATCAGCTGCTTGACGGCCAGGCCGCGCAGTTGGGCGCGTAGCTGGTCGGGGGCGGTAACGATCAGTGCCTTGATCTGGCGTTGGGTGTCGGCGCGCTGGTCGACGGGCGCTGCGGCGGGCCACCCGCAGGTTGCGCAGGGCTTCGACGCGGCCGTCGCGCTGCTTGGGGGTGCCGGTACGTTCGCCGGCCAGGGCGGCCTTGGCCGCTTGGATGGCGTCGATCGGGTCGGACTTGCCCTGGAAGCGGCGGGTTTTACGGTCAGGGCGGTCGACCTCGACCAGCTCAACCTGCTCGTCGCGGAGTCTGCGAGCGAGTCCGGCCCCGTAGGCGCCGGTGCCTTCGACCCCGACCCGCAGCAGACGGCCGAACCCGCGCATCCAGGTCAGCAGGGCGGTGTAGCCGGCCGTCGTGGCCGGGAACTGCTGGGTGCCAAGAACCCGTCCGACCAGGTCGATCACAGCGGCCGTGTGAGTGTCCTGGTGGGTATCGACTCCACCGACGACCTCGACCGCGGCGTTATCAGGTGTAATAGAGGGCATCGTCGTCCTGTCGTTCGTGACTGGGGGCAGGGCGGCACGCACCAGCCGGGCAACGCGGACAAGACAGAGATGGGGCCTCTGGCCAGGCTCCTATTAGGTCACAACGCCACGTCCGGTGAGTGCATGAGCACCTCCCGACCGAGGCCGACAAATCCCGTTAAGGACCCGAAGTCAGTCAGTAGGCGGGTCAGACCTCGACGGGAGGTGCTCATGAACATCATCTCTGTCAGTAGGTGTAGAAGCCCTGGCCGGTCTTGCGGCCCAGGTCGCCGGCGGTGACCATGCGCTGCAGCAGCTCCGGCGGGAAGAACTTCTCGTCGGCGGTGTCGGCGTAGATGTTCTTCGCCGCGTGCAGCAACACGTCCGCGCCGGTCAGGTCGGTAGTGGCCAGCGGCCCCATCGCGTGACCGAAGCCCAGCTTGCAGGCGGTGTCGAGATCCTCGGCGGAGACCACGCCGGACTCGACGAGCTTGACCGCCTCGACGACCAGCGCGGCGATCAGCCGGGTGGTGACGAAGCCGGCGATGTCCCGGTTGACCACCACGCAGGTCTTGCCGATCTCCTCGGCGAACGCCTTCGCGGTGGCCAGCGTCGCGTCCGAGGTCTTGTAGCCGCGGACCAGCTCGCACAGTTTCATCATCGGCACCGGGGAGAAGAAGTGGGTACCGACCACCGATTCGGGGCGTCCGGTGACCGCGGCGATCTGGGTCACCGGGATCGCCGACGTGTTGGTCGCCAGCACCGCGTCCGCCTTGCAGATCTTGTCGAGTGCCCGGAACACCTCGTGCTTGATCTCGATGCGCTCGAAGACGGCCTCGACGACGACATCAGCGTCGGCCGCCGCCTCCAGCTCGGTGGTGGTGGTGATCCGACCCATCGTCGACTCGACGTCGGCGGCGCTGATCACGCCCTTGCCAGCGAACTTGTCCAGGGACTGGCGGATGCCGGCGACGCCCCGGGAGGTCGCCGCGTCGTCCAGGTCGCGCAGGATGACCCGCCAGCCCGCCTGGGCGGCAACCTGGGCGATGCCCGAGCCCATCAACCCCGCGCCGATCACTGCCAGCTGACCTGCCATCTCTTCATCTCCTCGTCCACGCGCCTCGACCGGATGTGCCAGCTGGCAGCTTATCCGGCGCACCTGAACGATCGCTAACCCGGTAGGGGCGGTCAGCCGCTGGCCGTACGGCACACCCAGCGGTCAGCCGGCCGGTGCCCCGGACAGCCGCTGCACCTGGACGCCGAGCGAGCACAGGTCGGCCACATAGTTCGGGTAGCCCCGGTCGATGTGGTGCACGTCGGCGATCTCGGTGACCCCTTCGGCGCAGAGCCCGGCGATCACCAGCCCGGCTCCGGCCCGGATGTCGGTCGCCCGTACCCGGCCGCCGACCAGCCGTTCCCGGCCGCGTACCACCGCGTGATGGCCGTCGGTCCTGATGTCCGCGCCCAGCCGCAGCAGTTCGTCGACGAACTGGAACCGGCCGTCGAAGATGTTCTCGGTGACCAGTGACGCGCCCTCGCTGACCGAGGCCAGGCCGATCGCCATCGGCAGCAGGTCGGTGGCGAAGCCGGGGAACGGCAGGGTGACCACGTCCACCGCCCTCGGCCGACGTTCCATCCGTACCCGGAAACCGTCGCCGGTGGTGTCGACGGTGGCCCCGGAGGCCGCCACCTTGTCGAGGGCGACCGCCAGGAACGACGGGTCGACGCCGCGTACCGTGACGTCGCCGCGGGTCATCGCGGCGGCGAACGCCCAGGTGCCGGCGACGATCCGGTCGCCGATGGTGGAGTGGCGGACCGGCCGCAGCTCCGGCACACCCTCGATCCGCAGGGTGGCGGTGCCGGCACCGTCGATCTGGGCGCCCATCTCGGTGAGCATCGCGCAGATGTCGACGATCTCCGGCTCGCGGGCCGCGTTGTCGATCTCGGTGATCCCATCGGCCAGCACCGCCGCCATCACCAGGTTCTCGGTGGCGCCGACGCTCGGAAAGTCCAACCAGATCGTCGCGCCGTGCAGGCCCCGCGCGGCCGAGGCGACGACCAGGCCGTCGGCGGCGGAGATCTCGGCACCCATCCGGGCCAGGCCGGCCACGTGCATGTCGAGCCCGCGCGAGCCGATCGCGTCGCCGCCCGGTTGGGCGACGGTGACGCGTCCGCACCGGGCCAGCAGCGGGCCGAGTACGCAGATCGACGCCCGCAGCCGGCGGACCAGATCGACGTCGGGCTGACAGCTGGGCGCCGGCGGCACGTCGATGATCACCGTGTCGGCGCGTGGCGAGCCGGCAACCGGCCGCAAACCAGCAGCCGACCGCGAGCCGGCGACCAACGACGGTCCGGCAACCGACAGCTGGTCGGACTCGCTCATGGTGACTTCGCAGCCGAGTCCGCGCAGCACGTCGGCCATGATGGCGATGTCGGTGATCCGCGGCACGTTGCCGATCACCGTCCGGCCCGGTGCCAGCAACGCCGCCGCCATCAGTTTCAACGCCGAGTTCTTCGCGCCCTCCACCGGCACCGTCCCGGCGAGCCGACTACCGCCGCCGACCCGGATGACGTCTCCGGACGCGGCCGGCAGCAGAGCTGGCTCGACGGTGGCGCTGCCGGCGCGGCTGAGAATCCGTACCCTGTCGCTCATGGCCGTCCACCTCACCCGCATCTACACCAAGGCCGGGGACACCGGCACGACCAGGTTGAGCAACAACGAACAGGTCGCCAAGACCGACCCGCGCATCTGCGCGTATGCCGATGTCGACGAATGCAATGCCGCGCTCGGTGTCGCCCTCGCGCTCGGTGATCTCGACGAGACGCTGCGCGGGCTGCTCAGGCAGATCCAGAACGACCTGTTCGACGTCGGCGCCGACCTGGCCACCCCGGTCGAGCCGGAGCCGGCGTACCCGCCGCTGCGGGTGACCGAGGCGTACGTGACCCGGCTTGAGGGCTGGTGCGACGAGCACAACTCACGGCTGGCCAAGCTTGACTCCTTCGTCCTGCCAGGCGGTACCCCCGGTGCCGCGCTGCTCCACGTGGCCCGCACCGTCGCCCGGCGGGCCGAGCGTTCGGCATGGGCGCTGATCACCCACGAACCGGAACGAACTAGTGCTCTCCCGGCAAAGTATCTCAATCGTCTCTCGGATCTGCTGTTCATCCTGTCCAGAACCGCAAACCCGGACGGCGACGTGCTGTGGAAACCGGGCGGCGGGCGCTGATCTCGACAAGATCGCGAATCAGCTGATGGCCGGACTGCACCACGTGGAGCTGTGGGTACCCGATCTGTCCGGGGCTGAACCGGGCTGGTCCTGGCTGCTGGGTGAACTCGGCTGGCAGCCGTACCAGCACTGGCCGGCCGGCCGCTCCTGGCGGTACGGCACGACGTACCTGGTGTTGGAGGAGTCCCCAGCGCTCACCACCCGGCGGCGCCGGCCACGGGTGGTCGCTGCTGTTCGCCGGATGCGCCTTGAGAGGTCAGGCGGCGAGGCTGCGCGAACTCCCGCCCGGCAGGCTCGCCTCGAGCCAGGAGCTGAAGCCGGTGACCGTCGACTCCGCCATGGCGATCTCGACCGGCGCGTGGTGGCTGGTGCACCGCAGGATCACCCAGTCGTGCGGCAACGCGAGCCGCTCCTGCCCTCGTGGGCTGCGCCGGCTCTCCACGGCCAGGCCGTGCCGGGACAGCACACGTTTGGGTCGCAGCGCGAAACTGAACATCCGGTACCAGCGCAGCTCATCACCGGCGAACCGGCCGAATCCGGACGACCAGCCACGGCCGTCAACCATGGTGGAGACCCGGAAGCTCAACTTGATGGTGCCGCGCACCCGGACGACCAGCGCCCGCCGGACGAACAGCACCAGGATCGCGGCGAGCAGGATCAGTACGCCGATCCCGAACCATTGGATGGTCGACATCGACGCAGCCCGCTCAGTGTCCGGATGCGGTAGCGGGGGCGGCCGGAGTGGCTTCCTCCGCGAGAATCGTCACTCCGTTGGTGGTCACCGAGAGGAACCCGCCGGCGACATCGTAAGCGAGCTGCTCCCGCCCCGGCAGCGTGATCCGTACCTGGCCGGGCTCGGCGAGCTGGCCGAGCATCGGGGCGTGGCCGGGCAGTACGCCGAGCTCGCCCTCGGTGGTGCGGGCGATCACCATCTCTGCCTCACCGGACCAGACCATCTCCTCGACGGCGACGAGTTCGACGTGCAGTTGCTTGGCCAACGCGGACTCCTTTGATGGCGAGGACCACCCGAGTTTAATCGGGGCGATGCGCGGACTCCCAGCCGGGTGCCCGCCCGGCCACCCGTTACTTTTCGCGATTGACCAGTTCAGGACGGGTCAACACGAACTGGTCGAGAGCGCCGGCCCGCAACGCGGCGAGGCATTCATCGGCGTCGTCGGTGAACCGCTCCCCCTGATACCCGCCGCCCGGGTCGGTGACAGCAACGCCCGGCAGGTCCAGCATGACGATGCCGTCGGCACGCAGTTGGCGCAGCGCCAACGCGAAGTCGACCAGCGACCGGCCCCGGGTGCCCACCACCACCGCCTCACCGGCGGCCTCCAGCACTGCGGTCAACCGACCCGGCTCGGTGATCAGGTCCCGGCTGATCACTTGCTCGGCCAACGCCCGGACCAGCTGCCGTTGGTGCCGCTGCCGGCCGTAGTCGCCGTCCGGCAGGCTGTCCCGCTGCCGGACGTAGTCCAACGCCTGCCAGCCGTTGAGCCGCTGTTCCCCCTGCTTGTACTCGGCCTGCGGTCCGACGTACCCGGGGCCGTCGGGATTGCCCGGCCGCGGCCGGCCGTCCGGTTGGCGGTGCGCCGAGCGCACATCGACGTCGATGGTCATCCGTACCCCGCCGACCGCGTCGACCAGGCGTTCCAGGCCGGCGAAGTTGACGATCACACCGGCGTCGAACCGGTCGATCCCGGTGCGGGCCGAGACCGTCGCCGCGAGCAGTTGGAAACCGGTCACCGGGTCCGGGTGCTCGGCACCGGGCACCCGGCTGCCGTACGCCATCGCGGCGTTGATCCGGTCGACGCCGCCCGGATGGCCGCTGATACCGAACGCCGGGACGTCCACCAGCAGGTCCCGGGGCAGCGAGATCAGGTACGCCCGGGACAGCCCGCTCGGCACGTGCACCAGCAGCACGGTGTCCGCTCGGGGCACCTTCTCCGGCTGGTCGGTCGGCCGGTCGATGCCGGCCACCAGCAGGTTGACCGGGCCGGTGAGCCGGTCGTCCGGGCCGGTGTCCACACCGGTGCCGACGCCGACGTCGCCGAACAGGTCCGCAGTGGGTACGGCGGCCGCGTACCGGTCGGCGACGGTGCGGCTGAGCACCACCACGGCCCCACCGGCGAGAAGCAGACCGACGAGTACGGCGAGCAACGCCAGCCGTTCCGGCCGGCTCATCCTCGCTGGGCGTGCCCGGGTCCGATCCGGTTGCATCATGCTCCGCCCCCCGTCCGCCGCAGAGCCGGTCGGGTACCCCGGCCGGCTGCCGGCAAACGCGGGCCACAGGTGAGCGTCGGGTGAAACGACGCGGGCGTCGAGTGAGACGCCCCTGGCGTCGGGTGAAACGCGACGAGCGCCCCGCCGCGATGGCGGGGCGCTCGTCAGACGCCGTCGTCAGCCCTTCCTCCAGGCCGACGGCTGCGCCGTCGTCAGCCCTTCATGAGCTCCTGGGCGTTGCGCTCCAGGTCGTCGAGCCCACCGCACATGAAGAAGGCCTGCTCAGGGAAGTGGTCGTACTCCCCTTCACTGATCTTGCGGAAGGCTTCGATGGTGTCCTTCACCGGCACGTACGAACCCTTGATGCCGGTGAAGACCTCGGCCGCGTAGGTGTTCTGCGACAGGAACCGCTCGATCCGGCGGGCCCGGGAGACGGTGATCTTGTCTTCCTCGGAGAGCTCCTCCATACCGAGGATGGCGATGATGTCCTGCAGGTCCTTGTACTTCTGCAGAATTCGCTTCACCTCGGAAGCCACCGCGTAGTGCTCCTGGCCGACGAACTCCGGGGCGAGGATCCGCGACGAGGACGCCAGCGGGTCCACCGCCGGGTAGATGCCCTTGTCGGAGATGGACCGCTCCAGGTTGGTGGTGGCGTCCAGGTGGGCGAAGGTGGTGGCCGGCGCCGGGTCGGTGTAGTCGTCGGCGGGTACGTAGATCGCCTGCATCGAGGTGATCGCCTGGCCCCGGACCGAGGTGATCCGCTCCTGCAGCTCGCCCATCTCGTCGGCCAGCGTGGGCTGGTAACCCACCGCGGACGGCATCCGGCCGAGCAGCGTGGAGACCTCGGAACCGGCCTGGGTGAACCGGAAGATGTTGTCGATGAACAGCAGCACTTCCTGCTTCTGCACGTCCCGGAAGTACTCGGCCATGGTCAGCGCGGCGAGCGCGACCCGCAACCGGGTACCCGGCGGCTCGTCCATCTGGCCGTAGACCAGCGCGGTCTTGTCGATGACGCCGGACTCGGTCATCTCGTGGATCAGGTCGTTACCTTCACGGGTCCGCTCCCCGACGCCGGCGAAGACCGACGTACCACCGAAGTTGTTCGCGACCCGGATGATCATCTCCTGGATGAGCACCGTCTTGCCCACGCCGGCACCGCCGAACAGGCCGATCTTGCCGCCCTTGACGTACGGGGCGAGCAGGTCGAGCACCTTGATGCCGGTCTCCAGCATCTCGGTCTTCGGCTCCAGGTCGGCGAACGCCGGCGCCTTCTGGTGGATCGACCGGCGCTCGGTGACCTGCAGCGTCTCGCCCTCGGCAAGGTTGAGGCACTCGCCGATGGTGTTGAACACCCGGCCCTTGATTCCGTCACCGACCGGCACCATGATCGGCGAACCGGTGTCGCGGACCTCCGCGCCTCGGACCATGCCGTCGGTCGGCTGCATCGAGATGGCCCGGATCACGTTGTCGCCGAGGTGCTGGGCGACCTCGAGGGTCAGGGTCCGCTCACCGCCGGCGAGCGCGACGTCCACGTGCAGGGCGTTGAAGATGTCGGGCATCGCGTCGCGCGGGAACTCGGCGTCGACGACCGGGCCGATGACCCGGACCACGCGGCCGGTAGCCGATGCGGTCGCTCCGGTTGCCTGGGTTTCTACAGAGGCAGTCATCACACTTCACTTCCCGCCGCCGCGAGCGCGTTGGCGCCGCCGACGATCTCGCTGATCTCCTGAGTGATCCCGGCCTGACGCGCCGAGTTCATTAGCCGCGTGTACTTCTCGATCATTTCCTCGGCGTTGTCGGTGGCGCTCTTCATCGCCCGCCGCCGGGCCGCCGATTCACTCGCCGCCGATTCGACCAGTGCCGCGTAGATCCGGGTGTTGATGTACTTCGGCAGCAACGCGTCGAGCAGCGCCTCGGCGTTCGGCTCGAACTCGTACGCCGGCAGCACCCCGGCAGCGTCCCTCGGCTTGTCCTTGACCTCCATCGGGCCGAGGATCCGGGGCACCGGGGTCTGTGTCATCAGCGACTTGAACTCGGTCGAGACGATGTGCAGCTCGTCCACCCCGAGCACCTGGTCGGCCCCGCCGCCGTCGGTGTCGTCCGCCCCTCGCTGGAACGCCGCGATCAGCGTCTGGCCGACTTCCCGGGCGTCGGCGAAGCCGGGCTGCTCGGAGAAGCCGGTCCAGCTCGCTTCGATCGGCCGGTTACGGAACCGGTAGTACGAGACGCCCTTGCGGCCGATCACGTACAGCACCGGTTCCTTCTCGTCGGCCTTGAGCCGCGCGATCAGCGACTCGGCGGTCTTGATCGCGTTGGTGCTGTATCCGCCGGCCAGGCCCCGGTCACTGGTGATCACCAGCACGCCGGCCCGGCGCACCTTCGGGCGCGCGGTCAGCAGCGGATGGTCGACCGAGGCGTTGGAGGCCAGCGCGGTGAGCACACCGGTGATCGCGTTGGCGTACGGCAGCGAGGCCGCCACCCGCGCCTGGGCCTTGGCGACCCGACTCGTCGCGACGAGCTCCATCGCCTTGGTGATCTTCTTCATCGACTTCGCCGAGCGGATCCGCTGGCGGAGTACCCGAACCTGCGCTGGCATCCGGAACCGCCCTATTCCTTCTCGGCGTCAGTGTCGGAGACGTACCGGGTGACGCTCTCGCGTTCCTGCTCGCCCTCCAGGGCCTCGGCCGGCGCCTCGTTGATCACCCGCTCCGGGTCCTTGGACAGGAACATCTGCTTGAACTTCTCGACCGCGTCGGACAGCGTCGTGATGATCTCGTCGTCCCAGTTGTGCGCGGCGATCGAGTCCAGCGTGCCGGAGTGGGAGTGCCGCAGGTACTCCAGGAACTCCGACTCGAACCGCCGGACGTCGCCGACCGGGATGTCGTCGAGCTTGCCCTCGGTGCCGGACCAGACCGAGATGACCTGCTCCTGCACCGGGAACGGCGAGTAGTTCGGCTGCTTGAGCAGCTCGACCAGGCGGGCACCGCGCTCCAGCTGGTTGCGCGACGCCTTGTCCAGGTCGGAGGCGAGCGCGGAGAACGCCTCCAGCTCGCGGTACTGGGCCAGGTCCAGCCGCAGCCGGCCGGCGACCTTCTTCATCGGCTTGACCTGCGCGGCGCCACCGACCCGGGAGACCGACGTACCGACGTTGATCGCCGGCCGCTGGCCCTGGTTGAACAGGTCGGTCTCCAGGAAGATCTGCCCGTCGGTGATCGAGATGACGTTGGTCGGGATGAAGGCCGAGATGTCGTTGGCCTTGGTCTCGATGATCGGCAGACCGGTCAGCGAGCCGCCGCCCAGCTCGTCGGAGAGCTTCGCGCACCGCTCCAGCAGCCGGGAGTGCAGGTAGAAGACGTCACCCGGGTACGCCTCACGGCCCGGCGGACGGCGCAGCAGCAGCGACACCGCGCGGTACGCCTCGGCCTGCTTGCTCAGGTCGTCGAAGACGATCAGCACGTGCTTGCCGGCGTACATCCAGTGCTGGCCGATCGACGACCCGGTGTACGGAGCGATGTACTTGAAGCCGGCCGGGTCGGAGGCGGGCGAGGCGACGATGGTGGTGTACTCCATCGCGCCGTGCTCCTCCAGCACGCCCTTGATCGAGGCGATGGTGGAAGCCTTCTGCCCGATCGCCACGTAGATGCAGCGGACCTGCTTGGCCGGGTCGCCGGATTCCCAGTTGGCCCGCTGGTTGAGGATCGTGTCCAGCGCGACGGTGGTCTTACCGGTCTTGCGGTCGCCGATGATCAGCTGCCGCTGGCCGCGACCGATCGGGGTCATCGCGTCGATCGCCTTGATACCGGTCTGCAGCGGCTCGGACACCGACTGGCGGGCCATCACGTTCGGCGCCTGCAGCTCCAGCTCGCGGAAGCCGTCGTTGGCGATGTCACCGAGGCCGTCGATCGGCTCACCGAGCGCGCTGACCACCCGGCCCAGGAAGGCGTCGCCGACCGGGACGGAGAGCACCCGGCCGGTGCGCTTGACGCGCTGGCCCTCCTCGATGCCGGCGTAGTCGCCCAGGACGACCACACCGATGTCACGTACGTCGAGGTTCAACGCCACGCCCAGCGTGCCGTCCTCGAATTCCAGCAGTTCGTTTGCCATCGCCGAGGGCAGGCCCTCGACGTGGGCGATGCCGTCCCCGGCGTCCGCCACGGTGCCGACCTCTTCACGAGACAGCTCCGGCGTGTAGGAGGAGACGTAGCGTTCTAGGGCACCACGGATCTCGTCCGACGAGATGGTCAGCTCGGCCATCCTCTGCTTCCTCTATGTCTAGTGGCCCGGATGAACCCGGAACGGCATGGACTGAATCAGCGCCCGGCGAGCGCCTTGCGAGTGTCGATGAGGCGGCGCCGAACGGTGCCGTCGTACAGGTCGGAACCGATCCGTACGCTCATCCCGCCGAGTACGGCGGGGTCGACCGTCAACTTGACGGATACCTCCCGACCGTACATCTCGGCCAACGTGGCGCCCAGCCGCTGCTCCTCGGGCTGGGTCAGTGGTGCGGCGACCGTGACGTGCGCGACCTGCCGGTCCCGCCGGGCGGCGGCCAGCTCGACCAGCCGGCCCAGCCCGGCACCGACGGATCGCCCGCCGAAGCCCCGGACCGCCTGCTCGGCGAGGCGCACCGTGGCCGGCAGCGCCTTTCCGGTGAGCAGCGTGCGGACCAGTTCGACCCGCCGGTCGGCCGGCACGGCGACGTCACCGACCACGGCACCCAGCTGCGGGTCGCCGTCGATGATCTTGCCGAACCGGAACAGCTCGTCCTCCACCTCGGCCAGCTCGCCGGCCGACTCGGCACCGGCCAGTGCGGTGTCGACGCCGAGTCGCTCGGTGGCGTCGAGCAGCTCCGACGGCGCCGACCAGCGGGCCGCGACGACCGCGTCGAGCAGGTCGAGGCTGTCCGCGCCGGTCTTGCCTTCGAACAGGCCGCGCAGCAGCCCGGTCCGGTCGTCGGCGGGCCGGGCCGGGTCGGCCAGCGCCCGCCGCAGCCGGGGCTGACGGCGCAGCAGGTCGGCCACCGAGAGGATCTCGTCGGCCGTGGTCGCGACCGCCGTCGGGGCGGCACCGGCGACGTAGCCGACCAGTCGCTCGGTCACCGCGGCGTAGGACTCCCGGCTGGTGGCGGACTGCATCAGCGGGCCCCCGCGTTCTCCAGGTCGGCCATGAACCGCTCGACGGTGCCCTTACGGCGGGCTTCGTCGGCGAGCGCGTCCCCGACGATCCGGCCGGCCAGGTCGACCGCGAGCGTGCCGACCTCGGCGCGCAGCTCCCGGATGATGGTCTGCCGCTCGGCGGCGAGCTGCTCCTTGCCGGCCGCGATGATCCGGTCGGACTCCTCTCGCGCCTTGGCGAGGATGTCCTGCCGGATCCCTTCGGCGTCGGCCCGGGCGTCGTCGCGGATGCGGGCCGCGTCGGTACGCGCCTCGGCCAGCTGGGCCTTGTACTGCTCCAGCAGCTGGTTCGCCTCGGCCTGGGCGGCCTCGGCCCGCTTGATGCCGCCCTCGATCGCCTCGACCCGCGCCTGGTACATCGCTTCCATCCGCGGGAACACGAACTTCAGCAGTACGGCGACGAGCAGCCCGAAGGCGATCAGGCCGACGATGATCTCGGACAGCGGCGGGAGCAGGATGTTCCCGCCCTCTTCCGCGGCGATGTACGTGACTTCTTCGTACATGGACACTTCCCTTCGCCCGGACCGGCGCTCGCGCAACCGGTCACCGAGTCAGACCGCCAGTGGGCCTAGAGCGCGAACGCGAGCACCAGACCGAGCAGGGCGAGCGCCTCGATCACGGCGAAGCCCATGAACATGTAGACCCGGGTCAGGCCGGCGCTCTCCGGCTGGCGGGCGGTCGCCTGGATGTAGGCGGCGAACACCAGACCAACGCCGATACCGGGGCCGAGGGCGGCGATGCCGTAGCCGATGGCGTTCAGGCTGCCGGTGATCTCCATGGTTGTTTTCCTCCTGCGTTGAACGCGTGTCCGTCACGCGCACGTTTAGGTGAATGTTCAGTTGTCGTCCACGCGGCTGACCCATGGACGTGTATCGGTCGAGGGAGGCGGAATCAGTGCGACTCGGCCAGGGAGTGCTGCAGATAGGTCGCGCTGAGCAGGGTGAACACGTACGCCTGGAGAACCATGATGCCGAACTCGAAGAAGGTCATCACGATCGCCATGCCCCAGCTCAGCACCGCGATGGGCTTGATGAACAGGCTGTCGGCCTGGAACAGCGCCACGCCGCCGAGGGTGAAGACCAGCAGGATCATGTGGCCGGCGAACATGTTGGCGAAGAGTCGGACCGACAGCGTGACGGGCCGCAGGATCAGGTTCGAGACGAACTCGATCGGCACCAGGATCGGCTGGACCCACAGCGGCGCGCCAGACACCCAGCAGACGTGCTTGACGTAGCCGAGGAAGCCCCACTTGGCGATGCCGTGGCCGATGTAGAGCAGCCAGCTAACCACCGCGAGCACCATCGGGAAGGCGATGTGCGACATCGGGGAGATCTGGGCGAACGGAACGATGCCCCAGAGGTTGTTGAGCAGGATGAAGCAGAACAACACCGTGAGGTAGGGCGCGAACCGCACCCCGTCCCGGCCGATGACATCCCGGGCGATGTTGTCGCGCACCATGCCGTACACCGACTCGGCCAGCCACTGACCCTTGGTCGGCACCAGCTTCGGGCTGCGGTAGGTGACCAGGAAGAAGATCATCACCAGCGCGGCGGCGATCCAGAGCAGCAGCGTGATCTTGGTGAAGGCGGCCGCCCAGGCGGTGCCGTCCAACCCGGGGATCAGACTGCGGAAGTCGAAGGCATCCACGCCGGGAGGGAACTCCGCGGCGAGAACGGTCGGCTGCTCAATCAACGCGCATCCTCCGTTGGTCGGGCCTGGTTCACGCGCCCAGCTTCTTAACGGTCAGGTAGACCCCGGCCGCCGTCCCGCCGATCAGCCCGATCAGCAGCCCGACGTTGGGCAGGTCCAGCCAACGGTCGACGAGCCACCCCGCGCCGCCCCACACGGCCATCCCGCCGAGCAGGTAGCCGATCGCGGCAAACCCGGTGTCGGCCCCCGAGGGACCTGCGGGTTCGAAAGGTGGTTCACCGGCCATGACGCCGGAAACATATCAGGGCAACGATGAAGGCTGTGCGTCACCCCCCGCACAACCCTCGTTGTGTGGGCGACCCGGTCGCACATCAGATGGGTGCACACGCTACTCCTCTTCCGCCCCGGTCGGTATCCACTCCCCCGCACCACCGGCGATCTCGGCCTCAGGGTAGGGCAAATCCGACAAATCTTCGCGAAGAACGGTGATTTTCGCCGCTGACCCCGCCGTCGATGGGCACCCGGGGTCACCGGATGATCAGCGCGGATCGATCTCCACGTACGGGATCCGGGCCCGGAAGGTCCACCACACCTGCGCCGTGATCCATCCCACTGTGGCCACGATGATCGCCACCGCGAGCATCCGCTGTCCCGGCCAGTCCGACGCCGCCACCGCGAACACCGCCACCCCGAGCAGCGCGAACTTCAAGCTGTAGGTGAGCAGGCCCACACTGAGCACCATCTGCGGATGCACCGAGTCCGCCCAGGCCAGCGCCAGGCTGGAGGCCACATAGCTGGCCGCCACCAGCGCGACACCGACGGCGGCGCCGACCGCCCCCGGGACTCCGTCCAGCCAGCCGCCGACCCCGGCGAGCACCACCAGCAGCACCGCCGACACCATCGACGGCACCGGCAGGTGCCGAAGCCGACTACGCATCATCGGACGACCTCCGCCTGCATCCTCTGCCCGCCCCGCCGATCTCAGGGCAGCAGCGCCACGCCGAGCGCTCCCACCGTCTCCTCGATCTCGTCGGCTACCCGGGCAAAGGTGTGGTCGCCGCGCCCCCACGGATCGTCCAGATCGTCCCCCGGCTGGGGACCGGCACCGGCCCGGACCACCGCGACCGCGGCGACCAGTGCCGCGCCCCGGGCGTGCACCGCCTCCGGGGTGACCGCCGCGTCCGGACCCGACCGGGCACCGGGCAGCCCCGCCGCGTCCACCGCCGGCAGCAACCGGCCGAACTCGCCGAGCACGAAGGTGCGCTCGGCGGCGTCCGGGCGCAACGCGAGCACGTACTCGAGCTGGTCGGCGGTGGCGGTGAGGACCAGATCGGCGGCGTCGATCTGGTCGGACCGCAGCTTGCGGGCGGCGAAGCCGTCGACCTGCCCGCCCCGGGCGAGCACCTGGCGGGCCGCCGGCGGATTCATCTCCTCGCCGGCGTGCCAACCGCCGGTGCCGGCGCTGTGGCTGTGCAACAGCTCCTCGACCGGCGGCGCGGCGGCCGGACCGAGCCGGTCCAGCCGCTGCTCGAGCGCCAGCACCAACAGCCGCTCGGCCATCGGCGAACGGCAGATGTTGCCCATGCAGACATGAAGAACGGTGAACGGCGGCACTAGGACTCCGTACCGATGATGTCCGGGACCACGTCACGCAGCTTCTCGATCGGGACCGCGCCGTCGCGGACCACCCGGGGCACGTCGCCGGTCAGGTCGACGATGGTGCTTGGCACGGGGTCGGGGCACGGGCCGGCCTCCAGGTACGCGCGCACCGAGTAGCCGAGCTGGTCCCGGGCCTCGGCGGCGGTCACCGCCGGCGGCCGGCCGGTCTTGTTCGCCGACGAGACCGCCATCGGACCGGTCTCCCGCAGCACCTCCAACGCCACCGGATGCAGCGGCATCCGGACCGCGACGGTGCCGTTGGTATCCCCCAGATCCCAGTTCAGGCTGGGCGCGTGCTCGACGATCATGGTGAGCGCCCCCGGCCAGAAGGCGTCGGCCAGGTCGCGGGCGGTCGGCGGCAGGATCAGCACCAGACCATCGAGGGTGTGCCGGGAACCGACCAGCACCGGCGGCGGCATCTGCCGGTCCCGACCCTTGGCGTTGAGCAGCGCGGTGACGGCGTACGAGGTGAAGGCGTCGGCGCCGACGCCGTACACGGTGTCGGTCGGCAGCACGACCAGCTCGCCGTTCTTGACCGCCTCGATCGCCGCGGCGATGCCTTTGTCACGGTCGGCGGCGGACCGGCAGTCATAGAGCATCACGGTGTGCCAGTCTGCCACGTGCCCGCCCGCTGATCCGCACCGATCACCGCCAGCTGCCGTCAGCCCGTCCGGCGGGTGGTCACGAAACGCGGCCGGCCGGCCAGATCGCGGTGGCTGGTGACAGCGTCGAACCGGCCGGCGGCGGCGACCAACGCGACGACGGCGGCGGCATGGCCGTCGTCGTGCTCCACGCCGAACAGCCCGCCGGGGCGCAGCAGGGTCACGGCGCGGTGCACCACCGGTCGGATGACCGCCAGGCCGTCCGGCCCGCCGAAGACCGCTTCGGCCGGGTCGTGCCCGGCGACCTCCGGCGGCACCGGGGTGCCGTCCGGTACGTACGGCGGATTGCACAGCAGCACGTCCACCCGGCCGGCGAACTCGCCGAGCAGGTCCGGATCCCGGACATCGCCGGCCCGCACCTCGATCGGCCGGTCCCCGGCGGCGGCCTGTCGCCGGGCGTTGCGGCGCAGCCAGCGCAGGCTGTCCGTCGAGCGTTCGACCGCGACCACCCGGGCCGTCGGAACCTCGTGCGCGACTGCCAGCGCCACCGCGCCACTGCCGCTGCACAGGTCGACGACGACCGCCTCGCCGGGCTGGTCACGCAGCGCGTCGACGCCCGCCCCGGCGAGCAGCTCGGTCTCCGGCCGGGGCACGAAGACCCCCGGCCCCACCGCGAGCTCGAGATAACGAAACGGTGCCGATCCGGTGAGGTGCTGCACCGGTTCCCCAGCCGCCCGGCGGGTCACCAGACTGTGGAACCTGCCGATGTCGGTCTCGTCGAAGTCGCCACTCAGTGCCAGCCGGCCACGCGGAATGTCCAGCACCGAGGCGGCAATCAGCTCCGCGTCGACCCGGGCGGCGGCGACACCGGCGGCGGCCAGCCGGGCGGCCGCGGCAGCCACGGCGGCTCGGACCGGCGTCCGATCCGGCAATCCGGAGGTGTTCTCTGGCAAGTGGTTCACGACATAATCATGGTGCGTCCACCCGGGCGTCCGTGGAACAGGTCGCGGATCGGGTCGGGTGTGTGCTCCGCCAGATTCCAGCGGGCTCCAGGGAGGTTGTGCGTGGGTTGGCTCGACCGGCTCACCGACCAGGCCGAGGCGCTGATGCAGGCCCGGGCGCTGATGGAAAGCAGCCGCTCGGCCGAAGCCTGTGTCGCCTTCGAGCAGGTGATCCGGAGCACCAGCAACCGGTACGTACGGGCCGACGCGCTGGTGCAGCGGCTCTCCGCGCTGCTCAACCTCGGCCGGTCCGCCGAGTACACGGTGGCCGTCGACCGGGCGTTCGAGGCGGCCCGGGACGTCAGCGAGCCGTACCTGCACGGCCACCTGCACGCGCTGGCCGCGCTCGCCGCCCACCAGCAGGGCGCGTTCGACCGGTGCGTCACCCATCTGGTGCACAGCGCGCGGGCGCTCGGCGCGGCCACCGACGTCGACCGGGAAACCGCCTGGGGCTGGCACGACCTGGCGATGGCCTACTCCTACCTCAGTTTCCACGGGTACGCGCTGAGTGCCATCGAGCACGCCCGGCAGCTCGGCAACGCCACCGGCATTCCAGAGGAGACCTTCGCCGCGCCCGGCATCCGGCTGCGCAACGCCGTCGCGTTGGACCATCATGGAGACACCGACGGCTGCCTGCGGGTGCTCCGCGACATCGGCAGCGACCTGGCGAAGTTCGTGCACGCCGACCGGACCGGGCTGCTACGCCCGAGCAGCCGGGTGGCGTACGGGTACGCGCTGGCCCGGCTCGCCGCGCTCGGTGAGCCGGCCCGGCTGCCCCCCGGCGCCCCGGAGGCCACCCGCCTGATGATCGACGGCGGCGACAGTGCCCGCGCCCGCGACCTGCGCCAGCTCGGGGTGGTCTGCCTGACCATCGCGGCGGACCGGCCGGCGGAGGCGTTGACCCGCCTGTCCACGGCGGTGGTCTCCGCCGAGACGCTCGGTGCCGCCGAGACGGCCCGGCTGCGCAGCGTCGCGCACACCCGGGCTGGCGACCACGCCGCCGCGCACGACGCCGACCGGTACGCGTTCCGGCTGGCCACCCGGCGCAACGACCGGCTGCGCGACATGTACGTCGACGGCATCGCCGCCCGGCTGGACCAGGAGGAGATGCGTCGCTCCGCCGCGCAGTACACCCAGGAGGCGTTGACCGACCCGTTGACCGGGCTGGCCAGCCGCCGCCACCTCGATCTCTACGTCACCGACATGGCAGGCCGGGGCGACCGGGCCGTGGTGATGGTCTGTGACCTGGATGGTTTCAAGTTGGTCAACACCGTGCATGGCCACCACTCCGGCGATCTGGTGCTGCAGCGGGTCGCCGGGGTGATCAACCGGGTGATGCGCCGGGGTGACTTCGTGGCCAGGTACGGCGGCGACGAGTTCGTGGTGGTGCTGCCGGGCGCCGGCCCGGCCGAGGCGGCCGACGTGGCCCGCCGAATCACCGCCGCGGTGGCCGGTGAGGAGTGGGAGTCGCTGGTGCCTGGCACTCCGGTCGGGGTCAGCGTCGGCTACGCCGAGATCAGCGGTTCCGGTCCGGGGTTGCGCGAAGCGCTCAGCCGGGCCTTCGAGGTGGCCGCCCGACAGATGCGCGAGGCCCGGCAGCGGCCCCATCCGGTGCGCTGACCGCCCGGCCGGTGCCGGTGTGGCCGCGGTCAGCGGCACAGCCGGTGCCGGTGTGGCCGCGGTCAGCGGCACAGCCGGTGCCGGTGGGGCCGGTGGGGCCGGTCAGCGGCGGGTCAGTTCGGTGTCACCGGCGAGCCGAGCTGCCCGGTCCGCCTCGGCGAGCGCGTCGAGGACGCCGTCGAGCTCCCCGCCGACCACCAGGTCCATGTTGTACGCCGTGTAGCCGATCCGATGGTCGGTGATCCGGTTCTGCGGGTAGTTGTAGGTGCGCACCCGCTCGGACCGGTCGACCGTACGCACCTGGGAACGGCGGGCGTCGGACGCCGCCGCGTCGGCCTGTTCCTGGGCGGCGGCGAGCAACCTGGCGCGCAGGATCCGCATCGCCTGCTCCCGGTTCTGCAGCTGGCTCTTCTCGTTCTGGCAGGAGACGACGATGCCGGTCGGCAGGTGGGTGATCCGCACCGCCGAGTCGGTGGTGTTGACCGACTGGCCGCCGGGGCCGGAGGAGCGGAACACGTCGACGCGTAGTTCGTTCGGGTCGACGTTGACCTCGACGTCCTCGGCTTCCGGCAGCACCAGCACCCCGGCGGCGCTGGTGTGGATCCGGCCCTGCGACTCGGTAACCGGCACCCGCTGCACCCGGTGCACGCCGCCCTCCCACTTGAGCCGGGACCAGACGCCGTTACCGCCCTCGGGCACCCCCCGCGACTTGATCGCGAGCGAGACGTCCTTGACCCCGCCGAGGTCGGAATCCTGCGAGTCGAGCACCTCGACCTGCCAGCCGCGCCGTTCGGCGTACCGCAGGTACATCCGTAGCAGGTCGCCGGCGAACAGCGCCGACTCCTCGCCGCCCTCGCCCGCCTTGATCTCGACGATGACGTCCTTGGCGTCGTGCGGGTCCCGGGGGATCAGCAGTTCGGCGAGGCGGGCCTCCAGGTCGGGCAGGCTGGCGGCGATTGCCTCCGCCTCGACGGTGAACGCCGGGTCCTCGCCGGCCAGCTCCCGGGCGGCGGCCAGATCGGCCCGGGCCTGGGCGAGCTCGCCAGCGGCCTTGTGCAGCGGGGCCAGCTCGGCGAACCGGCGACCGACCCGGCGGGCGGTGGTCTGGTCCGCGTGGATCGCCGGATCAGACAGCTGCTTCTCCAGCTCGGCGTACTCGTCGAGGAGCCCGGTCAGGCGCTCGCTGCTCATCCAAGTACTCCTTCATCCGGGTTGAGAAGACCAGGACCGTCCAGACACCGCGGCGCCCGCCCCCGACCTCGGTCGGAAGCGGGCGCCGCGTGCACAGCTACTTGGCCTTGTTGGCCTTCGCCTTGGCGTACTTCTGCTGGAACTTGGCGACCCGGCCGGCGGTGTCGAGGACGCGCTGCTTGCCGGTGTAGAACGGGTGGCAGGCGCTGCAGGTCTCAGCGTGGATCTTGCCGCTGGGTGCGGTGCTGCGGGTGGTGAAAGATGCGCCGCAGGAGCAGGTGACCTCGGTGGTCACGTACTCCGGGTGGATGTCCTTCTTCACTGATGGTCCTCTCTTCGTCGGTCGCCGGGTCGCCGTCGACGTCGACCGCGCCGTTGCGCGGGCCGACTCTGGCGTGAACCGGAACCTGGCCTGCTGTCAGTCTGCCACGGGCCGTGGCAGCGGGTCGCGGTGGGCGGAGCGAACCGCCCACCACGACCGTCACGAACACCGCCGGACGCAACGCCCGACGGACCTGCCGGATTCCCGACCGCGCGGGGCGGCCGGTGCCGGGGTCACTCCCCCGGCGTCGACTTCGCGATCTGCATCAGGAACTCGATGTTGGTCCGGCTCTGCTTGAGCCGGTCCAGCAGCAGGTCCAGCGCCGCCTGGGAGTCCAGCGAGTGGAGCACCTTGCGCAGCTTGTGGGTGATCGCCAGCTCCTCCGGCGCGAGCAGGATCTCCTCCTTGCGGGTGCCGGACGGGTGGATGTCGATCGACGGGAACACCCGCTTGTCGGCGATCTTGCGGTCCAGCTTGAGCTCGGCGTTGCCGGTCCCCTTGAACTCCTCGAAGATCACCGTGTCCATCATGGATCCGGTCTCCACCAGTGCGGTGGCGAGGATGGTCAACGAACCGCCGTTCTCGATGTTTCGGGCCGCGCCGAGGAACCGCTTCGGCGGGTACAGCGCCGTCGAGTCGATACCACCGGACATGATCCGCCCGCTGGCCGGCGCGGCCAGGTTGTACGAGCGCCCCAGCCGGGTCACCGAGTCGAGCAGCACGACGACGTCGTGGCCCAGCTCGACCAGCCGCTTGGCCCGTTCGATGGCCAGCTCGGCGACCGTGGTGTGGTCCTGCGGCGGCCGGTCGAACGTGGCCGCGACGACCTCACCCTTCACCGACCGTTGCATGTCGGTGACCTCTTCCGGGCGTTCGTCGACCAGCACCACCATCAGGTGGCACTCGGGGTTGTTGTGCGTGATGGCGTTGGCGATCGCCTGCAGCACCATCGTCTTGCCCGCCTTGGGCGGGGAGACGATCAGCGCCCGCTGGCCCTTACCGATCGGCATCACCAGGTCGATGACCCGGGTGGTGAGGATGTGCGGCTCGGTCTCCAACCGCAGCCGATCCTGCGGGTACAGCGGGGTGAGTTTGTAGAACTCGGGACGCCGCCGGGCCTCCTCCGGCTCCATGCCGTTGATGGTGTCCAGCCGGACCAGCGGGTTGTACTTGTCACGACGCTGCTCACCCTCGCGGGTGGCGCGCACCGCGCCGGTGACCGCGTCACCGCGCCGCAGACCGTGCTTCTTGACCTGCGACATGGAGACGTAGACGTCGTTGGGCCCGGAGAGGTAGCCGGTGGTACGCACGAACGCGTAGTTGTCCAGCACGTCGAGGATGCCGGCGACCGGGACGAGAACGTCGTCCTCGGTCACCTGCGGCTCCCGGCCGCCGCCACCGTCGCCGTCACTGCGGTCCCCCCGCCGCCGACGGTCGCGGAACCGGCTGCGTCGGCTGCGCCGACCGCCGCCTTCGTTGTCGTCGTCGTCGTTGTTGTCCCGCTGGTTCCGCTCGCTGCGGTCACCCCGGTCGTTACGGTCACCCCGGTCGTTACGGTCGCGACCACCACGGCCGTCACCGCCCCGCTCGGCCCGCTCGCCACGGTCACGGTTGTCCCGCTCGCCACGGTCACGGTTATCCCGGCCGTCACGGTTGTCCCGGCCGTCACCGCCCCGGTCGGCCCGCTCGCCAGACTCGGTCGGCGCGGTCGCGGTCTCGTCGGTACGCGACTCGGTTGCCGACCGACGGCCCCGGCGGGTGCTGCGCTCGCGGGCCGGCTCGTCGACGATGGCGAGCTGCTCGCCGTCACCGCCGTCGCGCCGCTCGGACCCGCCGTCGCGCCGTTCAGACCCGCCGTCGTGCCGTTCAGACCCGCTGTCGCGCCGCTCGGCCTCAGGACGAACCTCGGCGCGGACCTCCTCCCGAGGGGGTGCGGTCGCCGCCGCGACCTCGGCGCGCGGCCGTGGGGCACCCCCGCCGGCCTGGCGCTCGGTGATCGCGGTGATCAGCTCACTCTTGCGCATCCGGGCGGTGCCGGAGATGCCGAGCGACGCGGCGAGGCTCTGCAACTCCGGCAGCAGCATCGCGGACAGCCCGGTGCCGGACCGCCGACGGCGGGCAGGAGCAGCGGTGGTGTCGTCAGCGACGTTGGAGACATCCGACGTCACGTCGGTGGTGTCGCTCAATGGATTCCTTCCCTCGATAGGCCGGGCAACCCGGGTCAAGACGCTAGGTGGCCGGGTGGCCTCGGTGCACCCGCCTCGCATGACACGTCGCGGGAGTCTTCGCGCAGCTTTGCCGGACCCGCTTCACCAGCCTCGGTGGGCAGCTCTCGACATCTGCAGCGATCCGTGGAGACTGCGGTTTGGCGGTGGCCTAGGCAGGGGTGAGACGGGCTTACCGCCGATAGCTTCGGGGGTGCGCCGCCCCGCAGGAGATCGCGTGCTTCGCGGCTGTGCTTGGCCTAGAGCGTAGTCAACTCTTCCGACCTGCGGCAACAGGGTCCCGCTCGGCGTGTCCTACTATAGCGCCTTCGATCCGCGCTCCGGCAACGTCTACCGGAAACAAGTGTGTCTGCCAGTCCATTCCCGGACAGAAGTCCGCCGGGACTTCGGTCAACGCCAGGACGCTCGGACCCGCCCCACTGATCACCGCAGCCACACCGGTCGCCCGCAGTCGGCAGACCAGTTCCGCACTGGCCGGCATCGATGGACCCCGGTAGTCCTGGTGCAACCGGTCCTCGGTCGCGGCCAGCAACAGCGTCGGGTCAGCGGTGATCGCGTGGCTCAGCAGGGCGGCCCGGCCGGCGGTGAACGCGGCGTCCGCGTGCGGCACCTGGGCGGGCAGCGCCGCCCGCGCCGCCTCGGTCAGACCCCGGTTACCGGGTACGTAGACGGTCAGCGACACCGCCGGATGCGCCGGCACCGACACCGCGCGCGCCCCGGAGGCCTCGGTCCAGGCAATGGTGAAACCGCCGAGCAGGCAGGGCGCCACGTTGTCCGGGTGACCCTCCAGCCGGGCGGCGATCCGTAGCGCGGCGGCGGTGTCCAGCAGCTGCGTCCCGCCGACGGCGAGCCCTCGGGCCAGTTGCACGCCGGCCACGATCGCCGCCGACGACGAACCCAGGCCGCGTGCCTGGGGGATGCGGTTCACGCAGCTCAACGCCAGTCCGGCCGGCCGGCCGCCGAGCTCGTCGAAGGTGGCGTGCATGGCGCGCACGACAAGATGGCCGTCGTCGACCGGCAGCTCCCCGGTGCCTTCACCGGAGATCTCGACCCGGCAGCCGGCGGGCACCACCCGGGCGGTCACCTCGTCGTGGTGACCGAGCGCCAACCCGAGCGCGTCGAACCCGGGGCCGAGGTTGGCGCTGGTGGCCGGGACCCGCACGGTCACCGGCCCGGGAACGAAGCTGATACCCATCGCCCCATGCTAGGTCCTGGCCGGTCGCCCGGTGTCAGGGCGCCGGTGGCCGGTCCGGGCCGTCGACCGACGCACCCGATCCAGGTGCCCGATCGGATTCAGGTGCCCGATCCGGTCCGGGTGTCCGGCCGGCGGCGCGCAGCGCGAACCGCAGCGCGTACTCGATCTGGGCGTTGACGCTGCGCAGGTCGTCGGCGGCCCACTTGGCAATCGCCTCGTGCACCGCCGGATCGAGCCGCAACAGCAGCTTCTTGCGTTCGGCCATCAGCCGTGGACCGCCTCAGCTGTAGAGAGACCCGGTGTTCACCACCGGCTGCACCGCCCGGTCACCGCAGAGCACCACCAGCAGGTTGGCGACCATCTGGGCCTTGCGTTCCTCGTCGAGGTCGACCACGTGCTCGTCGGCCAACCGCTCCAACGCGTTGGAGACCATGCCGACGGCGCCCTCGACGATCCGGAACCGGGCCGCGACGACGGCGGCGGCCTGCTGCCGGGCGAGCATCGCGTGGGCGATCTCAGGGGCGTACGCAAGGTGAGTGACCCGGGACTCCAGCACCTCCACGCCGGCCAGTTCGACCCGCTCCCGCAACTCGGCGGTCAGCTCGTCGGCGACCACCGTACTGTCCCGCAGGCTGGCCCGCTCACCGTCGTGTGCCTCGTACGGGTAGCTGGTGGCCAGGTGCCGGACGGCGGCCTCGGCCTGGACGGCCACGTACTCGACGTGGTCGTCGACGGCGAAGACGGCGCTGGCCGAGTCGACCACCCGCCACACCACGACGGCGGCGATCTCGACGGGGTTGCCGTCGGCGTCGGCGACCTTGAGCCGGTCGGTCTCGAAGTTGCGCACCCGCAGGGTGACCTTGCGCCGGACGGTGAACGGCCAGGTCCAGTGCAGGCCGGCGACGCGGATCGAGCCGAGGTAGCGACCGAAGAACTGCACGACCTGCGCCTCGTTGGGGTTGACCACGGTGAACCCGGTGGCGGCCAGCGCGACGACCCCGGCGTAGACCGCGACAGCGACGGCCATCCAGACGTCCACGTCGGCCACCGAGTTGATGCCGGGCGCCACCACCGCCAGGCCGATCAGGCCAGACACCGCCAAGCCACTGATCGCCACGAATCCGGACATCCGGAACACGGCTCGTTCCATGCTCTGCTCCCTTGCCAACCAGATCGCTATCAAAGTGATATCACGATGCTAGCGGCTGGCCGCAACGACCGAGCCCAGCCGCCGGGTCGCCAGCCGCCAGCCGACCGCATAGGTGACGGTCACCAGACCGCACGTCGCCAGGATGACCCGGGTGTCCAGGGTGTCGATCACACTGGCCACGATCAACTGACTCACCGAGATCGACAGGGTGGCGAGCATCAGATCGGTGGCGAAGACCCGGCCACGCAGCCGGTCCGGCACCACCGCCTGCAGGGCGTAGTTCGACAGCACCCAGTTGCTGCCGCCGCCCAGGTGCGCCAGGAAGACCAGGGCGAGCACCAGCGGGAACCAGGTGACCAGCGAGATGCTGGCGTAGGACAGCCCGTACACCGACATCGACGCGGCCAACCCGGTGAGCAGCCAGGACCGCCGGTTCAGCACCGGGCGGGTCAGCAACGGCCCGATGACCGCGCCGGCACCCCGCACGGCGAACAGCAGGCCGGTGCCGATCGCGCCGACCCCGTACACCCCGGCCAACAGCGGAAACAACGTGAGTACGCCGTTGCCGAGGCCGATCGCGCTCTTCGCGGTCACCAGGGCGAGCACCTGCGGCCGGCCACCGATGTAGGCCAGCGCCTCCCGGATCGCGGTCAGTGTCCGGGGCGCCGGCAGCGTGGCATCGCGTGGGGTCTGCATCGGTCGGCGGATCGACATGGTGACCACCGCCGCGAGCAGCAGCGCCGCGGCGGCGATCCAGAAGCACGCGTACGGGCCGAGGGCCGCGCTGAGCAGCCCGCCGAGCGACGCGCCCACTATCGCCATCGTGCCCCACGCGGATCCGGCGAACACGTTGGCGGCGGGCAGCTCCGCCGCCGAGACCACGTTCGGCAGCGCGGCCTGCGCGGCCGGCGAGTAGCAGGACTTGGCCACCGCGAGCGACGCGATGGCGAACAACGCCAGCCAGGCGGTACCCGAAGTGCGGACGGCCAGCAGCAACAGCACCGCGACGACGGCGGCCAGGTTCGCGGCGATCAGGATCCGACGGCGGTCGAAGCGGTCTGCGAGCGTACCGGTGAACGGCAACATCAGGGCGTGGATGCCGGTGTCCACGGCGAGCACCAGAGCGCCCCAGACGCCGCTGCCGGTGAGCTCCGGCAGCAGCACCACCAGCGGCACCATGACGAACCAGTCCGCCCCGAAGACGACCAGCTCGGCGAGGAGCAGCCGGCGGAAATCCCGGTTCCCGGTAAGGACCGCTAACGGTGAGGCCACGTACCGACACCTTACCGACCGGATACCGGACAGTGGACGAAGTGTGATCTGTGCGACGGGTCGTCGCGGGGGTCCCCGGGGCCGGTGCCCTGGGGACCCCCGCACGGTCACTTCTCCGCCGGCGGATCCGTCGGCGGCAGCGGCGAGGTGCGGCTCTTCGGCAGTTTCAGCACCTCGAACTGGTCGGTGCCGTCGACCAGCGCCGCCGAGGGGCGGGCCGGCGGCGCGGCGACCGGCGACGTACGACTGGCGGGGCCGGCGGTGTCGGAGCCGTTGCGGCCGTCCGCTGCGTCGCCGGTGCCTGGTACGGCATCGGTGCCGGTAACGGCTCCTGACGGCCGGTCCGGTGCCGCAGCGACGTCACTCGCGTCGTCGGTCGGGCCGGCCGACCGGCGGGTGGCCCGGCGCTGCCGCAGCCGATCCTTGGTGCCCTCGACCATGGTGTAGAGCGTCGGCACCAGGACCAGGGTGAGCAGCGTCGAGCTGAACAGGCCGCCGATCACCACGATCGCCAACGGCTGGCCGATGAAGCCGGCCACCCCGGTCAGGCCGAGCGCCATCGGCGTCAACGCGCAGATGGTGGCGATCGCGGTCATCAGGATCGGCCGCAGCCGACGCCGGCCGCCCTCGACCACCGCCTGGGACACGCTCATCCCCTGCTCGCGGTACTGGTTGATCAGGTCCATCAACACGATCGCGTTGGTCACCACGATGCCGACCAGCATCAACGCGCCGATCAGCGCCGGCACACCCATCGGCGTACCGGTGACGACCAGCAGACCGATCGCGCCGGTCGCCGCGAACGGCACCGACACCAGCAGGATCAGCGGCTGGACCAGGCTGCGGAACGTCGCCACCATGATCACGAAGACGATGGCGATCGCGGCGAGCAGGGCCAACCCGAGGTCGGCGAACGCCTCCGCCTGGTCGGCGCTGACGCCGCCGATGGTGTACGTCGCACCGGCCGGCAGACTCAGGTCCTCCAGCCGCTGCGACAGCTCGGCGCTGGTCTGCCCGACGTTCGAGCCGGTCGCGGTGCCGGTGACGGTGGCGCTGCGCTCACCGTCCACCCGACTGATCTGCACCGGCCCGTCGACTTCGGTGATGTCGGCGAAGGCGGCGAGGGTCGCCGGCCCGACCGGCAACGCCGCCAACTCCTCGGCCGAGGTCACCCGGGCGCTCGGGCTGAGCACCACGTCCAGCCGGTCGCCGTCGATGGTGACCTGTCCCAGCGGGCTGCCGCGGAAGGCTTGGGCGACGAGTTGCCCGAGCGCGGCCTCGTTCAGCCCGGCCTGAGCTGCCGCCGCGCGGTCGATCTGCACCTGCAGCCGGGTCACGTCCTCGGACAGGGTGCTGGTGACGTCGGCAACGTCCGGGGTCTGCGACATCGCGGTCCGGACCCGCTCCGCGGCGGTGGCCAAATCGTCCGGGTCGTTGGCCTGCACGATGACCTGCAGCTGGTTGCTGCTCCCGCCACCGGGCCCGCCGTCGGCCGCCCCGACCGTGATCTCGCCCAGGCCGTCGCGGCCGGCGAACTCGTCCCGCAGCTGCTGCTGCACGGCGATGTTGTCGGTGTCCTCGGTCAGGCTGATCGAATAGCTCGCCGTGGTGTTGCCGCCGCCACCGGCGAACGGGTTGCTGCTCGCGCCGATCGACACCTGGTAGGACTCGATCCCGTCGGTCCGCGCGAGGACCCGCTCCACCGAGATGGCGGCCCGGTCGACGGCGGCCAGGCTGGTGCCCGCCGGCAACTCCTGCCGCATGCTCAGGGTGTCCTGGCCGGCGTCGTCGATGAAGTTGGTCTCCAGCCGGGTGCTCAGCGCGAACGTGCCGAGCAGCACCGCCAGCCCGATGCCGACGGTGGCCCACCGCCGGGTGGTGGCGAACCGGATCACCGGCAGGTAGCCGCGCTGCAACGGGTTGCGCAGCTCCTTGGCTTCGGCCTCCTGCCGGACCTGCTCCACGTCGGTGCCGGCGGCGGCCGGCTTGAGGAACCAGTAGGCGAGCACCGGGATGATGGTGAGCGAGACCAGCAGCGAGGCGAGCAACGCGACGGTCACCGTGATGGCGAACGGCGCGAACAGCTGGCCGACGAAACCGCCGACGATCGCGATCGGGGCGAAGACGGCGACGGTCGCCAGGGTCGACGAGGTGACCGCGCCGGCCACCTCCCGGACCCCGGTCAGGATCGCGGTACGCCGGTCCTCGCCGTACTCCAGATGCCGTTTGATGTTCTCCAGCACCACGATCGAGTCGTCCACCACCCGGCCGACCGAGATGGTCAACGCGCCGAGGGTGAGCAGGTTGAGCGAGTAGTCGCCGACCCACAGGGCGATCAACGCGATCAGCACCGACAGCGGGATGGAGACCGCGGTGACCACGGTGGACCGGATCGACAGCAGGAAGACCAGGATGACCAGGACCGCCATCACCAGGCCGAGCAGGCCTTCGGTGGTGAGGGCCTCGATCGAGCGTTCCACGAACGGTGCCTGGTCGAACACTACGATCAACTCGGTGTCAGCGGCCGCGCCCAGCTCGTCGAGTCGGTCCCGGATCTCGTGCGAGATGCCAACCGCGTCGCCGTCGGGGCCGGCGGTCACCGCGATCCCGAGGCTGTCCGCGCCGTTGGTCCTGGTGATCGAGGTGGCGGGGGCGGTCTGCTCGCTGATCTCGGCGACGTCGTCGAGCCGCACCGGCGGCCGGCCGGACGCGGTGAGATAGATCCCGGCGAGATCGCTCAGTGAATCGATCCTGGTGCCGACCTGGACGGTCAGGCTCTCGTCGCCGTCGGTGAGGGAGCCGGCCGGGATGGTGACGCCGTTGACCCGCAGGGCGTTGCCGATAGCGCTCGGGTCGAGACCGGCGTCGGCCAGCGCGGCGTAGTCGGGGGTGATCGAGACGACCTGCTCACCGGCGCCGGTGACGTCGACGGCGCGTACCCCCTCGATGGCTTCCAGCTCGGGCAGCACGACCTCGTCCAGACGTCCGGCGAGCCCCGGTCCGCCGGCGCCGGTGGCGGCCAGCACCACAGCCGGCAGGTCGTCGGTGCTGCCGGCGAAGACGGCCGGTTCCACACCGTCGGGCAGCTGGATCCGGTTGATCGAGGTCTCCAGCTCGTTGACGGCGCTGGTCAGGTCGGTGCCGAAGGCGAACTCGACCTGCACGGTGGCGAAGCTCTCGCTGGAGGTGGAGGTGACGCTCTCGAGGTCGGCGACGCCCGAGAGGGCGTTCTCGATGGGCTCGGTCACCTGCGATTCGACGATCTCCGGTGCCGCGCCGGGGTAGACCGCGCTGATGAACGCGGCCGGGAACTCCAACGAAGGCAGAAGCTGCTGTTTGAGCGTCGGGATGGTGACGGCGCCGAAGATCGTGATCACGACCGCGACGAGCGCCACGAGCCCTCGGTTGGCGAGGCTGAGTCTGGCGAGCAACGACATGTGCGGGCTCACTCCTGGAAGAGTCCGGCGGCGGAACGACGGGAATTGTTCGGCCAAGGCTAACAGTTAGCGTCACGCGAAGTTGTTGGGATATCGTCTGCGCACGGCGGGCGGCCGGCCCACCACCGTGCCGGACCAGAGGGAGCGCAGGTGGCCCAGCGGGACGAACTGATCGACCAGATCGTGGTGACCAGCCGCCGGCTGCAGGTCCTGTTCGCCTCCGACCGTTCCGACCCGCTGTTCGACTCACAGCTCACCGTGCCGCAGCTGAAGATACTGCTACTGCTCTACCTGCGTGGCAGCGCCTCGGGACAGGAGCTCAGCCAGGTGCTCGGGGTACGGATGGCCACGGTCAGCGGGATCGTCGACCGGCTCGCGGCCCACCGGCTGGTCGGCCG
Organism: Solwaraspora sp. WMMA2080; assembly: GCF_027497395.1. Classification (GTDB taxonomy): domain Bacteria; phylum Actinomycetota; class Actinomycetes; order Mycobacteriales; family Micromonosporaceae; genus Micromonospora_E. The sequence goes on along the minus strand of NZ_CP114910.1, from coordinate 5,764,044 downwards.
CCGGGAGGACCCCCGGGACCGGCGGGTCCGCCGGATCGAGCTGACCGACGACGGGCGGCAGCTGATGGACCGGATCGTCACCGCCGGCACCGACCGCCAGGCACGGCTGTTGGCCCGACTGGACACCGACGAGCTGCGTACCGTAGCCGTCGCGACCCGGCTGCTGGTCGACGCCGCAGAAGCCGACCTGGCCGAAACCGACACGCCTCAGGTCGAGCCGCGTCACACCCGACCGGCGACGTCGTCAGGCCAGGTCGAGGGCGCGGGCCGCGAGTAGCGGATCGTTGCCGATGGTGGTCGGTGCCGGAGCGGTGGAGATCGCCCACTCCGGGTCCTTCAGACCGTGCCCGGTGACCGTGCAGACCACGGTGGCACCGGCCGGTACCTTGCCGGCGGCGGCGGCCTGCAGCAGCCCGGCGACGCTGGCCGCGCTGGCCAGCTCGACGAAGACCCCGACCTCCCGGGCCAGCAGCCGGTACGCCGCCAGGATGTCCCGGTCGGTGACCGCGTCGATCAGACCCCCCGAGGCGTCCCGGGCGTCGAGCGCCTTGGTCCAGCTCGCCGGGTTGCCGATCCGGATCGCGGTGGCGATCGTCGACGGCTGGCGGACCACCTCGCCAGAGACGATCGGGGCGGCACCCGACGCCTGGAAGCCGTACATCTTCGGGACGCGGGTGGCGTTGCCGGCCTCGACGTCCTCCAGGTAACCCATCCAGTAGGCGCTGATGTTGCCGGCGTTGCCGACCGGAAGGCAGTGGATGTCCGGGGCGTCGCCGAGCCCGGCGACGATCTCGAACGCGGCGGTCTTCTGCCCGTGCAGCCGGAAGATGTTCACCGAGTTGACCAGCGCTACCGGGTAGTCCTGGGCCAGCTTGGCCGCCATCGACAGGCAGTCGTCAAAGTTGCCGTCGACCTGCAGCAGGCGGGCCCCGTGCACCAGCGCCTGGGCGAGCTTGCCGAGCGCGATCTTGCCCTGCGGCACGAGCACCGCGCAGGTCAGGCCGGCGCGGGCGGCGTACGCGGCGGCCGACGCGCTGGTGTTGCCGGTCGAGGCGCAGATGATCGCCTTGTTGCCCTCCTCGACCGCCTTGGAGACCGCCATCGTCATGCCCCGGTCCTTGAACGACCCGGTCGGGTTGGCCCCCTCGACCTTGAGGTAGACGTCGGCACCGACCCGGGCGGAGAGCACCGGCGCCGGCAGCAGCGGCGTGTTGCCCTCGTAGAGGGTGATCACCGGCGTGGCGTCGGTGACCGGCAACCGGTCCCGGTACGCCTCGATCAGGCCCCGCCACATGACAACCTCCTCGGTTCGCGCCGGCACAGCGTACCGGCGGCTACTGGCCGCCCTCGACCCGCAGCACGCTGGCGATGGAACGGACGACGTCCAGGCCGCGCAGCTCCTCGACGGTGGCCGCGAGGGCGGCGTCCGGTGCCCGGTGGGTGACGATCACCAGGCTGGCGTCGTTGTCCCGGCCGGACTGGCGAACGGTGGCGATCGACACATCGTGCCGGGCGAACACCCCGGCGACGGCGGCCAGCACCCCGGCCCGGTCGGCCACGTCGAGGCTGATGTGGTAGCGGGTGACCGCCTCCCCCATCGGGCGGATCGGCAGGTCGGCGTAGGCGGACTCGCTGGCCGTGTGCACCCCGGCGAGCCGGTTGCGGGCCACCGCGACGATGTCGCCGAGCACCGCGCTGGCGGTCGGCGCCCCACCGGCGCCCCGGCCGTAGAACATCAACTGACCGGCCGCGACCGCCTCGACGAAGACCGCGTTGAACGCGTCACCGACGCTGGCCAGCGGGTGGCTGCGCGGGATCATTGCCGGGTGCACCCGGACGCTGACCGACTCGGCGCCGTCGGCGCCCGGGCCCCGCTCGGCGATGCAGAGCAGTTTGATCGTGCAGCCCATCGCCTTGGCACTGGCCATGTCGGCGGCGCTGACCTCGGTGATCCCCTCGCGGTGCACGTCGTCGGCGCCGACCCGGGTGTGGAAGGCCAGCGAGGCCAGGATGGCGGCCTTCGCGGCGGCGTCGAACCCCTCCACGTCGGCGGTCGGGTCGGCCTCGGCGTACCCGAGGGCGGTCGCCTCCTCCAACGCCTCGGTGAACCCGGCCCCAGTGGCGTCCATCGCGGAGAGGATGAAGTTGGTGGTGCCGTTGACGATGCCGGTGACCCGGGTGATCGAGTCGCCGTGCAGCGAATCGCGCAGCGGGCGCAGCAGCGGGATGGCGCCGGCCACCGACGCCTCGTAGAACAGGTCTGCACCGCCCTCGGCGGCGGCGTCGTGCAGGGTACCGCCGTCCTCGGCGAGCAGCGCCTTGTTGGCGGTGACCGCGCTCTTGCCGCTGCGCAGCGCCTCCACCAGCCAGGTCCGGGCAGGTTCGATGCCGCCTACCACCTCGACCACCACGTCGACGTCGTCCCGTTTGACCAGGCCCAACGCGTCGGTGGTGAACAGCGCCGGGTCGACCGGCAGGTCACCACGGGCCCGGTTGGGCCGGCGGACCGCGATCCCGGCGATCTCGATCGGCGCCCCGACCCGGGCGGCGAGGTCGGCAGCCTGCTCGTGCAGCAGCCGCACCACCTCGGAGCCCACCGTGCCGCAGCCCAGCAACGCCAGCCGTACCGGCTTACCCATGCTCACCCCATACCTCGCGACCGCGCGCCGCGCGCGCTATCCACGTCGTCCCGCCGCCTGCGGCGCTATCCCACGTCCAGTGCCAGCAGATCGGCCTCGGTCTCCCGACGGACGATCACCCGGGCCGCTCCGTCGCGGACCGCGATAACCGGCGGCCGGGGCACATGGTTGTAGTTGCTCGCCATGCTCCGGCAGTACGCCCCCGTGCCCGGCACCGCGAGAAGATCTCCCGGCTGCACGTCGGCGGGCAGGAATTCATCCTTCACCACGATGTCCCCGGACTCACAATGCTTTCCCACGACGCGGGCGAGGATCGGCGCCGCGGTCGACGCCCGGGAGGCGACCGTCGCCGAGTAGGAGGCGTCGTAGAGGGCGGTACGGATGTTGTCGCTCATCCCGCCGTCGACGCTGACGTAGCTGCGGATGCCGTCGACGTCCTTGACGGTGCCGACCTGGTAGAGGGTGAACACCGCCGGGCCGATGATCGCCCGGCCCGGCTCGACCGACAGGTGCGGCACGGCGAGCTGCAACGCCTCACACTCACTGTCGACGATCTTGTTCATCCGCTTGGCCAGGTCGTGGGCCGGCGCCGGGTCGTCCTGGGTGGTGTAGGCGATCCCGAACCCGCCGCCGAGATCCAGCTCGGGCAGCTCGACGCCGCGCGCGTCGCGGATCTGCGCCTGCAGCGCCAGCACCCGCCGGGCGGACACCTCGAACCCGCCGGCGTCGAAGATCTGCGAACCGATGTGCGAGTGCAGCCCGCGCAGCTCCAGCACACCCTCGTCGAGGATCCGGGCGGCCGCCTCGAACGCCGCCCCGCCGGCCAGCGAGAAGCCGAACTTCTGGTCCTCGTGGGCGGTGGCGATGAACTCGTGGGTGTGCGCCTCGACCCCGACGGTGACCCGGACCAGCACCTTCGGCCGGACCCCCCGGTCACGGGCCAGCGTGGTCAGCCGGTCGATCTCGTCGAACGAGTCGACGATGATCCGGCCCACCCCGGCGTCGAGGGCCCGGGTCAGCTCGGCGACGCTCTTGTTGTTGCCGTGCAGGCCGATCCGCTCCGGCGGCATCCCGGCCGACAACGCGACGGCCAGCTCACCGCCGGTGCAGACATCCAGGTGCAGGCCCTCCTCGGCGATGATCCGCACCACCGCCCGGCACAGGAACGCCTTGCCGGCGTAGTAGACGTCCTGGCCGGCGAAGGCGGCCCGGAAGTCGCGGCAGCGGGCCCGCAGGTCGTCCTCGTCGAGCAGGTACGCCGGGGTGCCGTACTCGGCGGCCAGGTCCCGCACGTCCCGGCCGCCGACGGTGATCGACCCGGCGTCCGCCCGGGTCACCGTCCGCGGCCACAGCTGCGGCAGCAGGGTGTTGACGTCATCCGGGGTACGCAGCCAGCCCGGCCCCCGGCTGCCGAGGTCACCGTGCAGGGCCCCGGCCTCGTGTGCGCGCACGGCGCTACCGTCCTTCGTCGTGGATGGATCTGGGTCTGGGTACGTCGGCCGGGGTCACATCCGCTCGGGCGCCGAGACGCCGAGCAGGTCCAGGCCGTTGGCGATCACCGTACGGGTGGCGTCGTTGAGCCACAGCCGGGCCCGGTGCCGGTCGGTGATCTCCTCGTCGCCGAGCGGCATGATCCGGCACTTGTCGTAGAACCGGTGGTACGCCCCGGCCAGCTCCTCAAGGTAGCGGGCGATCCGGTGCGGCTCACGCAGCTCAGCGGCGGAGGCGACCACGGCGGGGAACTCGCCGAGCGCCTTGAGCAGCTCGTTCTCCTTCTCATGGTCGAGCAGCTCGGGCCGGAAGTCGTCCGGCCCGCCCCGCTGCAGCCCTACCTCGGCCGCGTTGCGGGCCACACTGGCGGTCCGGGCGGCCACGTACTGCACGTAGAAGACCGGGTTGTCGTTCTTGGCCCGGGTCCACCGCTCCACGTCGATGTCGATCGGCGAGTCGGACGAGTAGCGGGCCAGTGCGTACCGGGCGGCGTCGACGCCGATCGCCTCGACCAGGTCCTCCAGGGTGACCACGGTGCCGGCCCGCTTGGACATCCGCACCGGCGTCCCCTCGCGCACCAGGTTCACCAGCTGCCCGATCAGGATCTCCAGGGTCTGATCCGGGTCGTCGCCGAAGCAGGCCGCCATCGCCCGCAGCCGGCCGATGTAGCCGTGGTGGTCGGCACCGAGCATGATCACGACCTGGTCGAAGCCGCGCTCCCGCTTGTCCAGGTAGTAGGCGCAGTCGGCGGCGAAGTAGGTCCATTCGCCGTTGGACTTGCGCAGCACCCGGTCCTTGTCGTCGCCGAAGTCGGTGCTGCGCAGCCAGGTCGCGCCGTCGCGCTGGTAGGTGCGCCCCTGCTCGCCCAGCCGGGTCAACGCCAGCTCCAGCTCGCCCCGGGCGTGCAGGTCCTTCTCGTTGAAGTACGTGTCGAAGTGCACCCCGAACCCGGCCAGCGACGCCTTGATCTCGTCGAACATCAACGCCACGCCCTCGACCCGGAACAGCTCCCGGGCGGCGTCGTCGTCGAGGTCACGGACCTCGGGGTGTTTGGCGGCCACGGCACCGGCGATGTCGGCGATGTACGCCCCGCCGTACCCGTCCTCGGGCGCCGCCTCGCCCCGCGCGGCGGCGAGCAGTGAGTTGGCGAACCGGTCGATCTGGGAGCCGGCGTCGTTGAAGTAGTACTCGGTGCCGACGTCGGCCCCGGTGGCCCGCAGGATCCGGGCGAGCGCGTCACCGACGGCCGCCCAGCGGGTGCCACCGAGGTGCACCGGGCCGGTCGGGTTGGCCGAGACGAACTCCAGGTTGAGCCGGCGGCCGGTCAGGCGGGTGCTGTGGCCGTACTCCCGGCCGGCCAGGACCACGGTGCGGGCCAGCGCCCCGGCGGCGGCCGAGTCGAGTCGGATGTTCAGGAAGCCCGGCCCGGCGATCTCCACCGAGGCGATCCCGTCGGCCTCGCTGAGCGCGGCGGCCAGCGCGGCGGCCAGCTCACGTGGGGCGGTGCCGACTCGCTTCGCCAGTTGCAACGCCAGGTTCGAGGCGTAGTCGCCGTGGTCTGGGTTGCGCGGACGCTCGACGGTGACCACGTCGGGGAGTAAAGATAGATCGAGGTCACGGTCGACGAAGACCGACCGGGCCGCGGCGCGGACGAGCTCAGCGAGATTGGCGGGAGTCACCAAAGCATGTTACCGGGGGTAGACTCGTGGCCTTGGCGGCGACCCTCACCTGCTGTGTCCCCGCTGAATGCCCCTTGACCGACCGACCTGACGAGGCACCACACCATGAGCATCAGCACCCAGGGTGGCGACAACCGCAACCCCTCCGTGGTCAGCACCGGCAAGCCGGCGGCCGGCGGCAAGCCCCGGACCGACGATAAGGCTGCGGGCAAGCCGGCGAAGGGCAAGTCGGCGAGCGGCCGGGGCGGTGGTGCCACGGCCACCCGGACCACCGGCGGCAAGACCAGCGGCAAGACCAGTGGCAAGGCCGGCAAGGGCGGCCGCAAGCCGGTCAAACCGGTCAAGGTCACCCAGGAGCGCAACTGGGGTCCGATCGCGCTGATGGTCGGCGTCGGGGTACTGGCCACCGCGATCATCGGGTACGGGGCCTACGCGGTCTCCCAGGAGGCCCGGTCGTGGCAGGACCGCGCCTCGGAGATCACCGACCTGGTCAACTACCGGGAGGCCAACCCGGCGGCGCTGGACCCGATGGCCGGCAAGCAGTCGCACGAGTGGGGCCCGCTGGAGTACGAGATCCAGCCGCCGGTCGGCAGCAGCCACAACCCGAACTGGCAGAACTGCATGGGCGACGTCTACGACGCGCCGATCGCCAACGAGCACGCCGTGCACAGCCTGGAGCACGGCGCGGTCTGGCTCACCTACCAGGAAGGTCTGCCCGCCGACCAGGTCGAGACGCTGGCCAGCAAGATCCAGGGCAACGAGTACACCCTGATGAGCCCGTTCGAGGGCCTGGAGTCGACGGTCTCGCTGCAGGCGTGGGGCTACCAGCTCGCCGTCGACGACGTCGACGACCTGCGGATCGACGAGTTCATCCGGGCGCTGCGACAGAACGCCACCGTCGAGCCGGGTGCCACCTGCTCGGGTGGGATCACCGCCACCGGCACCACCCCACGTGACATCGGCGCCCAGGAGCAGCAGATGGACGGCGGCGCCGGATCGTGACCGCCAGGACGGAAACGGACGCGATGGCCGACACCGAGCGGGACCCGGTCGACGGGCCGTCGACGCAGCCCCGGCCGGCGGACCCGGCCGGCGGGGAGCCGACCGATCCGCCGACGCCCGGTGGCGATGCGGCCGAAACCAGCCGCCGTGGCCGGTTCGGCACCGCGTGGCTGGCCGCAGCCGTCGTGGTCGGTCTCCTGCTCGGGTACGCCGCCGGCCTGCTCACCCCCGGTCTGCTGCGTCCCGGCGACGCCTCGCCGGAGGCCGGGTTCGCCCGGGACATGTCGACCCACCACGCGCAGGCCGTGGAGATGTCGATGATCGTGCTGGAGCGCAGCGAGAACCCGGCGGTGCGGACCCTCGCCAGCGACATCGCGCTGACCCAGCAGAGCCAGATCGGCATGATGCAGACCTGGCTACGTGAGTGGGGCCTGGAGCCGACCGGCACCCAGCCCCGGATGGACTGGATGGAAACCACCGGCGAGTGGGCGGTGGTCGACGGTCTGATGCCGGGGATGGCCACCGACGCGCAGCGGGCCGAGCTGAGGGCGGCCACCGGTGCCGAGGTGGACCGGCTGTACCTGTCGCTGATGCTCACCCACCACCTGGGCGGCATTCACATGGCCGACGGGGTGCTCGAGCTCTCCGACGACGAGGATGTGCGCTGGCTGGCCGAGTCGATGGTGAGCGGCCAGCAGAAGGAGATCGAGCTGATCCGTACCCTGCAGTCCCAGGTCGGCGGCTGACACCGCACCGCCCGACGGCGGCCCTGTGCTTACCGGCACCGCCCCGCCCGTCCCGGTCTCTGCCGGGGCGGGCGGCGTCGTATCCGCCTTTATCCCGTGGTACCCCGCCACCTCCAGCCTTGCCCGTTCCATGCCGCTATACCATGACTTCGCATACTTTGCCGGACTCTACCGTCTCAGACGTTTTCTAGGCACATATCGCTACCGTCCTGATACAGCCTCGTTGGTCCTAGCGTGGGGGCACTTCTTAGCGATACTCGGAGATCGATCACGAGCTGGTGCCGACGGCACACGCTCGGCGGTGACGGCGCGGTGGCGGCCCGCCGTCGCGGATCACCCACCGGTGACGCTGGCGGGCTGACACCGGAGCAGGAACTCGACCTGATCGGCCTGTTGCGGGGCCGATGGCCGGAGGACCACGCGCTGGACGACGAGCTGTGGAGCCGTCGTACGGTCGCGACGCTGATCGAGCGACGGTTCGGGCTGACGCTGAGCCCGGCCGACGTCGGCCACTACCTGGACGCATGGGGGCTGGCGCCCCGGCGGCCGGAGGAACGCGCCTGCGGGCTCTGCGTCGACGCGGTCAACGAGTGGGTGGAGCGGGTCTACCCGACGGTGCTGCGCGCGGCCCGGGAGCACCGGACGGACCTGTGGTGGCTCGGTCGGACCCGGTTGCACGGCACCACCCCGGCTGCGGACGTGCTGTCGGCCGCCTCGGTACGCGGCCAGATCCGGTTCATGATCCTGACGCCGTCGATCGATCCGCCGCTGCCGCGCGAGTTCCTGCTGCGGCTGTGCGGACCGGACCGGCGCGGGGCGCATCTCGTCGTGGACGGCTCCTGGGCCAGCTCCGAGCTGCCCCGCCGACTGCCTCGGACCATCGTCACGCACCTGCTGCCGAGCTGCGCCCGCCCGACCCGGTCAGCCTGAGCAACTCCCGCGTCCCGGCCGGCGACCGGACCACCGCGCCGGCGGGACCGGACACGGCGGATACCGATTCGGCGACCCGGTGCTGGGTTTGCTAATCTTCCTGGGTCGCTGAGCCCCCGTAGCTCAGGGGATAGAGCACCGCCCTCCGGAGGCGGGAGCGCAGGTTCGAATCCTGCCGGGGGCACACTTGCTGAAGAACCCTCGACCTGCACGACAAGGCCGCTGACCAGGGCGATTCCAGTCAGCGGCCTTCATTGTCTGTCATACTGTGTCCGGCCGTCACCGGCCCGTGGCGAGCAGCTGTGCCGAATGCCGCCAGCACGCCCAGCCCTGCCGTGGTGGTCGCCCCGTCGAGTGCGCCGCAGCAGATCCATAGCCTGTTCGCCAGCCGCTGCGTCGACGTGCGCGGACCCGATACGCGGGACGGCACCCCGTGGCTGCTGTGGGACTGCATCAACGCACCCCGGCAGCAGTGGCGCCTGTTCTGATGAGAACCAGCTGACCAGATCTCCAAAGAACCCAGAACTCGACACCGGACGCCAGACGCCGCAATTTTCGCCATCTGCCGATCCCGCCACCCCGCCAAAGGTATTTCTGTCCATCAATCTCTCTCGGTAGAGGTATCCGCCCCGCGCGACCGTGACCGTCACGGTCCGCCTTCCACACCCCTACCTCGGGAGGAACCTTGTCCACGCGACTGACGCAACGCGTACGTCGATCAACGCTCGCCCTGGTAACCGCTGCCGCCGTAGCACTGCTGCTGCCGGTCAGCTCGGCCACGGCGGCGGCGCTGGACCGCTCGACCGGCAGCGGTGCAACCGCCGCACCCGTCGACGTCTTCATGAAGGACCATCCGTCGGACGTCGGGATTCAGCCGCACGGCCTGAACCCGATCTGGGCGAGCCCCGACATCAAGGTCTGCCCCACCGCCGTCGAGTGCTCGACCAGCCAGAACCCGATCGTCGGGCAGACCAACTACATCTTCATCAAGCTGCGCAACCCCGGACCGTACGGTTCCGGCGGCATGGAGCAGGGTGAGATCCACGTCTACCGGACCACGCCGGGTGGCGGCGCGACCTGGCCCACCCACTGGACCGAGATCGGCTGGATGTCGGTGCCGGTCTACGCCGGTGTCACCACCGTCACCATTCCCTGGAACGGTGTCCCCGGCCCGGGGCACTTCTGTCTGCTCGCCCGCTGGGTCTCCCCCAACGACCCGATGGCCTTCGAAGGTCCGAGCAACAGTGTGAACACCCGGAACAACAACAACATCGCCTGGCGCAACGTCGACTCGGTGGCGCTGTCGACCAGTGGGCAGACCGAGGTCCGGCCATTCGCGATCGGCAACGTCCTGCGGGAGCCGACCCGCAACAGCGTGGTCTTCAGCGCGGAAGGTGCACCACTGCAGGCCGCTGGCGGGCGGCTCGTGGTGGATCTCGGGCCGACGTTGTTCGCCCGCTGGGTCGAGGGCGGCATGGCCGGCAAGGGCATCCGGGAGGCGGGCCGTAACCGGGTCGAGATCGTCGAACCGGGCCAGGCCAGTCTGGACAACCTGATGCTCCGGGGCAACGAGCGGCTGACCATGCGACTGCTGTTCACCGCCACCAACCCGGTCGATAAGCCGATCGCCGTACTGGTGACGCAGTTCGGCCCGGACGTCGACGGCTCCGACCGGGCCGACCTGGGTGGTGTGCGCTACGACGTGACCGTCAGCAAGCAGGACCGTTAGCCACCTCGCAGGGCAGGGACGGAGGTGGCGTCCGGGACCCGTGACCTCCGTCCCGACGAGGTTCCGGATCTGCTGGCTCAGCGAAGACTGACCCAGCAGGTCCGGACCTTGTACGTCGCGGTGCTGGCCCGCAGCTGCACCGGGCCGGTCGGCGGTACGCCCATCGAGAAGAACCCGGCCTCGTCCACCTGGACGTCCTCGTACTGCCCGGCGGCCGACCGGGCGCTGAGCCGGCCCGTCGCGGCCGGAGAGAGCTGCCCCACCACCCCGGTCGCGGTGACCTCGATGGCGAGGACCACCGGGCCGGAACGGAAGGTCAGCGTCCGGTCGGTACCGCCGGACCGGGTCGATCCGGCCGGATCGAGGTCACAGGCCGAGTCGAAGACCAGCTCGGCGACCGCCAGCTCGGCGTCGACGGTCCGCCAGCTGAACGCGGCCAGTGCCGCGGCCAGGAAGTGCTCCGGCACCGGTCCGGAGTCGCGCAGGGCGGCACCCAGCTCGATCAGCAGCTCGTCGTCACTGTTTGGTGGCCACTGCCGCATCACGTTCACCTCCGTTCCCCTGCTGCCCCCCGGGCGGGCCGATCCTGACGTACGGGGCGAGGGCTGGGCAGTTGCGCAGCTTCGCCAAGCATCGGGCCTGGGTCGGGCCGACACTTCCAGTGGGCATGCCGAGTTGCTCGCCGATCTCACGGTAGCTGGCCGGCGGGTCGGCGACGAGTAGCGTGAGTAGTTCCCGGCAGCGCGGCGGCAACTCGGCGAGCGCGTCACGCAGCGCCTGGCACCGCTCGTCCCGGAGCAGATCCTCGTCGGGCGTCGTCGGGTCGACCAGCCGGAAGACACCGACATGCGCGTCGGTCGACTCGTCGTACGGGTCGAACGGCTGCGTACGCCGGCCGAGCCGCAGCATTCGGTGACACTCCCGTCGGGTGGTGGTCACCAGCCACGCGGGCAGAGCGTGTGCCTCGCGCAGCCGGCCGAGGTGCTCGACCAGCCGCAGCCAGACGGTCTGGTTGACGTCGGCGGCGTCGGCGTGGTCGAGCCCGTGGCTGCGGATCACCGCCGCTACCAGCGGGCCGTACCGGTGGACCAGCGCGGACCAGGCGGTCTCGTCGCCGGCGGCGGCAGCGGAAACCAGGTCGGGGACGGTAGCCGGCGCTGGGTCGGTAGCCGGCGGTGGGTCGGGGACGGCGTCGGGGCTGCTCATTCGACCAGCACGCCGTAGTCGGGGTGCCAGGCCGGGCCGGAGGTCAGCACCGCCGCGGCGGCCGCCGCGTCCAGCCCGGTGCCGGTCATCAGGGCGGCGAGCCGACCGGAGACGTGGCCGGTGGCGAAGGAGGTGCCGGCCCAGGCGGCGAAGCCGTCGAAGTGCAGCACCGGTTGGCCGGGCAGGACCATCTCCCCGTCGACGTACGTGCTGGTGCGGTCGCCGTACGCGCTGGCGTCCACCCACGAGCCGTAGTTGCTGTAGTCAGCCGGCACCGGGACGCCGTCGGTCGCGTCGAGGGCGGCGACGGCCAGCACACCCGGCAGCGCCGCCGGCCAGGACGGACGGCGGGTGCCGGCGTTGCCGGCGGCGGCGACCACCGCCGTCGTCTTGGGCAGCGCGGCGACGGCGTTGGCCAGCGGCAACGGCGGCTGGTCGTGCTGCGTGAAGTAGCCGAGGGAGAGGTTGATGACCGACACCTGCGGACCGAGCCGGCCGATCGCGGCGATCAGGCTCTCCTCGTCGCCGATGCCGTTGGCGTCCAGTGCCGACTCCGGGTCGACCCGTACACCGGGGGCGGCCTGCCGTACGACACCGGCGACGAAGGTGCCGTGCCCGCCCTGCAGGGCCAGTTGGGTGCCGCCGAGGTACAGCGGGTCCTCGTCGTCGGGCTCCGGCAGGTAGCTGCCGCCGAGCCAGTCCGGGTGCACGTCGCCGGCGAGCCGCCAGATGCCGGTGTCGCAGACACCGACCGTGACGTCGGCCCCTTCACCGAGCCGGGCCGGATCCGGCGGTGGAAGCGCGGCCGCTACCCGTGGTGGCCCGCCGGGGTTGCCCATGATGTTGCCGAAGCCGAGCAGGACGTGGTGCGGCTGCACCTGCGGGGCCCGCCCGCCGGGCCACTGGCGCGGGTCGCGGAGCTTGTCGACCACGGCCGGGACGTCGGTCTCCCGGTCGAAGCACAGCCGGCCGACTTGGGCGAACCCGTCGTCCTCGGTGACCTGGTGGCCATCGGCGCGCAGCCGGGCCGTCACCCGCTCGACGTCGGCCGGGGCGACCAGTAGCTGCCGGGGACGGTAGAGGAACTCCTTGCCGGCTGCCGCGGTGTACCGCCGTACCGCCGGGTGGGCGGCCAGGATCTCCAGGAACGCCCGTTGGTAGCTCTGGTCGAGGGACCGGTCGGCGGGCCCTGGCGCGCCGGCCTGGCCGGTCGGGTGCGACCAGTTGGTCGCCGGGCCGAGGGGCAGCAGCGCGGCCGCCAGCGCGGACCACCCCATCAGCTGCCGGCGGGAGACCTGCCCGGGGAGACCCGGCACGGGGTGACGGTGGTCGGACGACACCTGACCCTCCAAGCGGGTGGGAGACGGGGCCGGCACCACGAGGGCGACCACAGAAGGTTACGGGACCGACACGATTATTTCAAAGGATAGTTATGTGTCAATTAAATGACTGGCGCCCGGGTGCCGCCGTTGACCCGGGGTGCACGGGTGGGGAATTCTCTGTCTCGTGACCGAACGCACCGATTCCGGTGTCGACCTGGCACAGCGGGCCCTGGACACCGTCCAGCGCTACCCACACGAGGCCATCTCGATCGCCCACCGGGTGCTTGCCGACGCGCCGGACGCCCGCGCCCGATCCACTGCGGAACGCGCCATCGGCCTGGCGTTACGCGAGCTCAACGACCTAACCGGCGCGGCACGCCACCTGCACCGGGCGGTGCGGGCTGGGGACGACGCCCGGCTTCGGGCGCTGGCCCGGATGAGCCTCGGCTACGTCCTGGCCAGCGCCGGCCGGACCACTGCCGCGCTGCGGGTCGTCACCCTGGCCCTGCCGCAGCTGACCGGCGCCGACGCCGGCCGGGCCCGGATGCAGCGCGGCGTGGTGCTGCACTACCGGGGCCGGTTCGACGAGGCGGTCCGCGACTACGACCAGGCGGTGGAGATCGCCCGCCGTGAGGGCGACCTCCTGCTGGAGGCGCGCGCCCGCAACAACCGGGGGCTGCTCAACGCCCACCTCAACGCCCATCTCGATGCCGACACCGACGACGACCTGAACCGCGCCGCGGCCATCTTCAGTCAGCTCGGGCTGGACCTGGCCGCCGCCGACGCCCGGTGGAACAGCGGCATCGCCACCGGGCAACGCGGCGACGTGGCCGGCGCGCTGCACTGCTTCGCCGAGGTCGACAACGAGTACCGCCGGCTCGCAGTGCCCCGCCCCGCGCTGCTGCTGGACCGCTTCGAGCTGTTGCTGTCCGTACCGCTGATCGACGAGGCGGTCACGGTGGCCGAGACCGCCGTGACCGAGCTGCGCCGGCTCGGGATGGCCTCGGACCTGGCCGAGGCGCTGCTCGCCCAGGCGCGGGCCGCGCTGCTCGCCGGCGACCTGGCCACCGCGGCCGACACCGCCGGGGCGGCACGTAGCCGGTTCCGACGGCAGGGCCGGCGGGCCTGGGCCACCCTCGCCCGACACGTCGAGCTGCGGGCCGGGTACGCCCGGGGCACCCGGTCCCCCGCGCTGCTCGCCGCGATGATCCGTACCGCCGACCAGCTCGACGCCACCGGCTGGCCCGGACCCGCCCTCACCAGCAGGATCGAGGCCGCCCGGCTGGCCACCACGCTGGGCCGGCACAGCCGGGCGGTCGAACTGATGGAGGTCGCCGCGGACGCCCGGCGGCGGGGCACCGCACCCCGCCGCGCCCAGGGGTGGTACGCCCTGGCGTTGCGCCACCGGCTGGCCGGCGACGAGTCCGGGGCGGCCCGTGCGCTGCGCCACGGTCTAGCGGTACTCGACGGACACCGCGCCTCGCTCGGCGCGACCGAACTGCGGGCCAACAGCGGGACGTACGGTAAGGAGCTGGCCGCCGAAGGCCTGGACATCGCCATCCAGCGGGGCGCACCGGCGCAGGTGTTCACCTGGGCGGAACGGTGGCGGGCCAACGCGCTACGGATGCGGCGGGTCTCACCGCCACCGGATCCGGACCTGGCCACCGCGCTGACCGAGCTGCGGATGGTCAGCGCGGCACTCGAGGACGCGTTGTTGGCCGGCAACCCGGTGCAGACGCTACGCGGCAGTCAGGCCCGGCTGGAGCAGCGGATCCGGGAGCTGGCCCGAGGGGTCAACGGTGGCGGCGAACTGCTCGCGCCGCCCGGGGTCACCGACCTCGCTGCGGCGCTCGGCGCCGCCGTACTGCTGGAACTGGTGGCGCACGGCGAGCGGCTGCTCGCGGTGCTGGTCCACGACGGCCGACCGACGCTGCACGACCTCGGGTCGTTGACCGACGCGGTACGGGTGACCCGGCTGCACCGGTTCGGGTTGCGCCGGCTGGTCACCACCGGCGACAGCGCCGACGCCCGGACCGGGGTACGGCACACTGCCGGCGCACTGGACCGGCAACTGTTCGATCCGGTACGCGACCTGATCGCCGACCGTCCGCTGGTGATCGTGCCGATCGGCGACCTGCACGCCGTACCGTGGTCGGGTCTGCCGACCTGTGCGGGCCGGGCGGTGACGGTGGCGCCATCGGCGACGGCGTGGCTGCGGTCCGCCGGCCGGCGGTCCGGCGGGGTGGATCCGCAGCCGGCCGGCGGACCGGCGGCTGGGGCGCAGCCGGCCGGCGGGCCGGCGGTGCTGGTGGCCGGGCCGCGACTACCGGCTGCCGAGACCGAGGTACGGCAGCTCAGCGCGGTGCTGCCCGGCTCCCGCACGCTCACCGGGGCCGCTGCCACCGCCGACGCGGTAACCGGGGCACTCAACGGCGCGCGACTGGCCCACATCGCCGCGCACGGGCGGTTCCGGGCGGACAACCCGCTGTTCTCCACACTGGAGCTGGCAGACGGACCATTGACCGCGTACGAACTGGAGCGGATCATCAGTCCGCCCGGTTGCGTGGTGTTGTCGGCCTGTGATTCCGGGCTGGCCGGGGTCCGCCCCGGCGACGAGGTGATGGGCTTCACCGCGGTGCTGCTGGCGCTGGGCGCCCGCTGTCTGATCGCGACGGTGCTGCCGGTGCCGGGCGAGCTGACCACCGCGCTGATGCTGGAGTTGCACCGCGAGATGCTGGCCGGGCATGCTCCGGCGGTGGCGCTGGCCCGGGCACAGCGGGCGTTCGCCGCGGACCCGGACGGTGCGGTCGGGGCCCGGCATGCGACGGCCGCCGCGTTCGTCTGCTTCGGCGCCGGTTGAGCCCAGGTGCAGTCGGCCGCTCCGCCGTTGGCGTTGTCGAGGGGCCGCAGAATTCGCCTGCCACCGTACCGGACCTCCGGTTAGCTGACGAGCGACGACGCTGGCCGACCCCGCCGGGCCCGCTGTCACCACCCTGGAAGCAATAGCCCGGGCGGGCGAGGTCGGTGAGCTGTCCGTGGTCGATCTGAACTACCCGTTCACTGCGGGAGTCGGTCTGTCCGAGGTGAAGGACGCGCTTGCCGAGGCCGGCCTGGCCGCCATCGGCATCACGCCGGAGATCTACCTGCGCAGGTTCAGCAAGGGCGCCTTCACCAACCCGGACCCGGCGGTACGGTCCACCGCGCTCGACCTCATGCACGAGGCGGCCGGAGTCGTCCGCGAGCTCGGCGCCGACTACGTCAAGATCTGGCCTGGTCAGGACGGCTGGGACTACCCGTTCCAGGTGGACCACCGGCAGCTCTGGGCACTGGCCGTCGACGGCATGCGCGAGCTCGCTGGCGCTCATCCCGACCTGAAGTTCGCCATCGAGTACAAGCCACGCGAGCCCCGGGTGCACATGACCTGGGACTCCGCCGCCCGTTCGCTGCTGGGCATCCAGCAGATCGGCTTGGACAACGTCGGGGTCCTGCTCGACTTCGGTCACTCACTGTACGGCGGAGAATCGCCCGCCGACGCCGCTCAGCTGCTCATCGACCACGGCCGGCTCTACGGGATGGACGTCAACGACAACCTCCGCGGCTGGGACGACGACCTGGTGGTCGGCACCGTTCACCTCACCGAGATCTTCGAGTTCTTCTACACCCTGCGGGTGAACAACTGGGAAGGCGTCTGGCAGCTCGACCAGTTCCCATTCCGGGAGGACAGCGTCGAGGCGGCCCGGCTGTCCATCCGCTTCCTCAAAGCGGTGCACCGAGGTCTGGACCTGCTCGACATTCAGGCACTACGCGAGGCGCAGCACCGCCAGGACGCACTCACCGCGCAACGCCTGGTGCAGGACGCCCTGTTGCGATCGATGGCGGTAGACCGATGAACGCGGCACCGGTCGCTGCCCCCGACAACTCGGCGCTGCCGGTTCTCGGTCGGATCGGCCCCGGGGCCGGCCGGGAAGCGATCATCGCGCACATCCGGGAAGGCGCCCGGCTCATCCGGCGACGCGACATCAGCATGATCAACGCGGCCGGGCTGGGGCATGTCGGTGGCGAGTTCAGTGTCATCGACATCCTGGCCACCCTCTATCTGCACGTGCTGGAGATCTCCGCAGACCGACTGGATGATCCCGAGCGAGATCGGCTCATCCTGTCCAAGGGTCACGCGGCCGGCGCACTCTACGCCACGCTGGCCGCCGCCGGTCTGCTCGACCCTGTCGCCCTGGACACGTTCCTGCAGCCGCTGTCGAAGCTCAACGGACATCCCGACCGGACCAAGGTCCGCGGTGTCGAGGCCAACACCGGCCCGCTCGGGCACGGTCTGCCGATCGCGGTCGGCACCGCCCTGGCCGGCAAGCTCGACGGTTCCCGTCGACGCACCTTCGTCGTCCTCGGCGACGGCGAGTTGCAGGAAGGCTCCAACTGGGAGGCGATGATGGCCGCCGCACACCACCGGTTGGAGCGCCTCACCGCGATTGTCGACCGCAACCGGCTGCAGCAGGGTGCCCGGGTCGCCGACACCAACGAGCTGGAGCCGCTCGCGGACAAGATCCGTGCGTTCGGTTGGCAGCCGGTCGAGGTAGACGGACACGACCACGGCGCGCTGCTCGACGTGCTCACCCGCGCCCCGGCCGACGGCAAACCCACGTTCGTGATCGCCCACACGGTGAAGGGCCATCCGATCACCTTTATGAGCGACGAGGTCGCCTGGCACCACAAGGTCCCCGACGCCGACCAGGTTGCCACCGCCCTCGCTGAGTTGGAGACAGAGTGAGCGCCTTGACGACCGATCAGGTCCTGCACGACTGCCGCGACGCCTACGCGGCGACCCTCGTCGAGCTCGCAGCAACCGATCCACGGATCGTCGCGGTGGTCAACGACTCGGTGGGTTCCAGCAAGCTGAGCGAGTTCGGCAGCAGATTTCCTGACCGGCTGATCAACGTCGGCATCGCCGAGCAGGACATGGTGGGCGTTGCCGCCGGCCTGGCCAACGGCGGGAAGATACCATTCGTCTCGGCCGCCTCGTGCTTCCTCACCGCCCGCGCGCTCGAGCAGATCAAGGTCGACGCCGCGTACTCCAACCACAACCTGAACCTGTGCGGGATGAGCCCGGGCATGGCGTACGGCGAACTGGGACCCACCCACCACTCGATCGAGGACCTGGCCTGGCTCCGTGCCATACCCAATCTCACGGTCATCGTGCCCAGCGACCCCGCCGAGACCGGACAGGCGGTCCGCTGGGCGGCCGGACATCCCGGGCCGGTCTTCATCCGGGTCAGTCGGATGGGAGTCGCTGCGGTCAACGCCGAGAACTACCGCTTCGTGGCCGGGCAGGCGGTCCGGCTCCGCGAAGGAACCGACGTCACGATCATCGCCAACGGAACCGTCGTGTCCGCGGCGATGGAGTCCGCCGGCCTGCTGAGTCGGCTTGACATCGAGGCTCGGGTGCTGTCGATGCCGACCGTCAAGCCGCTCGACGTCGACGCCGTCGTCGCGGCGGCACGGGACACCGGCGCGATCGTCACCGTCGAAGAGGCGCTGACCACGGGTGGCCTGGGCGGAGCGGTCGCGGAGACCGTTGTGCAGCACCATCCGGTTCCGGTCAGGTTCGTCGGCGTCCCCGGCGTGTTCGCGCCCACCGGTTCGGCCCGGTGGCTGCTGGAGCACTTCGGGATCTCTCCCGCCGGCATCGTCGACGCGGCCCACCGGGCGCTTCGACGCTGACCCGCACGGGGTTCCGAGTGTTCTGCGCGTGCGTCTGCCGACCGGAAGGCGGGCGCTACGATCGGCAGGGATCGGCCAACCGGCCCTCGGGCAAGTGCCAGAGGGTAGCCACCAAGCCGCAGCTGAGGAGGATGTCGTCGGCACGAAACCACGAGCGGCATACAGCGACGACCAGGTTCGGCTTGTCGCGAAGGTCGCCCGCATGTACCACGAACGAAACATGCGGCAGACCAGCATCGCCGATGAGTTGCACATCTCGCAGGCACGTGTGTCCAGGCTGCTCAAACGAGCCACTGAGATTGGCATCGTCCGGACGATCGTGTCGCTGCCGGCCGGTGTCCACACCGACTTGGAGGAGGCTGTCGAGCAGCAGTACGACCTGCATGAGGCCGTGGTGGTCGATGCCTCGAGTGTGGATGACCTGCTCCCAGCTCTGGGCGCGGCGGCAGCCGACTACCTGGAGACCACCCTCACCGGCGGTGACCGGGTCGGCATCTCCTCGTGGAGCGCGACTCTGCTGGCCGCTGTCGAACGGATGCGTCCGTCCCGCGCCCGCGTCGTTGATCAGGTCGTCCAGATCGTCGGTGGCGTCGGGAATCCTCGCGTGCAGGTACGCGCAAACCTGCTGATGAGCCGATTCGCGGCGATGACCGGAGCCGAGCCACTTTTCATGCCGGCGCCGGCGATGCTCGGCACCGAGGCTGCTCGCGAGGCGTTGTTGCGGGATCCCACTGTCGCGGAAGTGCTGCAGACCTGGCCGAAGCTGACGATGGCACTGGTCGGCATCGGCAGCCTCGAGCCCTCGCCACTGCTACTCGAGAGCGGCAACGCCCTCGCGGAGCCTGACCAGGCGGCCCTACGCGCCGGCGGTGCCGTAGGGGATGTCTGTCTGCGGTTCTACGACGCCGTAGGTCAGGCCGTGCACACCCCGCTCGGCGACCGAATCCTTGGCATCAGTCCCACAGAGTTGCAGACGATTCCCCGGAGAGTCGCCGTCGCTGGCGGGAGGAACAAGCTCGCCGCCATCCGCGGCGCGCTGCTCGGCAAGCACGTCAATGTGCTCATCACCGACCTCACGGTCGCCCAGCTTCTGGTTGACACCCCAGATCGACCTACTTCCCGGTAGCTCATTCGATTTTGTTTCGCCGAGGCCAGCGAAACTGGTAAGTCTGGCAGGTCGACAAGATTGCCTACCGCCGCAGTCAACCGATGTCGCACCCTCGTCGAGCGGGTATTCATAACCGACTTTCCTTGCAGCGCCCGGCCCCTACTGGCATGATGAGGTGTGGACAACACGCGCCGGGAGCCCAGAAGCGCTGATGTTCCGTGGCCGAGGGCAACGGCGACGGACGCACCCGTCCCTCGACGACGTAGCTGAGGGCAAAGGCCAGCAGTAGCACGCCGGCCACCCGGCGAAAAGCAGGCCCACGCCCTCAGCTACGCCCATCGCGGCGTCGCGCGGTCACCGCAACGACGCTCGCTGTCGCATGCGCAGCGCCCACTGGAAAGCGTCAGCCCGGCCGAGCACCCACAAACACCGACGCCAATCAAGGCGAAACAGCGCGCCCAACGGGCATAGAATAGATATTCAGTGACGACTACCCTTGCAGTCGCGATTCACATCTGCGACGATGAATGTATATATGGCTTTCGGGAGACCGGGGACGCTGCTCGTTCTGTGGCCGAGGGCAACGGCCGCGGAGACTTTCGTCCTTCATACCCGCAGCTGGGGCGACAGCCGGCGAGATGTCCATTCACATTCTGGCAGCAATGCGCTCAGCTCAGGTCCAGCTGCGCTGTTCGCCGCCCGTTCTCCTGATTAGGGTGGCAGAGAGGAAGCCCGATGAGGCTTGCCCACCACAAGAGAACTCGACTGTCCGGACTCCGACGTAGCGCGCTGGCCGCGACCGCGCTCGTCGTGGCTTCCACCGCGACAGTCGCCGTCGCCACTCAAGCCAGCGCCGCAGCCGGTTGCCGGGTCAACTACAACATCACCAGCCAGTGGTCCGGCGGCTTCGGCGCGACCATCGACATCACCAACCTCGGCGACCCGATCTCCGGCTGGACACTCCAGTTCACCTTCCCCGCAGGCCAGACAATCACTCAGCTCTGGAACGGCTCGGTCAGCCAGTCCGGCAGCAACGTGACCGTCAGAAACGCCTCGTACAACGGCAACATTCCCACCAACGGCACCGTCAGCCCAGGGTTCAACGGAGCCTGGACCAACAACAACCCGAAACCCACCTCGTTCACCCTGAACGGCACCGTCTGCACCGGCTCCACCACCCCCACCACCGCACCACCCACCACCGCACCACCCACCACCGCACCACCCACCACCGCACCACCCACTCAGACGGTCTTCGCCATCAACGCTGGCGGCAGCGCCTTCACCAGCTCGGACGGCACCGCCTTCGCTGCCGACACCGGCTTCTCCGGCGGCTCCACCTACACCGTCAGCGACTCCATCAACGGCACTACCGACGACGCTCTCTTCCAGAGCGAACGCTACGGCAACTTCAGCTACTCAGCCGCAGTGCCGAACGGCTACTACACCGTCACCCTCTACTTCGCCGAGGTCTACCACACCGCAGCCGGCCTCCGGAGCTTCGACGTCCTCATGGAGGACGCCGAACAGGTCAGCGACCTCGACATCTTCGCCCGAGTCGGCGCGGACACCGCCTATACCACCCAGAGCTCCGTGGCAGTCGGCGACGGCACCATCAACATCCAATTCGTATCCAACGTCGAGAACGCAAAGGTCAACGCCATCAAAGTCGCCCGCGCCAGCAACCCCGGCGACCCAGTGGCCGCCTTCACCATCACCCCGACCAACCCCAAACCGGGCGACACCATCACCGTCGACGCCACCGCATCCTTTGACCTCGACGGCACTATCACTGCCTACCGCACCGACTACGGCAACGGCACCGTCAAGACCGGCGCAGTCACCACCCACCAGTACTCCGCCGCGGGCACCTACACCGTCACCGTCACCGTCACCGACAACGACGGCCGCACCAACTCCCTCGCCAAGTCGGTATCGGTACGAGCCGCGTCCTCGAAGCCGCGGGTCATCAACACGACCGACCTGGGGGCTGACCCGGACGACCTGCAGTCGCTCGTTCGTATGCTGGTGATGGCCAACGAGGTGGACCTGGAAGGCATCATCGGCAGCACCAGTTGCTGGCGGCCGACGCAGAGCTCCTCCAACATGAACAACCTGCTCAATCCCCGACTGAACGCGTACGGCCAGGTACTGTCCAACCTGCAACGGCACGCCGACGGATACCCGAGCCTGTCGTACCTGCAGTCCATCTCGAAGCTGGGTCAGACCGGCTACGGCATGGACGCGGTCGGTTCGGGTAGGGACACCCCCGGCTCGGAGCTGATCATCGCTGCGGTGGACCGGGACGATCCCCGGCCGGTTTGGGTCAACTTCTGGGGTGGCGGCAACACTTTGGCGCAAGCGGTCTGGAAGGTACAGAACACTCGCAGCCAGGCAGAGGTCAACCGGTTCATCAGCAAGCTCCGGGTGTACGACATCCTCGGTCAGGACGATGCTGGCGCGTGGCTGACGAAAAACTACCCGAACCTCGTCTACATCCGCGCAAAGAACCTGGTGTACAGCTGGCAGCCGTCGGACGGTTGGTTGGACTCCAACGTCCAGAACCACGGTCCGCTGGGGGCGCAGTACCCGGACAGGCAGTGGGCGACCGAGGGTGACACCCCGGCGTTCCTGCACCAGATCGCGAACGGGCTGACCGATCCGGACCACGTGGACTGGGGCGGCTTCGGCGGTCGGTTCGGCCCAGCCGAAAGGTCCGCTGTACGTGGTATGTCCTGCAGCGGTCGGCTCGACCACGAGCCGTCGTTCGACCCCTACTACATGTACACCGACGCGTCGGAGGGTGGCAGCTCGATCAACCGGTGGAGCACCGCCATTCACAACGACTTCGCGGCCCGGATGGACTGGAGCATCACCAGCAGCTACTCCGGCGCCAACCACCATCCGATCGCCGTGCTCAACGGTGACACCACCAAGGATGTCCTGGAGATGCCCGCCTCCGCTGGCTCCAGTGTGAACCTCAGCGCAGCCGGCTCCAGCGACCCGGACGGCAACTCGCTGGCGTACACGTGGTCGTACTACGACGAGCCCAGCTCGTACAACGGCAGCGTGTCGATCAGCAACAGCTCTGGCACCTCGGCCACGGTGCAGATCCCGTCGAACGCTGGCGGGCAGAGCATCCACATCATCCTGCAGGTACGTGACAACGGGTCGCCCAACCTGTACTCCTTCCGGCGGATGGTGATCAACGTCCGGTAGGTCGGGTCAGCCGCCGGCCGTGGGGACGGAGCGGCGGCCAAGGGGCGCCTCCCAGGCAGGACATTGTTGGACTGCCCGGGAGGCGCCCTGCTTCCTGTGGTCCGACCGGCCAGCACCCCCGCCGCCCATTGATCTGTTTCGTTAGATTGTTCGAAACTTATCGCCGCGACATCCGCGAACTTCGATTGATGTCGCAGCCGTCACCTAGCCGGAAGGGAGAGCCCTGGTGATCATCAGCTCGGGCCGCTCGAAGATCCGTTCGGCGGTCGTCATGCTCTCCACAGCAGCCCTCGCGGTCGCTGGAGCCATGACAGTACTGGCGGGAACCCGCGCCGCCGACGCCGCCGACGGTGCCCTCGCCTTCGCCTCGAATGTCGAGGATGAGGGCGCCGACTGCCTCGTACCCAATCCAGGTTCCTTCAGCCCAGCTCCCGACTTCCAGATCCGGTCCTAAAAATCGACGGTTCGCGGATCACCACCAAGGCCGAGTGGGTATGCCGGCGGGCCGAGATCCGGGAACAGGCCGAACGGTACGTCTACGGTGACAAGCCAGCGAAGCCGGCCACCGTCACCGGCACCATGACCAGTTCCAACATCACGGTGAACGTCTCGCACAACGGCCGCAGCTCCAGCTTCTCGGCCAGCGTCCAACTGCCCAGCGGATCCGGACCCCACCCGGCCGTCATCGTCTACGGCGGTTTCGGCGCGGACACCGCCACCATCCGGTCCGCCGGTGCCGCCGTGATCAGCTTCGACCCGTTCTCCGTCGGCCAGGAAGGCACCGGACGCAGCAACAAGCAGGGTGCCTTCTACAGCATCTACGGCTCGTCCAGCAGCACCGGGCTGCTGATGGCCTGGGCGTGGGGCGTCAGCCGGATCATTGACGTCATCGGATTCCTTCCGTGGATACTCCGGCGTTGCGGCCGGGAGGAAACGGAACTCCTGCGGAGCAGGGCAGGGAAAGCCGATCCGCCGCCGGGGCGGATCGGCGTCCAGGCGCGATCGGATGCGGCAGGCCGTAGTCCGTACCCTCGGGTAGACCGTGCATGTCGACGTGCAGGGGCGATGACCACGAGCCAGCGACGAATCCAACGAAGTACGTGAAATTGGATTCGCCAGCCGGAAGGCAGACACGCTGCTCATAGTCGGACAGATGCCAGGTCGCCTGCGAGGTACCGGCGGCAGGTGCCGCCGATCCCGTGCCGACGGCCGCCGACGCGGTCGATGGACTTATCGCCAAGGTCAGCGCCAAGCCGGTTGCCACTGCGAGCGCCACCTTGACTGAGCGGGTCAATCTCACGATGAGCCTCCTTCGGTGATGCGACCTCGGACGACCTCCAACCCCAGAACCCGGTACACACCCGGTTCGCCGCCCCTCGTGCACGGAGCATCACGTGGATACTCCTCGAACACCACGCACCTCTTGGGTATCCCCTACAACCACACCAGCATCGATGTTGCCGAATCTGTCCACTCGTGCTGAAATGACTCACATCGCCGCAGCGTGGGGGCAACCGCGCTGAGAACGGCCAGCCGGGAGCATCGCAGCGTCGGCAGCGCGGCACCTGGCAGACACCCGTGCCGCACCGCCCGACAGGCTGTCCGTCAGCAACATCCACTCTGGTCTGCCAAGGCATCGGATTCGGCGACGAGGTGAGAAGTAGCCATGGTTCCCCGGGAGAGATTCGCCAGGTGGTACCGAAACCGCTTCGCCTGGGTGGCGGTGATCCTGCTGGCGAGTTCGTTCAGCGTGGTCGTACTGGCCGACTCGGCCGACCCCGACCTGGCACCGGCGGATCTGCGCGGACAGATCATGACCCGGATGCGCGCCACGCTTGAACAGGCGGACCCGGGGCAGCACAACCACGCCGATCACATCGTGCAGGCGGCCGACGGCGACGGACGGGCACCGGCGGTGATCTGCGGGGTCCACGTCTACGGCCACGAGCCGACCGACGTCGACACACTCGCCGACGTACGGACCGTCTACGGCTTCCACCTCTGCGGGGTCGCCGGACCCGACCGCCCCTGGGACGTCGCTCCGAAGCTCGCCGGTCCGGTGATCATGGACCTGTCCACCGAGCCACCCGGTATCCAGGTGGTCGAGGCCACCGCCGAGGTCATGTTCGTCGACCGGCTGCGGCAGATGTTCCCACCGAAGTACGCGGAGCTGGCGATGAAGGAGGCTCTGGCCGAACCGGAGATGGCCGATCTGCGCCGCCGGTACGACGCCGCAGCCGGACTCTGACCACACCGAACGGAGCGCTGGCGGCGCCGACGGACGTCCCGTGGTGGTCGGGACCAAGGTCCCGGCCACCACGGGTGTTCCGCCTCAGGCGGCGGGACCCGCCAACGCGGGAAGCTGATCTCGTCACAGCGAGATACGAGTCGCGGAGGCGACGATGACCACCACCCAGCACACCAGCCACCGGTCGATCGAACGGCCCCTCGATCGCGCCGAACTCCCCGGCGCGATGCTGACCACCACCGCCGCCCGGGCCATGGCCGTGCTGCGGATCTCCACCGGGTTCGTCTTCCTCTGGGCGTTCCTCGACAAGACCTTCGGCTTCGGCTTCGCCACCCCGGCCGAGCGGGCCTGGGTCAACGGCGGCTCGCCGACCAAGGGCTTCCTCTCCTCGGTCGAGGTCGGCCCGCTGCAGTCGTTCTTCCACTCGATCGCCGGCACCTGGTGGGCCGACACCCTGTTCATGACCGGCCTCGGCGCCATCGGCATCGCGCTGATCGCCGGTATCGGGCTGCGGGTCGCCGCCGCGTCCGGTGCCCTCATGATGGTGTTCATGTGGCTCGCCGAGTTCCCGCTCGACCGCGTCACCGCCAGCGGGGAACCCGCCCACGCCACCAACCCGCTGGTCGACTACCACATCGTCTACGCGGTCGTCTTGGTCGCCCTCGCCGCCGCCTACGCCGGCCATACCTGGGGTCTCGGCCGACTCTGGGCGAAGCTGCCCTTCGTGCAGCGCAACCGCTGGATGATCTGACCTTCCCCTCCCCCGATCGGTGTGCCGGACCGCTCCCCCGCGGTCCGGCACACCGGCGTCTGACGTGCCGCCGACCCTGTCAGGCCAGCAGACTCTCGCCGATCCAGCCGCCGGGCCCGCAGCCGGGCGGAATCGCGAACACCGCCGACCCGATCGGGGTCACCCACTCGTTGAGCAGGTCGTGGTCGGCAAGCCGCTGCTGGATCGGCAGGAACTGGGCGGTGACGTCCGCCTGGTACGCGGCGAAGATCAACCCGCTGTCCGGCGTACCGTCGGGGCCCGGCACCCCGTCGTAGTTGTACGGCCGCCGCAGGATCTTGTACCGGTCGTCGGTGATGTGCGCCCGGGTGACGTGCGAGAAGTCCGGCATGATCGGCAGCCCGACTTCGTTGACCGCGGAGAAGTCCGGTTCGTCGGTCTCCTCCTCACCGGTCAGCGGTGCCCCGCTGTCCAGCCGCCGCCCGATCACCAGCTCCTTGTCGACCCGGCCCAGCTTGTCCCAGGTTTCCATCTCGGTGCGGATCCGGCGCACCACACAGGTGGTGCTGTCGCGCAGCCAGTCCGGACCGTCAGCGGCCCAGACCGCCGTGTCGAACGCGGGCGTGTCAGGGGTCGGGTTCGCCGTACCGTCGATCTGGCCCATGATGTTGCGCTGGGTGTGCGCCTCATGTTCGACCCCCCGCCCCCGGCGGAAGCCCTGCTGCACCCAACGCACCCGGGCGAACGGCCGGGCATCCTTGATCAGCATCCGTTGCGCGTGGGCCACCGTGAGCGGATCGTCGGCGCAGATCTGCAGCAGTAGGTCACCGCCGGACCAGCCGGGTTCCAGCCGGTCGATCGCAAACGCCGGCAGGTCGGCCACCGAATCCGGCCGGCGGTCCGGCACCCCGGCCACCGCGTACAGCCCGGGGCCGAACCCGAACGTCACAGTCAACCGGGCCGGCAGCACCGCCAATTCCGGCTCGGTGTCGGCCAACGGCGCCACGCCCTGGGTCAGCCGGGCCGCATCGTCGGTGAGCAGCCGCAACAGCCGGCCCAGTGCCGGCCGGCCCGTTCCCGTGTTCAAGGTGAACGCGACGAACGAGGCGTACGCCTGTGGCGCGGTCGCCACCCCGGCCTGCCGCGCCCCGTGGAACGGCACCGTCTCCGTACCGAAATCGACCGGTAGCGGCTCGGCGGCGGCCGGGCCGGGGTCGGCCGGTTGCCGGTTGCTGGTTGCTGCCGCGGCGACCGCCGCACCGCTGGCCAACGCTCCGCCGAGCGCGGCGGCGCCGCCGGTGAACAGCAGGCGGCGGTTCACCGCCGGCCGGGCAACGTGTTCCTCAGCAGGCATGCGCTCAGCCGTTGTCCATGTCCATGTCCATGTCCATGTCCATGTCCATGTCCATGTCCATTTCCGAGTCCGGGTCGTAGCTCTCCTCGGCCCCGGCGAAGGGCTTCGCCACCGCGCTGAACTCGTACGTCCCGCCGTCGGCGAACGTCATCGTGAAGGTGATCTCGTCACCGGGCTGAACCGCTTCGGCGATGTCCATCAGCATGATGTGGTCGCCGCCGGGTTCGAGGGTGTGGCTGCCGCCGGCCGGTACGGTGATCCCACCGCCCTTCTCCCGCATCACCATCGCGCCGTCCTGCATCGCCATCTCGTGCAGCTCGATCGGGGAGATCGCGGTCTCGACCGCAGTGACGGTGATGTCGGCGTCGGTGTCGTTGACCAGCACCCCGAAGGCGGCCGTCATGCCCTCGTCGGCGGCTTTCACCCACGGATCCTCGATGACGAGCCCGGCGGTCTGGGTCACCGCCGGGCTGTCCGACGGCGTCGGCTCGGCGGTTGTCGACGCCCCGTCGCCACCGCAGCCGGCGAAGGCGAGCACGACACCGGCGAAGCCGGACAGCGCCGCGAGCCGCCGTGCCCGCTTCCGTACCGAACCAGCCTGGACCGCTGTTGACATGCGCGTTCTCCTCACGAGTGGTATCCGAGTAGTCGGGCCGTGATCCACACCGGTTCCGGAAGTGACCTAGGTCACCCGTCGGCGACGCGCGGCGAAGAACGCCGCCACGGCCGCCCCGACGATCACGAGCGCCACCCCGCCGACCAGGTACGGCCACCGCTCGACGCCACCCGACGGCTCCTCCGGCTGCGCCTGCCCGGGTTCCGCTGCCGCGCTCCCGGTCGCGGCGGCGCTCGCCGTCGCCGCACCGGACGCGGCGGTCAGCGGCGCGTTCACCGCGAACCGGAACGACCCCTGCACCGGGTGGCCGTCCGCCGACACCACCCGGTACGCCACCGTGTAGACGCCGTCCGGCAACGGCTGCACCGGCCGCGCCACAGCCCGCTGCTGATCCACCACCGGGCCCTCCACCGGCACCTGCGCACCACCGGCGTCGCTGACCACGATGGTGGTGAACTCGCCGTTGAGCCGCTCGGTGAACACCAGCTCGATTTCTTCCGGCGCCTGCGTCACCCGGGTGTTCTGCCCGGGCTGCGAACTCACCAGCGCGTTGTGCGCCACAGCCTGCGACGCCGGCAGCAGGACGGCAGCAACGGCGGCGGTGACGGACACTGCCGCGCGCAGGCCCAGCGTGGCGAAGGCGACGCCACGGCGACCACGTACGGACATCTCGGCTGTTGTCGGCACGGATGACACCTCCCTCGGTCAGGGCTTCTGGACCCGGCCCGGAATCGATTGAACATTACTCACGTCGCGACGCTCGCCGCTGGTCGGACAGCTTGCCAGCCCGCACAATGACCTGATGCGCCTGATGTCGTTGCTGCCGTCGGCGACGGAGATCGTCTACGCGCTCGGGCTGGACGACGATCTCGTCGGGGTGACCTTCGAGTGCGACGAGCCGCCGACCGCCCGCCGGGACAAAGCCATCGTGGTCGGTGGCCGCGACACCCGGGGCATGACCCCGGCGGAGATCGACAGCTACGTCAAGGGCCGGATGGCTGCCGGGGACGACCTGTACACGCTGCACGCTGACGCGCTGGCCGGCCTGGCACCGGATCTGATCCTCACCCAGGACCTGTGCCGGGTGTGCGCGCTGCCGTCCGGCCAGGTGTCCAACGCCCTCGACTACCTCGGCTGCCGCGCCGACGTGCTGTCGCTCGACCCGTACACCCTCGACGAGGTGCTCGACACCTTCGTCGCGGTGGGTGAACGTACCGGCGTACCGGATCGGGCCGGCGTGCTGGTCGCCGGCCTGCGCCGCCGGCTCGCGGCGGTGGCCGCCGCAGTCGCCGGCGCCGCCGCGCCCCGGGTGGCGGTGGTGGAGTGGGTCGACCCGCCGTTCACCGCCGGCCACTGGGTGCCCGACCTGGTGTCGGCCGCCGGAGGCAACCCGGTTGCCGCCCGTCCCGGTGCCCGCTCGACGCAGACCACCTGGGACGCCTTCGCCGCCGCCGACCCGGACGTGGTGCTGGTGGCACCGTGTGGCTTCCATCTCGACGGCGCCGCCCAGCAGGCCCGAGTGGTGACGGACCGGATGCCGGGCGTACCGGTGTGGGCGCTCGACGGGGACTCCCTCGTCGTCCGGCCCGGACCGCGGCTGATCGACGGGGTCGAAACCATCGCCGCCGTGCTGCACCCCGACCGGGTGCCGGCCGCGCCGGCCGGCGCGGCCGCCCGCGTCGCCTGATCACGGCCGCCCGCGTCGCCTGATCGGGGATCCAGTGTCGGGCCCACCGGCCGAGCACGCAGGGCTGGGATCGTCGTTGGCTGGGTATGAGTGCCAGTAGCGCAGATTTCAGCCGACCCGAGGAGAACTCGTGACCGACCAGCGACAACGCCCACCGACCACCACCGACGCCGGGGTGCCGGTCGCCAGCGACGAACACTCGCTCACCGTCGGCCCGAACGGCCCGCTGCTGCTGCAGGACCACTACCTGATCGAGCAGATGGCGAACTTCAACCGGGAGCGGATCCCGGAGCGGCAGCCGCACGCCAAGGGCGGCGGCGCGTTCGGCGTGTTCCAGGTGACCGGCGACGTCAGCGCGTACACCCGGGCGGCGGTCTTCCAGCCCGGCACCGAGACCGAGGCGATCGTCCGGTTCTCCACCGTCGCCGGGGAACGGGGCAGCCCGGACACCTGGCGTGACCCGCGCGGCTTCGCCGTGAAGCTGTACACCAGCGACGGCAACCTCGACATCGTCGGCAACAACACGCCAATCTTCTTCATCAAGGACCCGATGAAGTTCCAGCATTTCATCCGGTCGCAGAAACGCCGGGCCGACAACAACCTGCGCGACCACGACATGCAGTGGGACTTCTGGACCCTGTCGCCGGAATCCGCGCACCAGGTCACCTGGTTGATGGGCGACCGGGGCATTCCGCGTACCTGGCGGCACATGAACGGGTACGGCAGCCACACGTACATGTGGATCAACGCGCGGGGCGAGAAGTTCTGGATCAAATACCACTTCAAGACCGACCAGGGCATCGAGTTCTTCACCCAGGACGAGGCGGACCAGATGGCGTCGGCCGACACCGACTACCACCAGCGGGACCTGTTCGAGCACATCGCCGCCGGACAGTTCCCGTCCTGGACGCTGTACGTGCAGGTGATGCCGTTCGAGCAGGCCAGGACGTACCGGTTCAACCCGTTCGACCTGACCAAGGTATGGCCGCACGGCGACTACCCGCTGCACGAGGTGGGCCGGCTGACCCTGAACCGCAACGTCACCGACTACCACACCGAGATGGAGCAGGCGGCGTTCGAGCCGAACAACGTGGTGCCCGGCACCGGGCTGTCCCCGGACAAGATGCTGCTGGCCCGCGGGTTCAGCTACGCCGACGCGCACCGCGCCCGGCTCGGCGTCAACTACCGGCAGATCCCGGTCAACTCGCCGAAGGTGCCGACACACAGCTACTCCAAGGACGGCGCGATGCGCGTACACAACGTCACCGACCCGGTGTATGCGCCGAACTCGTACGGTGGACCGCAGGCGCAGCCGGATCTCACCGACGACGGCGGCATCTGGTACGCCGACGGCGAGATGGTCCGGGCGGCATACTCGTCGCACGCCGAGGACGACGACTGGGGGCAGGCCGGCACCATGGTCCGCCGGGTGTTGGACGACGCGGCCCGCGACCGGCTGGTCGACAACATCGTCGGGCACCTGCTCAACGGGGTGAGCGAACCGGTGCTGCAGCGTGCCTTCGAGTACTGGCGCAACGTCGACAAGAACATCGGCGACCGGGTGGCCGCCGGAGTCCGGGCCAAGCAGGATGAGAAGGACCCGAAGGCGGCCAAGCAGGCCAATCCCGCCCGGTCCAGCATGCAGGCCAAGGCCTGACCCATGGCGGTACGTCCCGGTCGGGGTACCTCGACCCGACGCTTTGGATCATCGGCGGTCCCGCGACTGGACGCGGTGCAGGCGGACGGCGAGCCACAGCCCGCTGACGGCGAACATCACCGCGCTGGCCAGCAGCCAGCGAGTCAGGTACGGCTGCTGGGTCAGGCCGGTCGCGGCGGTGAACGTGCCGCCGCCGAGCCGCAGAATGCCGGGCAGGTAGACGATGAACAGCAGCGCCGACCCGAGCGCCGGCACCCGGACATGGTTCACCACGGACAGCCGCGCCGGGCGGCTACCGTTCCCGGTGGCCGCCTGGGTCGCGGTGAGCAGCGCCCGGTCGGCGGCCGCGTAGACCGGGAACATGACCAGGTCGTGCACGATCACTGCGGCCACGAACCAGATCAGCATCCGTACGGCGGTCGCCTCGCCGGCCAGCCGCAGCGCCACCCAGCCGGCGACCGCGAAGCAACCCACCAGCAACAGCGGGTGCCACCACGGCGCCCCGTAGCCGGCCCGGAGCCGCCCGGCCACCAGCTGCCTGCTCCGGTCACCCATTGCCGTCACCGTCGCCGCTGAAGTCGATGGTCGCCACCCATTTGGTGCAGTGCACGCCGGGCAGCGCCGGCACGATGATCCGGGCCGGAAAGCCGTGGTCGAGGGAGAGGTCGACGCCGTTGACCCGCAGCGCCAGCAGCGAGTCCGGGTCCAGCACCTGGTTGGCCTGCAGGGTCGCCTTGTTGAACAGGCCGCCGCGCTGGATCGAGGTGACCCGGGCCGACGCCGGCTCGGGCACCCCGGCCTCGGCGGCCAGGTCGCGCAGCCGTACCCCGGTCCAGGTCTGCAGGGTCGACCAGCCCTCCACACACGCGATCGGCAGCCGGGCGGTGTGCGAAGGCATGCCGAGCAGCTGTTCCCGGCTCAGGCTCACCACCCGGCCGTCGTCGCCGAGCAGTTCCAGGCGCCAGCCGTCGCCGGTGTCGGCCGGCCGGATCCCGGCCGCCGCGGCGGTGCGGTTGACCGGGAAGCCGTTCGGTCCGTCACCGGCCGGTCGACCACGGGGCAGCAGCAGGGCCAGCCGCCGCCACGGGCCGTCCAGGCTCTGCCCGACGGTGAGCACGGCCAGCAGTAGCGATCCGCCGCCGACCAGGGCGAGCGCTCCCCGGCGGCTGATCGTCGCCGGGGCGGGCCGCAGGGCGACCAGGCCGTCCGGGTCGGGCGGCTCGGGCCGGGTGTCGGCCCGCGAGGTACGCAGTTCGGCACGCAGCGGCCGGGACCGCAACGCGGTGACCATCCGGGGCAGCTTGAGTACGACGTGAACGACGAACGCGGCGGTGAACACCCACGCCCCGAAGTAGTGCGCGGTGTAGAAGTCGAACCCGAACAGGTACGCGTACTGCACGTTGAGCACACCGGTGACGGTCTGGAACAGGATCCCGCCGACCAGCAGCAGCAGGGAGATCCGCTCCAGTGCCTGCGCCGCAGACCGCACCGGCGGCCAGGCGAACAGTTTCGGAATCACCGACCACAGTTTGGCCAGGATCACCGGGATCAGCGCGATCCCCAACGCCACGTGCAGGCCCTGGCTGACCCGGAACAGCCAGGACGGGCGGGTCGGCCAGTCGAAGTACGGCAGCCGCAGCCAGCCGACGTCGCGCGGGAACGCCTGCCCGAACTGCGGTCCGTAGGCGATGTAGTCGAGCAGCCCGGTGATCATCACCACCGGCAGGCCGATCAGCAGGACGAGGCCGAGGACCGAGGTCAGCCAGGGGCCGCGCAGCGGGCTGCGCCAGCGGCGGGCAACGTCGGACGGGCCGGCGGAGGTAGGACCGGCGGAGGCGGGGCCGGAGCCCGGGTCCGGAACCGGATCGGTGGTGGCGGCCATGTACCGGGACGCTAGTTCGCGACGACCCGGTCAGGGCCCGGTTCGACGATTACGGAATTCTGACGACTGGCCGGAACCGGACCGGCGACCCACCGACCGGCCATACCGTGAGCGGATGCGGATACTGCTCACCGGCGCGGCCGGGTTCATCGGATCGCACGTCGCCGACCTGCTGGTCGACGAGGGACACGAGGTGGTCGCGCTGGACGCGCTGCTGCCGCAGGCACACGGCGACAAGCCACCCGACTGGGTCCGCCGGCACGACCTGGTACGCGGCGACGTCCGCGACGGCGAACTGTTGGACCGGCTGTTGCCCGGCGTCGACGTGGTCTGTCACCAGGCGGCGATGGTCGGCCACGGCCTCGACCCGTCGGACGCGCCGGCCTACGCCGGGCACAACGACTACGGCACCGCGGTACTGCTGGCCGCGATGCACCGGGCCGGCGTGACCCGACTGGTGCTGGCCAGCTCGATGGTGGTGTACGGCGAGGGCCGCTACACCTGCGCCGCCCACGGCGTCGTCCGGCCGGCGCCGCGCCGCCCCGACGACCTGGCCGCCGGCCGGTACGACCCGCGCTGCCCGCAGTGCGCCGGTGAACTCCGCTGGACGCGGGTGCCGGAGAACGCGCCGCTGGAACCGCGCAGCACGTACGCGGCGAGCAAACTCGCACAGGAGCATCTGGCGGCGGCGTGGGCGCGGCAGACCGGCGGCGGTGGCTGGGCGCTGCGCTACCACAACGTCTACGGCCCCCGGATGCCACGCGACACCCCGTACGCGGGAGTGGCGTCGCTGTTCCGGTCGGCGTTGGCCGACGGACGGGCACCGCAGGTGCTCGAGGACGGCCGGCAGCAGCGGGACTTCGTGCACGTCACCGACGTCGCCTGGGCGAACCTGCTGGCCATGGTCGCCGACCAGCCGGCCGGCATGGTGCCGGTGAACGTCTGCTCGGGTGAGCCGCACCCGGTCGGTGAGCTTGCCCGGCAACTGGCGGCGGCGATGGGCGGGCCGGAGCCGGCGATCGTCGGCGGTGCCCGGCCGGCGGACGTACGGCACGTGGTGGCCGACCCGGGCCGGGCGGCGCGACTGCTCGGCTTCACCGCCCGGGTCGGTTTCGCCGACGGGGTGACCGCGTTCGCCACCGACCCGCTGCGGGAGCCGGCCGCGCTGCAGGGTGAACCGGCAGCCCTGCCGGTGCCGGCCTGAGACCCGGGCCGGCGCTGCCAGCGCCGGCCCGGGACCCGGTCAGGAGAAGGTGAGTAGCAAGTGGTTGACGGCGAGCGCGGTCGCCGCCTGCCCGGCCAGCCACCAGCGGCGTGCGCCGGCCGGCAGGTGGGCGGTGGCGACCAGCAGCCACACCACGAACGGCAGCCAGATCCGTTCCACCTCGGCCTTACTCAGCCCGGACAGGTCGGCGGCGAGGATCGCGACGGCCGCCGTCAGCGGCAGCACGACCGTCGGCCGTGCGGCGGCCCGCAACCCGGCTAGCAGCCGTCGCCCGCGCGACGCGCCGGCCGGCTCGGTCGGGGCAGCAGGTACCGTCGGCGTGGCCTGCCGGGCCGCCCCGATCGTGCGCCGCAGCGCCGGCCCGACGACCAGGCCAGCGGAGAGCAGCATCGCCGCCAGGTTGGCCCACACCCAGTAGCTGTACGGACGCTCGGCCGCCCAGCCCTGGTAGTACCGCTCGACGACCAGTTGATAGCCCTCCCACCACCAGAAACCGGCGGCGGTGAACGCCACCACGACTGCGGCCACCCCGGTGCCGGCGATCAGCAGCGCGGGCAGGAACCGGCCGGGCCGCATCACCAGCACCGCCAACGCCAACGGTCCGACCAGCACGAACCCGTACGACAGGTAGAGCGCGAAGCCGAGCAGCAGGCCGCCGGTGAGCAGCGCCGCCGGGTGGCGGGCGGCCAGCAGGGCCAGCCCGGCGGCGACCACCCCGGTGAACACCGCGTCGCCGGACGAGCCGATCCACACCGCGCCGGGCAGCAGCACCAGGAACGGCAGGACGGTGCGGGCGGCGTCCTCCGCGCCGAGCCGACGCAGCGCCGCCGGCACGCTGACCACCATGGTCGCGCCGATCAGGATGCAGGCCAGGCCGGCCGCGGTGCCACCGCCGAGGCCGATCCGGTCCAGCCAGACGAAGACCAGCAGCGCCCCCGGCGGGTGGCCGGCGGTGTGCGTGGACCAGGAGCCGGGCTGGAAGTCGATGATCCGGTCGCTGAACCCGGCCAGCATCACCGGGATACTGGTGATCCGGTGCACCTCGTGCAGGTACTCGGCCTGGTTGGTGAGGCGTTCGGTGACCCCGGCGGTCCAGCCGTCGATCAGGGCCAGCGACAGTATCCAGGCCACCGCGGCGAGGTACCCGACGCCGAGCAGCTGCCCCCAGTTGGCGGTGCGCGCCCACCGTACCCCCCAGCCGACGACCGCGACGGCGACCACGACGGCGAGCGGCGTGCCCCAGCCGACGTGCGGACGCCAGAACGCGTACAGCGGTGCGGTCTCGGCATAGAGTCCGACGCCTCGCCGGTTGAGCACCACACCGACGACGACGGCGGCGGCGATCAGCGCCAACTCGACCCCGAGCACGATCAGGTCGGCGCGACCGGACCGCCGGGTGGCGGATTCTGGTGTCATGACCACCGGACGGTACGGCCTGCACCGGCATCCGGACCGGGCAACGGCCGGACCGTAACCCTCCGGTAAGAATTGCCGCCCGTAAGACTTCCGTAAGCGCGGAACGCCACCCGGTCGGGGGCGGTTCGTCCTAGCGTCGGCGGTATGCCGACACCGATCGACGTGGTGCTGCCCTGCCTCGACGAGGCAGCCGCCCTACCGGGCGTACTCGCCGCGCTGCCGCCCGGCTACCGGGCGCTGGTGGTGGACAACGGGTCCCGGGACGGGTCCCCGCAGGTGGCCGTCGAGCACGGCGCCCGAGTGGTGCACGAGCCCCGACGCGGGTACGGGGCGGCCGTGCACACCGGTCTGCTGGCCGCCGAGACCGAGCTGGTCTGCGTGCTCGACGCGGACGGGTCGTTCGACCCGGCGGAGCTGCCGGCGCTGGTGCGTCCGGTGGCCGACGGGCACGCCGAACTGACCGTGGGACGCCGCCGACCGGTGTCGGCGCGGGTCTGGCCCTGGCATGCCCGGGCCGGTACGGCGCTGGTCGCGGCGCTGCTACGGCAGCGCGGCGTACCGCTGCGGGACCTGAGCCCGATCCGGGTGGCCCGCCGCGAGGCACTGCTGTCGCTCGGGGTCACCGACCGGGCCTTCGGCTACCCGTTGGAGCTGATGATCCGGGCCGCCGGTGCCGGGTGGCGCATCGTCGAGCTGGACGTGACGTACGCACCCCGGGCGGCCGGCACCCGGTCGAAGGTGTCCGGCTCGGTACGCGGCACGCTCCGGGCGACCCGCGACTTCGGTCGGGTGTTGCGCACCGTGGACGGTGCCCGTTGACCGTCCTGCTGGTGATGGCGAAGGCACCGGTGGCCGGGCTGGTGAAGACCCGGCTCTGCCCACCGGCCACTCCCGCGCAGGCCGCCCGGATCGCCACCGCCGCGCTGCTGGACACGATGGACGCGGTCCGTGCGACCGGCGCGGCCGGTGCGGTGACGCCGGTGCTGGCGCTGGCGGGCCGGCTGACCGACGCTGACGCGTACCCGGGTGCCGCCGAGGAGTTGACCGTGGCGACCGCCGGCTGGCGGGTGCTGCCACAGCGCGGGGACGGTTTCGCCGACCGGCTGGCCAACGCGCACGCCGACGTGGCGGCGGCCTACCCGGGCCGGCCGGTGCTGCAAATCGGGATGGACACCCCGCAGCTGACCGGCGCGGCGCTGACCGCCGCCAGCAGGGCGCTGACCGGTGTCGATGGGAGATTCACCCGGGCCGCAGCGGTGCTCGGTCGGGCTGCCGACGGCGGCTGGTGGGCGCTGGGCCTGACCGATCCCCGGCACGCCGAGGTGCTGCGGCGGGTGCCGATGTCGACCTCGCACACCGGACGCGACACCTGGTCAGCGCTGCGCGCGCGAGGGTTGCGGGTCGCGCCGCTACCGGTGCTGTGCGACGTCGACGAGTGGCCGGACGCGCTGGCGGTGGCCGACGCGGTCCCCGGCAGCCGGTTCGCCGGACAGGTGGCGGCGGTTGGCGTACCGGCCCTGGCCCGGACACCGGTGACGGTGGCGATGCCTGCGGCTGGGGCACGACGGTGACCGCCAGCGTGCCCGGCCGGTACGCGGCGGACCACGGTTTCGCCGCCCCCCTGCTGGCTCCGGCTTCCGGCGGACACTGGCTGGTGCAGGGTGACGGGGTCCGCTGGCAGCTGCCGGTGGAGCGCTGGCACGGGCCGGTGGAGCCGACAGCCGACGCGGTGGTGGCCCGGTGCTGCGGCCCGACCCTGGACCTGGGCTGTGGGCCGGGCCGGGTCACGGTGGCGTTGACCCGGGCCGGGGTGACCGCCGTCGGGGTGGACGTGTCGGCCCGGGCGGTGGCGCTGACCCGGGCCCGGGGCGGGGTGGCGATCCACAGTGACCTGTTCGACCGGCTGCCCGCCGAAGGCCGGTGGCGGCACGCCGTACTGCTGGACGGCAACATCGGCATCGGCGGCGACCCGGTGGCGCTGCTGCGCCGGTGCCGGTCGTTGCTGCATCCACAGGGCACCCTGCTGGTGGAACTGGATCCGCCCGGGGTCGGGCTGTGGCGCGGGTACGCGCACGTGGTCAGCACCGCCGCCGGGGGCCGGCCCCGGCTGGGGCCGGCGTTCCGGTGGGCACGGCTGGACACCGACGCGGTCCGAGCCGCTGCGGCCGCCGGTGGGCTGACCGTCCGGGAGGTGTTCCGCGACGCCGGCCGGTGGTTCGGCGAACTGGCGGTGTCGCGGTGAGTGGCTACCGCCCGCCGTCCGACACCGCGCCGTCCGGCAGCGGGTAGCGCAGCACCAGTGGATCGGCCGACAGATTGTGCCGGGCGAGGAACTCGCGTACCTGCGGTTCGACGGCCGGGCCGGTCAGCGCGGCGAACCGCTGGAGCATCGACGCGACCGCGCAGACCACGGCGAGCTCGACCAGTTCGTCGGCGTCGAAGTGGTTGATGGCCGGCTGCACCTGCCGCCGGGGGGTCACCAGCGGCACCTGGGCGGAGAGCCAGGCCAGCCGCAGCGCCGCGCGTTCCCGGTCGTCGAAGACGCCGCCGTCGTCGGCACGGCCGGTGGCGGCGGCCACGCAGCGGTCGATCCGGGTCACCGCGTTTGACCGGTCCGGTGCGGCGGTGAAGGCGAGGTAGCCCTCGGCGGCGGCCAGGTAGCCGTGGTCCCGGGCGACGGCCGACACCCGGGCCATCAGGTGTTTGAGGTCGGCGGGGATCCGCGAGTGCGGCCGGTCGCGCATCAGTTCGACGTACAGGTGACAGTGCCGGCGGCGCTGCGCGGCCGGCCAGGCCCGCACCCAGGCCGGGACGAAACCCAGCTCGCGTTCGGCGTAGGTCTCCGGGTCGCCGACGAGTTCGTCGTAGCCGGCCATCAGCTGCGGCAGGGTCGGCCCGCCGGACGGCAGCTCGTGGTCGAGGTTGCGCGGGTTGGTGTCGCCGACCGCGTGCCGGCCGGCGGTCACGCCCCGGGCACTGGCCGTCGCCGCCCAGTCGCCCTCGATTTCCAGGCCGACCAGGTCGTTGAACACGTTGAGGAAGCCGAACGACGCCACCACCATGGTGAGCGCGTCCATCCTGGCCTGGGCGTCCCCGTCGCCGTGGCGGGCCTGGTCGACGGTGTCCCGGACCTTCGCCAACGCCTGTGGGGTGACGGCGTTGCGGGTGGCCCGGGCCGCCAGGTCGGTCAGGGCGGCTTCGTGCGGCCCGGTCGCGCTGTCCGGTTCCGCCGGGCCGGTCGCGCCGGGTACGGCGACGGCGTGGGTCATGCAGTAGGAGCAGCCGTGCGCGCGGGACGTCGCGTAGGCGACCTCGGACATCACCGCCCGGCCGAGCCGCTGCCCGCCGGCCTGCACGGCCGCCGCGTTCTGGCAGTAGACGAACAGCTTGTAGGCTGCCGGCCAGCGGTGCAGGTAGGCGAAGGTGTTGGGCCAGAAGCCGAAGAACCTCCGGTACATGTGCAGGATCGGCCAGGTCTGCGGGTCGGGGTCGTGGGTGCCGTCGCTGGTGGGGATGACTGTGGACAGTGCGAGGTCGGCCGCACCGTCGGCCAGCTCGTCGTCGGTGTACGCGTCGAGGTCCAGGTCGCCGCGGTGTGGTGCGGTGGTCAGGGCGGCCAGCCGGCCGGTCGCGGCCAGCCGGTCCAGGTCGTCGGCGCTGCCGACGTGGTAGTCGCCGAGGAAGATCTGCGGGACGGTGTACGCGCCGGAGAAGTAGGCGCTGGCGTTCGCGGTGCGGGCGTCGGCGGTGACGTCGTACGACTGGAAGTCGATGCCTTCGCCGGTGAGCGTCCGCTTGGCCCGGGCGCAGAAGACACAGTCGGGCTTGGTGAACGCACGCACGGTCGGTCGGGTGGGCAGGGACGGGTGCACGATAGAGCCTCCTTTGGCTGCGGTTACCGGGCCCCGGGCGCTTCATTGAGCATACACTCATTGAGTTCTTACTCAACGAGTTTGGTCGAGGATGTGGAGGACCATGGCAACCAGTCGGCAACAGGCCGCCGAGCAACGGCGACGGCAGCTGCGTGAGGTCGCGGTACGCGTCTTCGCCCGGCAGGGCTTCGCGGCCACCACCACCAAGCAGCTCGCCAAGGAAGCCGGCGTCGCCGAGGGACTGCTGTTCCACTACTTCCCCACCAAACTCGACCTGCTCAAGGACGTGGTCTCCGAGTACGGCGGCTACCGGCTCGCGATCGGCGACGTCCTCGACCCGCTCGACCCGGACGACCCCCGGTTCGCGCTGGCCGCCTACTGCCGGGCGCTCCTCGCCCACCTGCGCGAACACGCCGACCTGATCGCCGTACTGGCCGGGGAGAGCCAACTCGACAGCGACCTGTCGAATGTGTTCTGGGACGTGGTCGGCGACATGCGGGCCGGTCTGGCCGGGTGGCTCGACCGGGCGGTGCGGGCCGGTTCGGTACGCCCTGATGCCTCGACCACCGTCGCGGCGCACCTGGTCACCTCGACGCTGTCGCTGTTCTTCCTGGAACACCGGCGACTGCCGGAGCGGCAGTGGCGTACCCGGGCAGCGGAGCACGTCGCCGCCGTGGTGGACAACACGCTCGCCGGCATCGGCGCGGCACCGGCATCCGGCACCGCCGCCCGGGTGGACCGGCCACCTGCCCCACCGAGTTGATCTTCCGTTGGTCGCAGACCGTCGTTCAGCCAGCTGACGCCCGGCGCTCACCACCGGGCGCGACGTTGCTCGGGTGACTGACGATCCCTGCGTACTCACCAGCCGCGACGCCCCGAGGGCCTCGGACCAGGGTCTGGCCTGGGCGCAGGGCGTCGTCGACGGACACCGTACGCTGCCGGTGATCCTCACCACCCACGACCTGGCCTGGGCCGACGACGCCGGTGCGGCCAAGCTGTCCGGCCACGGGCAGCGGCTGTGGGACCGGTTGATTCGGGACAACGACCAGATCTTCCTCACCCTCAACGGCCACTACTGGCCGCCCGGGCGGACCACGCTCACCAACGCGGCCGGCCACGACGTACACGTGCACATCGTCAACTACCAGGACCGGTACTACGGCGGGGCCGGCATGATCCGGCTCTACCATTTCGATCTGGTCCGCAACGTCATCGACGTGGAGACCTTCGCGCCCTGGTTCCTCACCCGGGATCCGGCCAAGCGGACGCCGCTGCAGGCCGAGACGGTCGAGCTGACCGGCCCGGTCGACCGGTTCAGCGTCGAGGTCGACTTCGCGGCCCGGTTCGACGGGTTCGCGCCGGTGCCGCCGGCCGCGCCCCGGCCGCCGGTCGCGGTGCTGCGGCACACCACCGTCGGCTACTGGCGGTTCGACTCGGCCGGCTTCGGTGCCGGCACCGGTAGCCCGGTCACCGGCAACCCGGTGCTCGACGGCACCGTGGTCCGCGACCTCAGCGGCAACGGCAACGACCTGACCGTGGGCCGGATCGGCGCCGGCACCGCCGAGACGTTGACCTTCTCCGACGAACACCACAGTGGCCAACCGGCGCACGCCAGCCTGCGCTTCGACGGCGGCAAGGGACCGGACCGGGGTGCCATCCTGCGAGCCGGCCCGGACGCGCCGATCAACGGTATGAAGTTCCGTGACGGCTACACCATCGAGGCGTTCGTGAAGCTGCCCGACCCGTACCCGGGCGACCACGCCTGGATGGGAATCCTGAGCTGGGAGGGGCGCAGCGGCGACGCCGGCAAGACCACCGGCTGGTCCCCGCTGGAGTGCACCTGCAGCCTGAACATCTCCCCCGAGCGCTTCCTGCAGTACGTTGTCTACGCCGACGTGCAGGACGCCGACCCGACGTCGTGGAGCCACGCCCTGCCGCCCGGCCGGTGGATGCACCTCGCCGTGGTCAACGACTCCGAGCAGACCGTCGTCTACGTCGATGGGTCGACGATCGCCCGCAACCCCACCCAGCCCTCGACCGGCATCGCCACCCTCGGCCTGCCGTTCGTGATCGGCGCGACCTCGTTCGACCTGCAGTACGGGCAGGGCTTCTACGGCTGGATCGGTGACGTGCGGATCACCGCGAAGGCGCTGCGCCCGCACCAGTTCCTGCACCCGTACAGCTGACCGTCAGCCGCCGGCGGCTGACGAAGGTTCAGCCGCCGGCGGTCGGGTCCGGTTCACCGGTCGGCGGTCGCTGTGCGGGCGCTGCCGAGAGGGCGCTGCCGATGAGAACCTCGGCGGCGGCGCGCGCGTGAGCGGCGGCGGCGTTGTCGCCGGCGATCGCGGTGGTGGTCTGTACTCCCTCGGCGAGAATCGCGAGTTGGGCAGCAAGGGTCGCGGATCCGCCGGCTTCGGCGACCAGTGTCGCCACCCGCTGCTGAAACTCCGCCTTCTGCCCCCGGACGAACTCGGCGACGCCTGGCGTGGTCCCGCCCAGCTCACCGAAGGTGTTGATGAACAGGCAGCCACGGAAGTCGTCGGCCGTGGCCCACTGGGCGAGCCCGTCGTAGATGGCGAGCAGCTTGTCGCGTGGTGTGCCGCCGCTGGCCACGGCGGCGTCCACGAGGTCGTTCCACATCCGCTGCCGGCGGGTCAGCACCTGCTCGACCACGGCTTCCTTCGACCCGAAGACCTGGTAGAGCCGCTTGAGCGGGACTCCTGCCTCGGCGCGCAGTGCGTCCATGCCGACGGCCTGCACGCCCCGGGCGTAGAAGAGCTGGTCGGCGGCGTCGAGCACCTTGTGCCGCACCTCGTCGTCGGTCAACGCCGGCATGTCTTCTCCTTCAGGTCGAGCCGCCACCCGGTTGGCCGTTGTCGCCGGTGACGAGGGTCACCGGCGAATCGTCGATTGCCGACTGGCGGAGAGAACGATCGTTTTCTACTGTAGGACACAGCGAGCGAGAACGACCGTTCTCACAACGAGCGACCGGAGGTCGTCATGCCTTACCTCACCGTCGGCCAGGAGAACAGCACCAACATCGACCTCTACTACGAGGACCACGGCCAAGGGCAGCCGGTGGTGCTCATCCACGGCTACCCGCTGGACGGACACTCCTGGGAGAAGCAGAGCGCGGCACTGCTCGCCGCCGGCTACCGGGTCATCACCTACGACCGGCGTGGCTTCGGGCAATCCAGCCAGCCCACCGTCGGGTACGACTACGACACCTTCGCCGCCGACCTGAACACCCTGCTGGAAACCCTGGACCTCACCGACGTCGTACTGGTCGGCTTCAGCATGGGCACCGGCGAGGTCGGCCGCTACCTGAGTCGGTACGGCTCCGCCCGGGTCGCCAAGGCCGCGTTCCTGGCCTCGCTGGAACCGTTCCTGCTGGCCACCGACGACAACCCGGCCGGCGTGCCGCAGGAGATCTTCGACGGCATCCTCGCCGCCGTCACCGCCGACCGGTACGCCTACTTCAGCGACTTCTACCGCGACTTCTACAACACCGACGAGACGCTCGGCGGCCGACTCTCCGAGGAGGCACTGCGCAACAGCTGGAACGTCGCGGCCGGCGCTGGGTGGTTCGCCTCCAGCGCGGTCGTGCCGACCTGGCTCACCGACTTCCGGGCCGACATCGACCGGATCGACGTGCCGGCACTGATCCTGCACGGCACCGCCGACCGGATCCTGCCGATCGACGC
Source organism: Solwaraspora sp. WMMA2080 (assembly GCF_027497395.1). Lineage (GTDB taxonomy): Bacteria > Actinomycetota > Actinomycetes > Mycobacteriales > Micromonosporaceae > Micromonospora_E. The sequence continues at coordinate 5,720,852 of NZ_CP114910.1, read as the reverse complement.
CACCGCCCGCGAGTTCCACAAGCGGTTACCAAAGGCCGAGTACGTCGAGATCGACGGAGCACCGCACGGCCTGCTCTGGACCCACGGGGCGGAGGTCAACACCGCGCTGCTCGCCTTCCTGGGCAAGTAGACCGGGCGCGCCAGGGCGGCGGACCGGGTGCGGGCAGGTCCGGGTACGGGCAGGTCCGGGTGGGCCTGCCCTCACCCGGCGTACGGGGTCGCGTCGGTCAACGCCACCACCCCCGGCAGCCGGGTGTCCTGCCGCTGGAACTGCACCACCACCGGCTCCGACGAGGTCAGTACGCAGCCGAACGGTCGGCCCAGCCGGATCGGCTCCGGGTCGACGAGGTCGTTGAGCCGGGCGTGCCGGATCCGGCGCGCCCACACCATCCAGCGGTACGGCCCCGCCGGCTCCTGATCGTCGTAGTACACGGTCAGCTCGACCTCGGCGTCGACGTCACCGGCGTTGAGCAGGCAGAGCTGGTCGAAGCTGGTGAACTCCGGCTCGTCGCCGTTGCTGACCGGCGGGATCCGCCCCCCGGCCACCACCCAGATGCGGGCACCGATGCCAGCCATCACGCCTCCTTGCCGGCCGCTGCCGCCACGATCGCGGCCTACCGGCACCTGCCGGCTACCCGGCGACCGGCTCGGCTAACCCCGGCCACGATCGCACGGGGCAGAGCGGGGGCGGCTGCGTACGCTAGCCGGCCGCGGCGTCGCCCTCCGGGCGCTTCTTCCGGGCGTACTTGGCACGGAACTTCTCCACTCGACCGGCACTGTCCAGCAGTCGCTGCCGACCCGTCCAGAACGGGTGGCTGGCCGCGGAGATCTCCACGTCGACCACCGGGTACGTCTGGCCGTCGGTCCACTCGATCGTCTTCTGGCTGGTCGCAGTCGATCGGGTCAAGAACGCGAAATCCGCGCTCCGGTCCCGGAAAACCACATAATCGTATTTAGGGTGGATATCAGGCTTCATCCGTGCGAACCAGCCTTCCTGACGCTTGACAGTAATGATTGTCATTTTAGCAAGGCCTGTCACACCCCCGGACCCGGATACACCCTGCACGTAGAGCCCGGATAACGTATGCTCGCATCGCAATGTAAATATATATTAGGGAGCATCCATGTCTCACCCGGTGCACACCGAACACCCGCACAGCCACTCTGCGACCTGCGGGCACGCTGCGGTGACCCACGACGGGCACACGGACTACCTGCACGACGGGCATGTCCACCACGAGCACGCCGGGCACTGGGACGAGTGCGGCACGGACCAGCACGTGACAGCCGAGTCACATGCTGACCACACGCATGGTCCCGACTGTGGCCACGAGATGGTGCCCCACGGCGACCACCAGGACTTCGTCCACGCCGGGCACCGACACGCCGCGCACGGCGACCACTACGACGAGCACTGAGCGGGGCGTCGCCGACGCGTCGCGAACAACACCAGCGCGCCAGCGATCACCAGGATGGCTCCGGTGGCCGGCAGGTGCCACGACGATCCGGTCCGCGGCAGTCTCCCGTCACCGGAGCCACCACCCGGGTTGTCGTCGCCTCCGGGCCCGAAGCCCGTGTCCGGGTCCGTCGCGTCACCGATCGCCACGGTGAGCGAGCGGGAGTCGGTGAGAGTCGACCCCGACGACGTGGTGGCCGACATCTCGAAGGCCAGCCGGTAGATGCCCGGCTCGCTGAACGCCCAGTTGCCGTGGGCGTGGGTGTTGATCGGGATGTCGAGCCGCTGCGGCAGCCGGGCCGACGAATCGAACAGCACCTCGGATTCACCGAACGACCCGGTCAGGAACAGCGCGAACCGGCCGGGGCCGTCGACACCGGTGAAGGTCCAGACGACCGGGCCACGAACCCCGGCCACCACCGACGGATGCTGCGTGTTCCAGCCCGGCCAGACGATCCCGGCGCGCTGCCCCTGCGGCAACAGCCACACCTCGTCACCCGGCGCGCCCAGGAAGTCGGCGTTGTCCGGCACGGTGATCTTCGCATTGTCCTTGACGTGCAGCACCACGTCGGACAGGTCGCGCCACACCGGGGGCGAGACGGTGTCGTCCTTGAGGCGGATCGTCCAGTCCGCACCGGTGAGCTCCGGGCCCATGTCGACGTGACCGTCGTCGATCACCACCCGTGACCCGTCCTGTTGAGCCGCTGCGGCGAGCTGCGACGCGGTGCTGGTCGCCGTCGGTGCGGCAGCCGCCGCCAGCGCCCGCGCGGGGGTGCCGTCCGACGGCGAATCGGCACCGAGCGGTACACCGTCGCCCGGGGCGGCACCGGACGCCCTCGCCAGGTCCGCCGCCGGAGCGGGAGCCGGGGCCGGCACCGGCCGGGTGTCTGCGGGGTCGGGCGGCGCCTCGTCGAGCCGCGGCACCAGCACCCGGTAGTCGGCGTCGGCCGTCACCTCGGCGCCGTTGGCCAGCGTCGCGGCCGCCGACAGCGTCAGCCGGTACTCGCCCGCGGCGTCGAAAAGCCAGACCAGACCGCCGGTCCTGGTCGCTGCCGGCAGCCGGGCGGTACGCGGCATCGCGTCGAGGGTGCCGAACAACGGCGTCGGCTGGCCGAGCCCACCGAGGGTATAGGCGACGAATCCACCCGGGCCGTCGACCTGACGCAGCGACAGCTCGATGGTGTCGCCGCGTACCGCCCCGCGAGGCACTGCCCGGGTGTCCAGATACGGAAACTCGACGTCGCTACCGGTCAGTGCCCACATCGGCCGACCGGCCGGGCCGAGGAACCGGAACGCCGGATGGTCAGGTGTCCGCACCGCCACGCCGCCTGCCGGTCCGAAGACCGCCGTCGCCGGCTTCCGGTCGGGCCCGGACACCTCGCGAGTGACCAACGACAACGTTGCGCCATCGAGGGTGACCGCTACCAGGTCGGCACCTGCCGAATTCACTACTGCCGGCGGATCGGTCGCGGGTGCGGCGGTCACCGGCGCCGGCGCGGTCAGGGCCGCAGCCAGTGCACCGATCGCCAGCACCGCGGCGCACCGGCGACGCGTCGCCGCACCGGTGGGGCGGTGAATCGTCGTCATCATGAGGTCCCCTGGGTCGTCTTGTCGTCAGTGGCATCGGTGACCGCGCGGTCGCGTACGGCCTCGGCGCGGCCCTGTTCGCGCGCGGTGGCGACGGCCTGTTCCAGCTGTGCTGCCCGCCGGCGCCGGGCGCGGCGGCGGCGGGCGACGACCAGCCAGCCGGCCAGCCCGATCACCAGCAGGATCACCAGCTGCGACCACGGGACGGCCCACAGGCCGCTTTCGCGGGTCACGGTCGCTGGGGGCGGGTCGAGCACCTCGTCGGCGACGGCGGTCGGTGCGACGGTGAGCCGCGCACCGAGCCGGAACATCGGCGGCACGCCGTCGACCCGGATAGTGGTCCGGTAACTGTCGCCGGGCAGGATCTCCGGCAGCGGATCGCCGTCGACTTTGCGCCCGGCCAGCCCGAACGGTCCGGCGACGGTCAGCTGCGGCTGCCCGGTAAGTCGTACGTTGCCGGTGTTGCGCACGGTGAAGCTGGCCGTGACGGTGCCACCCGCGACCGGGTTCCAGGTGCCGTCGTACGTCGCCGACAGATCCCCGACGTCCAGGCCCGGCTGCAGTTCCCCGGTGACCCGTAGATAGATCCGGGAGCCGACCCGGTGGTCGACCGCCACCTGGTTGCCCTCGCCGTCGGTGCCGGTGGCGGCGAGCGAGGCGACGATGCCGCCGGGGTGGTCGCCGGGGGTGGCGTTGTCCGGCACCGCGATGGTGAACGGCACGTCCAGCCGCGACGTCGACGGCACGGTGAAGGTGCCGGACTCGAACGTCACCCAGGAACCGACGTCGACCGGTTCTCCGGTCGCCGGTAGCAGGTCGAAGCCGCCCTGGTCGGTGGTGAACGCGTCGCTGGCGTACACGTCGAGGGTGATCGGCTGGTCGGAGTGGTTCGTGATCGCCACGTAGTCGGTGAGAGTGGCACCCGGATCCAGTTTGTACTCGAACGCCGGCCGTCCGTTCGGCCCGTCGGGGCTGGACGGAGCGACGCCCCAGGTGAGGGACTGCGCCGCGAGGGGCGTGTAGCTCGGCGATGCGACCGTCGCCGGGCCGGTGACCGGGCCCGTCGACACGACGGCGGCGGCGAGGAGTCCGGCGAGCAGGGCTGCTGGCGTACGCATGCGGGGTGGTCCGTTTCGCGGAGGGTGTGGGGCGGTCCGGGCGACGACGCGGCACGGTGTCGTCGCCCGGCCCGTTCCCTGGTGCGATCCTCAGATCGCGGTGAGGGTGAGGGTCGCGGTGTAGGTGCCGGGCACGGTCTCGGTCGGCAGGCGCAGCTGCAGGCCGGCCGACAGGGTCGCGGTACCCCGGCCCACGCCGGTCGGTGCCGAGCCGAGCACGGCACTGCTGCCGAGTCCACCGCCGACGCCGACGACGTACGGCTCGACGACCGGGCCCGCGACGACGCCCTGACCGGCGGACTGGTCGACCACCTGCGGGGTCCAGCCGAGGTAGCCGGAGCTGAAGGTGGCACCGTCGGGTCCGGTGAAGTTCTCCGGCAGCTGACCGGAGGCGCTCCAGCCGGGAGTGCCGGCCCGGGTGTCGGTGACGGTGACCGGGCGCAGGCTTCCGGTGCTCTCCCAACTGTCACCACCGCTGGTCAGCTGCGCCGGCGGCAGGACAACGCTGCGGTCGTCCGGGTCGACGCTGATCACCAGTGCGCCCTGGGTGGGATCGATCGACGCGGTGATGGTCTGCGAGGCCTCCGGGTCGGTCGGGGTGAAGGCCACCCAGAGCCAGACCTCCGCGCTGGTCGCGACGACGCTGTGGTTGTCGTCGTAGAGCTTCACCTGGTATTCGCAGGCGTTGAGCTCACGGGTGGCGGTGAAGCTGTAGGACGCGCCGGCCTCGCCGGCAATGATGGCGAAGTCGTCGCTGCCGGGGCAGCGGCTGAACCAGTGGTAGTGGTCCAGCTCGGTCTGCGGGGTCTGCACCGCCTGCAGTGTGACGGTGTCGCCGGGCTGGTACTCGTCGGCCATGCCGGCGATGCTCAGCACGGTCTCGGGACCGGTGCCGTCGAGCTCGCCGACCACGAACGCGTAGTCGACCGGGCCGGTGCTGACGGTCGTGCCGTCGGTCAGCGTCGCGTCGGCCTGGAAGGTCAGCGTGTAGGCGCCCAGCGCGCTGAACGCCCAGTTGGCGTGCGCGTGGGTGCGGATCGGTACGTCGATGGCGTCCGGCAGGCCGTCGTCGCTGCGGAACTTCATGATCGGGCCGCCGAAGCTGTCCTGGGTGAACACCCAGACGTTTCCTGGTCCGGTGACCTCGACGAGGCTCAACTGGACCTTGTCGCCGGCGAAGACGCCGGAGCCGAGGGTGGTGGTGTTCCAACCGGGCCAGAGCAGCTCGGGGTCCTGGGTCAGCGGCAGCAGCCAGATCTGCGATCCGGCCGGCCCGAGGAAGGCGAACCGGGGGTCGTCCGGCACCGTCATGGCCGCTTCGGGCAGCACCTGGAAGGTCACGTCCGCCGGATCACGGTTGACCGACGGGCTGACCGTGTCGTCGTGGACCTCCAGGGACAGTTCGCCATCGTGGTAGTGGACGTCGACCGCGTCGGTGTGGCCCTTGGCGAGCACCACCTTCTCGGCTGCGGCCGCGGCGGTCGGCACCAGCAGTACGCCGCCGGCGATCACCGCCGCACCGGCCAGGGCCGCGAGCCTGCGGGCACCTGTCGTTCTCATCGTTGTTCCTCCCCTCGCCCGCACCGCGGACCGGTGCGGGACGTGGTCGTGACGGGGCGGAAGCCCCACCGCAACGTAACGACTATCATTTTCATTAACCTATCGGCCGTTCGGCCACCTCTGTCAGCACCGGTGTGACCTGCGCCTCGTCGGGCCCTGCCGGCTGCCGCCGCCAGCGGGCGACCAGACCGTGCCGCGGGGCCAGGAACCAGGCCAGCAGGAACACCGCCGTCGCGACCAGCACGATGGTGCCGCCCACCGGCAGGTCGTAGCTCCAGGACAGGTACAACCCCACCAGCGCCGAGCCGCCACCGATCAGCGGGGCGAGCAGCATCATCACCGCGAGCCGGTCGGTCAGCAGCCGCGCCGCCGCCGCCGGCGTGATCAGCAACGCCAGTACCAGAATGTTGCCGATCGTCTGCAGCGAGATCACCACGGCGAGGGTGACCAGCACGTACAACACGATGTCCAGCCAGAACACCGGCAACCCGACCGACCGGGCCGACTCCCGGTCGAGACTGACCGCGACCAGCTCCTTGTGCAGCAGGAACAACGCGGTCAGGATGGCCAGCCCAGTGAAGCCGACCGTGTAGAGATCCCGGTCCGGAATGCCGGTGATCGAACCGAACAGGAACTGCTGCAGCGAACCGGCGTACCCTGGTGCCTGCGAGATGATCACGATGCCGAGGGCGAAGGCGGCCACGAAGAACACTCCGATCAACGAGTCCTCCTTGACCCGCCGCCGCTGCGCGAACACCGCGATCAGCAGCGCGGTCACGATCCCGGCGACCGCACCGCCCAGCACCAGGCTGCCCTGCAGCACGAAGGCGACCGCCAGCCCCGGGAACACCGCGTGCGCCACGGCGTCACCGATGAACGCCATCCCCCGCAGCACCACGTGGCAACCGACCACCCCGCAGACCACACTGGACATGATGGCGATCAGCAGCGCCTTCGGCAGGAAGGCCAGATCCGGGTTGAACAGGTCGGCGACGAACTCGGTGACCGGCATCAGCCGCTCCCCTCGCCGACCCCGACGGGCATGGTGCCGGCGCCGACGATCCTCAGCAACGGCGACCGTTCAGTGATCCCGAACGTACGCATCCACAGCCGCGGATCCCGCAACTCGGTCGGCTTGCCCTCGGCGATCACCTGCCGGTTCAGCAGCACCAGCCGGGAACAGGCATCCATCGCCCCGATCAGGTCGTGCGTGGTCATCAACAGCGGCGTACCCTCGGCCGCCAGACCGGCGAACAGCTCACCGAGCAGCTCCTGGGTCGGCATGTCCAGCCCGGTGAACGGCTCGTCGAGCAGCAGCAACGCCGGCTGCAGCGCCAATGCCCGGGCCACCAGCACCCGCTGGCGCTGGCCGCCGGACAACTCGGCGACCGGCCGACGACGCAGGTCTCCCAGGCGTACCCGGTCGATCGCCTCGGCGGTGGCCCGCCAGTCGGCCCGCCCCGGCCGGCGCAGCAGCCCGATCCGACCGGTCCGGCCGCTGAGCACCGCCTGCTCCACCGAGATCGGGAACTCCCAGGCGAACTCGTGCCGCTGCGGCACGTACCCGATCGCGCACCGCCCCGGCCGGCTCGGCACCCCGTCGACCAGGATCCGCCCGGACCGGGTCCGGATCAGCCCGAGCACCGACCGCAGCAGCGTGGTCTTGCCGGCCCCGTTCGGCCCGATCAGCCCGACCAGCTCCCCCGGGTCGACGTGCAACCGCACACCGCGTAGCACCGGACGGCCGCCGAGGTCGACGTCGAGATCGTGTACGGCGAGCGCGGTCATGAGGCGGCACGCTCCTGCTCGACCCGGCGGCGTACCGCCCGGCCGCGCAGCACCACGACGACCAGCGCAACCGCCAGCACGACCGCGGCCAGCACAAGGCCGCCGAGCAGCCAGGGGCCGGTGCCGTCGCCGGTGCCGTCGGCTGCGGCCCCCTGGCCGTCAGCACCGTCGGAGGCGACCGGCGCGGCCGCGACCTCGTCGGGTTGCGCGGCGAACGCGTCGTCGGTGCTGACGGCGTCGCCGACCGCGAACCGCAGGTGCCGTACCGCGCTCACCTGCTCGCCGCCGACCAGGTCGGCGCTGACCCGGACGGCGACCAGGTACACGCCGGGGACGGTGAACACCCAGTTGGCGTGGGTGTGGGTGTTGACCTCCACCCACATCGGCTGGCCGGGCGGCTCGGTGGAGCGCCACAGCACCTGCGGTTCGCTGAACGTGCCGGCCTGCAGATACATGGTGACCTCGCCAGGTCCTTCGACCCCGGCGAGCTCCAACGTCACGCCCCGGTCGATCGTCTGCATCACCCGTGGGTCCTGGGTGTTCCAGCCGACCCACACCACGTCGGGGTGCTGCACCTGCGGCACCACGTGCACCTCGGTGCCGGCCGGCACGTCGAGGAAGCCGTACACCGGATCATCCGGCACGGTCTGCAGCGCGGCGTCGGTGACCCTCAGCACGGTCCGGTCCGGATCCCGCCACACCGGCTGCGCCGCGTCGTCGTGCAGCAGCAGGGTCCACTCGTCGTCGACGTAGCGCGGTCCGATGTCGACATGACCGGCCGCCAGCACGGTCATGTCCGCGGCGACCGGCTGGTCCGGGGCGATCGACTGGTCCAGTGCCGGGTCGGGCGATGTCGGCTGGGCGGCCAGCGTCATCGCCAGCAGCGCGGAGACGGCCGTCGACAGGCCGATCGACTTCACTGATGCCTCCTCATGGTGCCAGACAATCGAGCAGCGACTCGGCGTTGAACCGCATCAGCTCGACGTAGCTGGTCACCCGGTCGTCAAAGGTGTCGCCGTAGATATCGCAGACCCGTACGTCGAGGTCGTCGGCGAGTTCGGTCAATGTCGAGGACCTCGACCGCAGGTTCGGCTCCAGGAACACCGCCGGTACCCGCAGGTTGCGGATCGTCTCGGTGAGCCGACGCCGGTCGGCCAGGCTCGGCTCGGCCGCCGGGTGCGGGCTGACGAAGCCGGAGATCTGCACGTCGTACGCGGCCCCGAGGTAGCCGAACGCGTCGTGAGTAGTGATCAGGTGCCGCCGGGCGGGCGGGATCCGCGCGATCGTGTCACGGACGTAGTCGTCCAGCGCGGTCAACTCGGCGATGTACGCCGCCGCGTGCCGCCGGTAGTCGGCGGCACCGGCTGGGTCGACGCCGATCAGGGTGTCGCGGATCAGTTCGGTGTACGCGATGACGTTGCGGACGTTCTGCCACAGGTGCGGGTCGATCTCCCCGTGCACGTGCTTGCCGAGCACCGCCTGCGGCAGTTGGAAGATCTCGGTGCCCGGTCGGCCGAGGAAGCGGAAGTCCCGACCGGCCGGCACCTGGGCGAGGGCCTTGTTCGGCACCTCGATGACGGTGTCGGCCGGATCGTGCACATGCTGATGGGCGTCACCGGCGCCGTGCGGGTCGGCGAACAGGTACAGCGACGGCTCGCCGCGCGCCGCCGCGTCGAGGTCGACGGTGATGTCGGCGTGCCCGCCGCGCAGTACGTCGGCCCCGGCCATCCCGGGCACGCTGTGCGGATCGACGCCGACGGCAAACGTGAAGGTCTGTTCCCCGAGGGCGACGGGGCGGCTGTCGGTGGTGACCGCCAACCGTGCCGACATGGTGAGCCGGTAGACGCCCGGCTCGGTGAAAGCCCAGCTCATGTGGGTGTGCGCGTCGGGCGGGAGGGTGGCGGTGTCGTCCCGGTAGCCGGTGGCGGCGTCGAAGCCGTCGGCCGAGTCGAGATAGACGGCCGGGTTGCCGAACGACTCGGTGAGGTAGGCCGCCATGGCGCCGGGGCCGGTCACGTTGGTGCTCTGCAGCAGGATGTCGGAGACCCGGTCTGCACCATAGGTCCCGCCGGTGCCGCGTACCCGCATGCCGAGCCAGATGGTGTCGAGCGAGAAGTCCTCGACCAGCGGGATGATCTCGGCGGCGTACTTGATCGCCCCCTCGGCGAGCGAGATGTTCGGTACGCTCTCCGGCAGGTTGGCGTCGAGCGCCTTGATGATGGCGTGCTCCTCCAGCAGCAGGTAGTTGCTGAAGGCGACGTCGGCGTAGACGACGTTGCGCACGTCGCGCAGCGACGGCTCGTACGAGTGGGGGTCGGCACCGTCGGGGACGAGCGAGGCGACCGCGACGCGGTCCCCGCCGACGTTGTCGACCAGGTCCCGCAGAATGCCGGTGGTGGTGACGACCTGGAGACGGTCGTCAGCGGCGCTCAACGTCTCGGGGACGACACAGGCCGCCAGGTTACCAAGACTGACAGCGAGCAGCGCCGACCCGATGAGCCACCGTGCGCGCATGATCCACCCCACCTTCCGTACGCCCTGCGCCCGCGCACCGCACGCTAGCACGCAAACGATAACCGTTGTCATACTCGATCCGGCGTGCAGCCGGTGCCGAACGGGTGATGTTCGGCACCGGCTGCACGGGTCGGCGGGTCGGATCAACCGACGAATCAACCACTCGGGTCGAACGGGGGTCAGCCGACCTCGAAGGTGAATTCCTCGGTGCTGCTCACCGGCTGCCCGTTCGACGCACGCACGCCGCTTACCTCGAACGTCGCCACGTAGGTGCCGGCCACGTCGAAGCCCCAGTTGACGTGGGCATGGGTGTTGCGGTTGACGTTCAGGCTGTCCGGCAGACCGTTGCCGCTGTCGAACAGCACCGTGGGCGTGCCGCCCGAGGCGGTGAAGATGCTGAACCCGCCCGGCCCCTGCACGCCGGTCAGCTTGAACACGACCCGGTTGAACTGCAACGCCCCGCTGGCCACCCCGGTGGTGTCCCAGCCGGCCCAGAGCAGCCCGGCGGTGTTGGTCTGCGGCAACACGTAGGCGTACCCCCCGCTGCCGAGGAACGACCAGGCGGAACCGGACGGCACCGCCGTGTGCGCGGCGGCAGGCACCACGAGGACCACGGTGGACGGGTCACGCTCGACGAAGGTAGCGCCGGTGTCATCGCCAACGGTGACCTCGATCGGCCCACCGGCGACATGATCGACATTGATGACATCGACGTGGCCACTGGTCAGTTCGACGGTCGTGGCCTGCGCCGGGGTGGGTACGGCGACCGCGAGCACCGCAGCGAGGGCACTCGACGCGATACCGGCAAGCAGCCGGCGGCCAGGAGTCTTCATCACACTGCTCCCTCCGGATTCCCGACGCACGTCAGGGCAGGACGACGAATCGCAGGTAGACCGAGTCGGACTCGACGACGGTCGTGGTGCCCGCCAGAGTGGCACTGGCCTTCACCTTGAGCAGGTAGACGCCCGCCTTGCTGAACGCCCAGTTGACGTGCAGGTGCTCACCGACCGCCAGGTCGACAACGTCCGGCAGCCCGTCGCGGCTGTTGGCCAGCACGGTCGGCTGCCCGAACAGGTCCTCGGTGTAGACCGCCATCTTGGCGGAGCTGGGGGCGCTGATCAGCTGCTGCACGGTCAGGTCGACCGAGTCGCCGGCGAAGACGCCCGCTTCGAGCTCCTCGGTGGCGAGGCCGGCGAAGAGCAGTTCCTCGTTCTCGATCTGCGGCAGGATCCACACCGGCGAGCCGGCGGCGCCGAGGAAGGCGAAGGCCGGGTCACTGGGCACGGTGGCCTTCGCCTGGGGCTTGACGACGAAGATCACGTCGTCGTGGTGGCGGTGCTCACCCGGCTCGACGGTGTCGTCGTGGACGCCGAGCTCCAGCTCACCGTCCTCGTACTCGACCTCGATGACGTCGACGTGTCCTTCATGCAGGACCACGGGCAGGCCGGTGCCGTGTGCCTGCGCCGGAGTGGCCGAAACCACCAGCGCGGCGATCATCGCGGCGCTGGCGACGAGCGCACCGGCGGCCCGCCGGCGAGTTGCGGTCGACATGGGACAGACTCCCTCCCGGTGGTCCCTGGTGGACCACCGGGAGCTAACGGTAATCGTTTTCAACTTATCGCGGTAGGGGTGCGACCTGTCTGAGTCGACACATGTCCATGTTCGTCCAGCTCGCCGACATCCCAGTCGGGAAACGGGTCCGGCAGCTCGCGCCATGCCGCGAGCCCGGCGACCAGCCCCGCTCCGGCCGCCGCGAGCTCGGCATCGGTGAGCAGCGCGCCGTCCAGCGCCGCCCGTAGCCGCTCGCCATCGAGCCCGATGCCGATGAACACCAGCTCCTGGTGCCGGTCGCCGAAGACCGGATCCCACCGGGACTCCAGGTCGGCCCGCTCGGCCGGGTCGTCGGGCCACTCACCGGAGCTGGCCACCGGCACCCCCGCCGGGTCGCACCGCGCCGACGGACCGGCCTGCGACCACAGTGCCTGCACATCGGGCCGGGTCGCCAGCCAGAGAAAGCCCTTCGACCGTACGACGCCGAAGCTGTCCAGCTCGGCGAGCAGATCCCAGAGCCGCTGCGGATGAAACGGCGCGACCGCCCGGTAGACGATGCTGCTGATGCCGTACTCGATCGTCTCCGGCACGTGCTCGCCGTTGAGTTCGGCGACCCAACCGGGAGCGGTCTCGGCCGCCTCCAGATCGAACCGCCCGGTGTCGAGCACCTCGCCCAACGGGACCTGCGCCCGCACGGTCCGCAGCTGACGGGCCTTCGGGTTCAGCCTGGTCACCAGCGCCTCGACCGTCGCCAACTCGGCCGACCCGACCAGGTCGGTCTTGTTGACCAGGATCACGTCGGCGAACTCGATCTGGTCGACCAGCAGGTCGGCGATGGTGCGGTCATCGTCGTCGTACGCGGCCAGCCCACGCTGCTCCAACGACTCGCCGGCCCGCAACTGGGCGATCAGGTGCGGCGCGTCGACGACAGTGACCATGGTGTCCAGCCGGGCGATGTCGGCCAGCACCCCACCGTCGTCGGTGCCGAAGGCGAACGTGGCCGCCACCGGCAGTGGTTCGGAGATGCCGCTGGACTCGATCACCAGGTAGTCGAAGCGGCCCAGCCGAGCCAGTCGGGCGATCTCCACCAGCAAGTCGTCGCGCAGGGTGCAGCAGATGCAGCCGTTGGTCATCTCGACCAGGCGTTCCTCGGTACGCGACAGGCTACCGCCGTCGCGCACCAGCGCGGCGTCGATGTTGATCTCGCTCATGTCGTTGACAATGACCGCGACCCGCCGCCCTTCCCGGTTGGCCAAGATGTGGTTGAGCAGGGTGGTCTTGCCCGCACCGAGGAATCCGGACAGCACCGTTACCGGCAGCCGACGGTCACTGGCCACCGCGCCGGCCGTCGCACCGTTCCCCTCGCTGGCCACCGCACCGGTCATCGCGGATCCTCGACCTGGCGGCCCCGGTACAGGCCGCAGTGTGCGCAGGCCCGGTGCGGCAGGATCTTCTCCTGTCGCGGGCAGGGGCAGGTCACCAGCATCGGCACCGCCGCCTTCCACTGGGCGCGCCGGTGGCGGGTGTTCGACCGCGAGGTGCGGCGCTTCGGTACGGCCATGGACGGCCTCCTCTCGTCTACCCAGACGATAACGGAAGCCGTTTTCATTAAGTAGGACCGACGCGGCCGGTTTCGACTCCACCACAGGTGACCGGCCCCGAGCCAGGCGCTCACCCGTGGTGATCGGAGACCCGCTCCCCCGGCCCGTGGTCGGGCAGCTCGCGGTCGGCATGGTCGGCGTGGAACAGCGCCTCGGCCAGCAACTGCCGGACGTGCACGTCTGCGGCCGAGTAGTAGACGAATGTGCCCTCCCGGCGACCCCGGACCAGCCCGGCGAGCCGCAGCTTGGCCAGGTGCTGGCTGACCGCCGTCGGCGCGGCACCGACCAACTCGGCCAGGCAGGCGACCGACGACTCACCCTGCAGCAGCGCCCAGAGAATCTTGATCCGGGTGGGGTCGGCGAGCAGGCGGAACGTCTCCGCGGCCAGGTGCACCTGCTCCTCGACCGGCATCCGGAAATCCGGAATCGAGGTGTGCATGCCGGTCAGACTAGTCGAGGCCGCCTACTTGCATATCTGCATAGCTGCGCAGCTATTGTAATGGCCGTGCTCATCGATACCCCGCCGTACGCGCCCCCGAAACGCGCCGAGCGCCTGGCCGACGCCACCCGCCGTACCCCGATCTGGGCGCTGCCCGAGGTCCGCTGGGCGACCGCCGCGACCGCGCTGTTCGCCCTCGGCGGCACGCTGCACCTGGCCGGAGCCCCGGCGTGGAGCTGGTGGGCCGCCTACCTTGCCTGCTACGTCGCCGGCGGTTGGGAACCAGGCTGGTCCGGACTGCGCGCACTACGCGAACGCACCCTCGACGTCGACCTGCTGATGGTGGTCGCCGCGATCGGGGCCGCCGCCGTCAACCAGGTCTTCGACGGCGCCCTGCTGATCGTCATCTTCGCCACCTCCGGCGCGCTGGAAGCGCTCACCACTCGACGAACCGCCGACGCCGTCCACAGCCTGCTCGACCTGGCCCCGCCCCAGGCGACGCGGATCGTCGACGGCGCCGAACAGCGGGTCGACACCGTCACACTGCGCGTCGGCGACGTCATCCTGGTCCGCCCCGGCGAGCGGATCGGCGCCGACGGACAGGTTGTCGACGGCGCCAGCGAGGTCGACCAGGCCACCATCACCGGCGAGCCGCTACCGGTGGACCGCAGCCACGGCGACGACGTGTACGCCGGCACCCTCAACGGCACCGGAGCGCTACGGGTCCGGGTGACCACCCCGGCAGGCGAGACCGTCGTCGCCCGGATCGCCGCCATGGTCGAGGAGGCCGCCGCCAGCAAGGCACCCACCCAGCTGTTCATCGAACGGATCGAGCAGCGCTACTCGGTCGGAGTCGTGGTCGCGACTCTCGCCCTGTTCGGCATCCCGCTCGCCCTCGGCGACAGCCTCACCGACGCCCTGCTGCGGGCGATGACCTTCATGATCGTCGCTTCCCCCTGTGCCGTGGTGCTGGCGACCATGCCGCCGCTGCTCGCCGCGATCGCCACCGCCGGCAGACACGGCGTACTGGTCAAATCCGCCGGGGTGATCGAACGCCTCGGCCGTGCCGACCTGGTCGCCTTCGACAAGACCGGCACCCTCACCGAAGGTCGGCCCCGAGTCACCGCCGTCCACCCCGTACCCGGTGATCCGGCCACCGGCGACGCGGACCAACTGCTGGCTCTCGCCGCCGCCGCCGAACTGCCCAGCGAACACCCGATCGGTGTCGCCGTGGTCGCCGCCGCCCGCGACCGCCAGTTGGCGATCGCCGCCACCGACACGTTCGCCGCACTACCAGGGCGCGGCGTCACGGCCCGCGTCGTTGACCGGCAGGTGGCCGTGGCCAGCCCGGCCCAGCTGCTGACCGCCACCGACGACGGGGCCCGCCGGCTGGTCGCCGAAGTGGAGTCCGCCGGCCAGACCGCCGTCGTGGTCGCCGTCGACGGCACGCCGGCAGCCGTCCTCGCGCTCACCGACCGGTTGCGACCCGGCGCGGCCCCGGTCACCGCCGCGCTGCGTGCCCTGACCGGGCGGTCGCCGGTGCTGCTCACCGGCGACAACCCGCAGGCAGCCGGCGGGCTGGCCGCCGAGGTCGGCATCGACGAGGTACGGGCCGGTCTGCTGCCGCAGGACAAGGTCGCCGCGGTACGGCAACTGCAGGCCGGCGGCCGGCGGGTGCTGGTGATCGGCGACGGAGTCAACGACGCACCGGCGCTGGCCACCGCGCACACCGGCGTCGCGATGGGTGGCGTCGGTGCCGACCTCGCCCTGGAGACCGCGGACACCGTCATCGTCCGCGACGACCTGACCACCATCCCCGCGCTTGTCGCCCTCGCCCGGCGGGCCCGGCGCTGCGTGGTCGCCAACCTGGTCATCGCCGGCACCGTCATCGTGGTCCTGGCGACCTGGGACATCGTCGGCCACCTGCCGCTGCCGCTCGGCGTCGCCGGGCACGAGGGCTCCACCATCCTGGTCGCGCTCAACGGCATGCGGCTGCTGCGCCGCTCGGCCTGGCAGCAGTGACGGCCCCGGCGCGCAGCGACGCTCAGGCTGTCGGCGACCGCCCCGAAGCTGCCGACGCCAGGTCGCTAGCGCGCCGCCGGGCCGCATCGCGACCTGGCGGTACGCCGTACGCCCGCCGGTACTCGCGGTTGAACTGGGTCGCGCTGACGTACCCGACCGTCCTGGCCACTCCAGCGGCGGTGTCGGCGCCAGCGACCAGCAGCCGCCGGGCCTGCTGCAGCCGCAAGGACTTTTGGAACCGCATCGGGCTCATCCCGGTCACCGCCTTGAAGTGCCGGTGCAGGGTCGCCACGCTCAGGTGGGCCGCCGCCGCGATCTGCTCGACCGTCAACGGCTCGGCGTACCGGGCCCGGATCAGCCCGGCCGCCGCCCGGACCTGCGACAACCGGGACTCGGCAACGGTGAGCTGACGCAGCGCCGGCCCGAGCGGGCTGCTCAACAGCCGGTACAGGATCTCGCCCTCCATCCGGGCGGCGAGCGGCCGGATGTCGGCCGGGTCGTCGAGCAGCCGTACCCACCGGGTGACCGCCTCGACGATCCCCGGGGTCATCGCCGCCGTGGTCAACGCGGCCGGCTCTGCCGACCCGGCCGGCGGCGACGGTGGCTCGTCCAGCTCCAGCAGCAGATCGGCGAGCATCCGCCCGTCCAGACGCAGCACCGCCGACCGGTACGGCACCTGCTCGAACACGGCGGTCACCGGCAGCTCCACCGAGCTGAGGAACATCGCCCCCCGGCCGACCAGCCAGCTGCGCTCACCGGCGGTGCTGCGTTTCGCGCCCCGGGCCACGAAGCAGACCATCGGCTCGTACAGCAGATCGGTCGGCCCGGCCCGCTCGTCGTCGAAGCGGACCAGCCGCAGCCGGGGCACGGCGGTCTCGACCGCCGGCACCGGGCAGCAGTGCCGGGCGACGACCCGTGCCAGCTCGTCTATCATCGATCGCCCCGCCGTCAGTGAGAGGATCAGGCAAGAGTACGCGGAGCGCGCCCCATGCCGGCACCCCCGGGGCGGACATAGCGTCGGGGCATGACACAGACAACGAACGGCCGGCAGCTGCCCCGGCGCGAACTCGGATCGCAGGGGCTCGAAGTCGGTGCGATCGGCCTCGGCACGATGGGCATGACCATGGCGTACGGTCCGGCCGACCCGGCCAGCGGCATCGCCACCATCGGTCGGGCGTACGAACTCGGCGTCACCATGTTCGACACCGCCGAGCTGTACGGAATGGGCACCGGCAGCAACGAGCAACTGCTCGGCAAGGCGGTACGCGGCTTCCGTGACGACGTGGTGCTCGCCACCAAGTTCGGCCTCGACCTGACCGACCCGAGCCGGTTCGGTACCGCGTTCGACAGCCGGCCGGAACACATCCGCGAGGTCACCCACAACAGTCTGCGCCACCTCGGCACCGACCACATCGACCTGCTCTACCAACACCGGGTCGACCCGAACGTACCGATCGAGGACGTCGCCGGCACTGTCGGTGAGCTGATCGCCGAAGGCAAGGTGCGCTACTTCGGGCTCAGTGAAGCCGGCCCGGACATCATCCGGCGGGCGCACACCGTCCACCCGGTGTCGGTGCTGCAGACCGAGTACTCGGTGTTCGAGCGGGCGGTGGAGCCGCAGGTGCTGCCGACGGTCCGCGAGCTGGGCATCGGATTCGTTGCGTACTCGCCGCTCGGCCGCGGCTTCCTGACCGGCGCGGTCCGGCCCGCCGCCGAATACCCGGACGGTGACATGCGGACCTGGGACGAACGCTGGCAGCCGGGCAACTACGAACAGAACCTGGCCGCGGTGCGCGAGCTGACCGCGATGGCCGCTGCCAAGGGCGTCGCGGTCACCCAGCTCGCCCTGGCCTGGCTGCTCGCCCAGGGCGACGACATCGTGCCGATCCCGGGCACCCGCAACCCGCAACGGCTCGCCGAGAACGTGGCGGCCGCGTCTGTTGTGCTCAGCCCGGCCGAGGTCGACCGGATCCGCGAGATCCTGCCGCACGGCGCGGCCGGCTCCCGCTACCCGGCCGCCCGGATGCCGGTCTGGTGACTTTCCCACTGCCCGGCCTGCTCGTGGTTCAGGCCGCGAGCAGGCCGAGCAGCCACAGCCCGGCAATCGCGAACGCGGCACCCAGCTCGATCAGCATCGCCAGCCCGACCGCCAACACCGCGCGCTTCGTGGCCGGCCAGGCGGCGGCGAAGTCACCGAGCCGCTGCCGCTCGGCCAGCCAGACGCCGAGCACGAAGCCGACCACCAGGCCGAGCACCGGGACGACGAAGAAGCCGACCAGGCCCAGCGCGCCGCCGACCAGCAGCGACCGGTTGGGTACGCCGGCCCGTTTCAGGTCCCGCCCCGGCCACAGATACTTGGTCACCGTGCCACCGACTGCGATCAGGGTCGCCACGGCGACGACCAGCCACCGGCCGCCACCGGCGTCGCTGAAGATCGCCCAGCCGAGCACGCCGGCCCAGCAGAGCAGCAGACCGGGCAGGATCGGCACGAGCACGCCGATCAGCCCGATCAGGATTGCCAGGCCGCTGAGCAGGGTGACCAGCGTCTGCGTGTCGTCGAGATCCACACCGACAGGGTGACCGACGACCGCCAGCGTGGCGAGCCCGGCGTTGTCGCAGGGCTGCGATTCGGGTACGGATCCGAAACAATGTCCGAAACCTCGGGAGGATCGCGTGGCCGCTGCCGCACCGGCAACCGATGTCCATCCGGCCTGGCTGCCGGCGCAGGCATGGCGTGCCATCGGGGCACGGCACACCCTGGTCTCCGGTGACGAGAAGCTCGTCGCCACCGTGTACGCCGAGGTGCGGGCGGCCTGCGCCCGGTTCGGCGGATCGGTGACCCGGCTGTCGGTCGACGGCGAGGCCGATCTGATGCTGGCGTTGACCGGCGCCGCCCGTCCCGGTCGAACAGCCGACGCCTCCGGACCGGCCGATGCTCCCGGCGGCCTCGACGACGAGGGCTACACGATCGGCCGCGCCGGCAGCCTCACCACGGTCACCGCCGACACCCCCGCCGGGCTGCTGTACGGGCTGTTCCACGTGGTCAGGCTCGGCGAGTCGGCGTTCGGCGACGACATCCCGACGCGGACGCACCGGCCGGCGATCGGCCGGCGGATGCTCGACCACTGGGACAACATCGACGTGCACCCGGTGATGGGGCAGGTGGAGCGGGGCTACTCCGGCGGGTCGATCTTCTGGCGGGACGGCGCGATCACCGACGACCTGGACCGGGTCAGGGCGTACGCCCGGCTGCTCGCCGCCAGCGGCGTCAACGCGATCACCATCAACAACGTCAACGTGGGTCGCACCGAGGCGCGGCTGCTCACTGACCGGCTCGACGACGTCGCCACCTTCGCCGACATCTTCCGCCCGTACGGCATCCGGCTGCACCTGTCGGTGACCTTCGCCGCGCCGATGGTGCTCGGGGGCCTGGCCACCGCCGACCCGCTCGACGCGGCGGTACGCGACTGGTGGGCGACCACCACCGCCCAGGTCTACGCCACGGTGCCCGACTTCGGCGGGTACGTGGTCAAAGCCGACTCGGAGGGCCAGCCCGGCCCGTTCGCGTACGGGCGCAGCCACGCCGACGGCGCCAACCTGCTCGCCGACGCCCTCGCCCCGCACGGCGGGGTGGTGCACTGGCGGGCGTTCGTCTACAACCACCGGCAGGACTGGCGGGACCGCACCACCGACCGCGCGCGGGCGGCGTACGACCATTTCGCCCCGCTCGACGGCCAGTTCCGCGACAACGCGATCGTGCAGGTCAAGTACGGGCCGATCGACTTCCAGACCAGGGAGCCGGTGTCCCCGGTGATCGGCGCGATGCCGGCCACCCGGCTGTCCGTGGAACTGCAGGTGACCCAGGAGTACACCGGCCACCAGCTGCACGTCTGCTACCTGCCTCCGCTGTGGAGCGAGGTGCTCGGCTTCCGGTTCGACGGCGACAGCCTGGAGGCCGACGGGGACGTCAGCGGTGACGCGGGGTCGTCGGTCGCCGCGATCGCCGCGCGGGGCGGCACCCTGGCCGCCGTGTCGAACGTCGGCGACGACCCGTTCTGGTGCGGGCACCCGCTCGCCCAGGCCAACCTGTACGCGTTCGGCCGGCTCGGCTGGGACCCGACCGCCGACCCGGCCGCGCTGCTCGACGAGTGGATCGACCTGACCTTCCCGGCCGGCGCGGTCTCCGATCCGGCGCAGTTGCGGCAGGCACTGCACGCGATGATGGACGGCTCGTGGCGCACCTATGAGCGGTACACCGCCCCACTGGGTGTCGGCTTCATGGTCAACCCCGGCAACCACTACGGTCCGTCCGTCGACGGGTACGAGTACACCCCGTGGGGCACCTACCACTTCGCCGACCGCGACGGCGTGGGCGTGGACCGGACCCTGGCCACCGGCACCGGTTACACCGGGCAGTATCCGAAGCCCTGGTCGCAGGTGTACGAGTCGCTGACCGACTGCCCCGACGAGCTGCTGCTGTTCTTCCACCACGTGCCGTACGGTCATGTGCTGCACAGCGGCTCGACGGTCATCCAGCACATCTACGACACCCACTTCGCCGGGGCCGACGAGGCGATCGCCATGCGGGAACGGTGGCTGGACATCGCTGACATCGGCCTCGACTCCGCCCTGTACGCCCGGGTCGCCGACCGCCTCGACGAGCAGGTCCGCTCGGCGCGGGAGTGGCGCGACCAGATCAATACCTACTTCTTCCGCAAGTCCGGCGTCCCGGACGCGCACGGCCGCCGGATCCACTGACTGGCCTCCCTTACAGGTCGAGTGGCGCGCCGGAGTCGACCCGGAACGGGTACGGCCGCTCGGCGACACTCGGGGGCCACGTCGGGTCCGGCGGCTCCGGGGCGGCGGTGGTGGCGGTGATCCCACCCCAGCGGTCGCGGCAGACGTAGGCGAGGTCGGCGTGGATCCAGACGCCGTCGTTGTCGCGCAGCACCGGCCGGCCGCAGTGCCGGCACGGCGCGACCCTGGGGTACGGCGGCGTGGCCGGGGTGTCCGTCATGGCAGGTTGACGTCGACATCGGCGTCGGCGTCCCCGTCGCCCCAGCTCAGCCCGCCCAGGCCGGCCGCCCGGTGGAACCCGGCGTGGTAGCGGACCTCCGCGCACACCTCACCGTCCGGTCCACGTACGCCGCAGAACAGCGGCTCGTTGAAGTTCCACGCCTCGGCCCGCGACAGCAGCGGCGTGTACTCGCCCAGCTCCGGGCACAGGATGGTGAGCCCTTCGGCGTACGCGACGGCCTGCTCGCGCGCTTCGTCGAAGTCGGCGGCGGCGAAGGTCAGGTGCAGTGTGTACCGGCCGCGCCGGTCGGGCCGTAACCAGTCCGGCAGGTTGCCGCCCCGGTCCCCGCCACCGCCGTTGACCCGCCCGACCGGACGGCAGCGCTCGCGTTCGTTGAGGTAGCGGTTGACCAGCGCTTCGGCGTGCCCGGCAGGGCCGGCGTCGGCTCCGAGGGCGTGTGCGACGGCGGCCCGTGCCGGTTCGGACAGGTCAGCCCGATCGAGTACGGCGAACAGGTCCCGGTTGCGCTCGGTCGGGTCGAGGGTCGGGTCGGTCCAGCGTGCTGAACGGTTGTCGGTCACGGACACCTCCAAGGGCAGGTACTCGCAGTTCACCGTCGTGGAGCAACTCGCGCGAGGTGGAGGAAGGCTGCCGTACGGGGAACGACAGCCTTCCTCCGCTCGACCCACCGCCACAGACCCTCGCGTCCCTGACGGCGGGGAGTTACCCGGCGAGACCTCGACCTCGCCGCCTAGATCATGATGTGAATCATTCACTTCGACTAACATCTGAACACATCAGTAAGATCAAGACCAGTCCCTATAGGAGAAAACTTTGGACGGTAGTTGAACCTCGTCATGCAGTCCGCGAGACTTGCTGGATGCCAGAGAAGCGAGACCGGCGGACCCCCACCGTGCGCGGACGTCAACTGGGTCTGGAGCTGAAGCGCCTACGCACCGAGGCGAGGCTGACCGCAGACCAGGTCGCTGAGGAGATCGGCTGCTCGCAGGGCAAGATCTCCCGCATCGAACTCGCCCAGACCAGCGTCAGCAAGGGCGACCTCTACCTGATGCTCAACCTGTTCGGCGTCACCGACCCCGCACGACAGGAGCAGTACTGGCGCCTGGCCAAGGAGGCCCGTGGACGCGGCTGGTGGGAGGACTACCGCGACACCATCACCAGCGAGTTGAGCACCTACATCGCCTTCGAGACTGAGGCATCCGGGCTCCGCACCTGGTCATGGGGCACGATCAACGGCCTACTACAGACAGAGGAGTACGCGAGGGCGACCTTCACCGGCGAGCCAGCCGGACGAGACCGGACGCCGCACGACATCGACAAGCACGTCGAGGCGAGGCTGGCCCGCCAGCACCGGCTCACCGAGGACGCGCTGAAGCAGTGGGCCATCCTGGACGAGTCCCTGCTGCACCGGCCGATCGGCGGACCGGAAATCTTCAAGGCTCAGCTGGACCGCTTGCTGGCACCGCCCAGCAGCGTGACCATCCAGGTCCTCAAGCAGCAGACAGTCTGGCACGCGGGCCTCAACGGCGCCTTCACGATCATGGACTTCCCTGAGCATCCGTCGGTCGTCTTCGTCGAGACACTGACGGGCGACCTGGATGTGGAAGGCGAGAGAGACGTCAGGCGGTATAGCCTGGCGTTCGACTACCTACGCGCGACGGCAGCCGGAGTCGAGGAGTCACGAGAGTTGATCGCTCGTGCACGGGACAGCATCGAGTAGGGATGGCGGCAATGGACCTCTCCAAAGCGAACTGGCGAAAGAGCAGCCGCTCCAGCGGCGGCGGAAGCGGCGACTGCGTCGAGGTGGCTGACCTTGACATCGCCGTAGGCGTACGGGACAGCAAGGACGCCACCGGCCCAGCTCTGCTGTTCAGCCCGGCTGCCTTCACCAACTTCCTGTCCGGCCTCAAGGACTACGAGTCCGCGGAGGGCTGATCCAGCTTGCTGCAACGATCTCGGACGGACGGACACGAGGTAATCGCGCAGGACCCGCCCCACGCCCACTGGCGCAAGAGCAGCCGCAGCAGCGCCAGCGGGTCAGACTGCGTCGAGGTGGCCACGCTGGCCGGTGGCACCATCGGCGTACGCGACTACAAGGACCCGAACGGCCCGGCGCTCCTCTTCCCCGCCGGAGCCTGGACGGCGTTCCTCACCACAGTGTCCAGCCGCTGACGCGGCCGGTCTGCCTTTCGACGACGCCGGTGCCAGCCAGCTGCCCGTACGTGTTCCTCGACGTCGACGGCGTACTAATTCCTTTCGCCGCCCGTGCCACTGGCCGCGCGCCTTCGCCCGTCGCCGCAGCCGATCTTGATGTCGGTGGTAATCCGCTGCTGGAACGGCTCGATCCGGAGGACGGACGCCAGCTGCTGGCGCTCGATGGTCAACTGGTCTGGGCGACCACGTGGATGGCCGAGGCGAACGACGTCGTAGCGCCGCTGCTCGGCCTGCCGGAGCTGCCGGTCGTCTCGTGGCCGGACTCCGATGACGAGCCTCCGCGCGGCGTGCACTGGAAGGCGGCGTTCCTCACCAGCTGGGCGGCCGGGCGTACCTTCGTCTGGCTCGACGACGAGATCACCGACCTGGACCGGCAGTGGGTCACCAGGAACCACCCTGGCAAGGCGCTACTGCACCGCATCGACCCGCAACTCGGCCTCACCGACGCCGACTTCTCCACCATCCGCCAGTGGCTCAGGGCTACCACGTAGCGTTGAACTCGGCGTACGCCGCAGCGTCCTCGCCGGCAAGGGTGGCGTGCAAGGCAGCAGCAGCATCGACGGCGCGCCGATCCAGGTACTCACGGATCGCCCACGCGATCAGAGCAAACCGGTTGCCCCCGGTAACAGCAGCGGCAAGTTCCTCGCCGAGGTCATCGTCGGGCGTGATCAGAATGCTCACGGTCATGCCGCCGACGCTATCAACGACCAAGGCCCGAGCACGGCCACGCCGGCTACGGTGGGCGGATGAGCACTCGCCATCTGCCCGCCCAGATCGGTGACCTGCCGCCGATCGGACGGCCTGCCAACAGTGCCCTGCTGGCAGCCGGCGTCACCACCCTCGCCCAGGTCGCCACCTACCGTCGCGCCGATCTGCTGGCCATGCACGGGATCGGCCCGAAGGCCGTCGGCATCCTCGCCACCGCGCTGGCCGAACGCGGCCTCGGCTTCGCCGACTGACGGAGGAGACGCCGGATGACCTCGCCTGATGGTGTCCGCCCACCAGCCCGCCATGATCACTTGACGTTCTGCTGGGAGAGCATCGGCGTGTCGCCCAGCAGAACGTCAAGTGATCATGATGGACCGCGGCCCGCCGACGCACCGGCACTCGTACGCGAGGCCACGCTCGCTGATGTCGACCAGCTGACCGAGGTGCACACGCTGGCCCGCACCGCCTACTACACGGCGGCAGGTGGGCTCGACCCGGCCGACCCGTCGCTGTCGTCCCCCGCTGCGTACGCCGAACGCCGCACCGCTTGGGCGAACGCGGTCACCTCGCCGGAGCTGTTCACCGTCGCCGCTGTCCTCGACAGCCGGGTCGTCGGCTGCGCGGCGATGGGACCCGCCTTCGCCGGTCATGTCGACCCGGGCCGCGTCGGTCAGCTCTACCAGATCCACGTGCTCCCCGACTGCTGGGGTCGAGGGATCGGTGGACTGCTGCACGACGCGTTCGTCGCGTACCTGGAGAGGACCGGCCGGACCGGCGGGCTGCTGGAGGCGTGGGAACGTAACGGTCGGGCCCAGCGCTTCTACGCCGCTCGGGGCTGGCAGGCCGACGGCCACAGCCGCCCCGGCCCGGGCGACACCCGCTATATCTACCTTCAGCTCGGCCGGGCAGCGGTACCCTGCCCGGCGTGAACGAGCTCGTCGAGCGGCACACTGTCCTCGCCGTCGTCGTCGGATCCCGGGCGTACGGGCTGCACGGGCCGGACTCCGACTACGACCGGCGCGGCGTGTACGTGGCCCCGACCCGTGCGTTCTGGCAGCTGGACAAGCCGCCCACCCACCTCGACGGGCCGGCACCGGAGCAGTTCTCCTGGGAGTTCGAACGCTTCTGCACCCTGGCGTTACAGGGCAATCCGACCGTCCTGGAGGTGCTCTGGTCCCCGCTGATCGAGACGCTGCGCGAGGACGGCGAGCAGTTGCTGGCCGTCCGGCAGGCGTTCCTGTCGACGCGACTCGCCCAGACGTACGGCGGCTACGCCCGCGACCAGCTCGACCGGGTGGCGGCCCGCCGCGAACGCACCGGCGAGACCAACCACAAGCAGGCCATGCACATGATCCGGCTGCTGACCGCCGGTGCCCACGTGCTGCGGACCGGGGAGGTCCTGGTCGACGTGGGACCGTCGCGGGACCGGCTGCTCGCGGTCCGGCGCGGCGAGCTGCCGTGGACGGCGGTCACCCGCTGGGCGGCGGATCTGCTGGCCGAGCTCGACGACGCGGCGGCCGGCACCGTACTGCCGGAGCAGCCCGACCGGGCCGCCGTCGACCGGCTGCTCATCGGCGTACGGGAAAGAAACCTGCGGTGACGGGCGCGCGGGGTCGTTGAAGTTTCCCGGAGAAATTCCGCGCCGGCATGTCGAGAACCCGGGAGCGGCTCCGTCCCAGGTGCGAACACGGCCACAATGGGCCGTACCTCACCAAGGAGAACATGATGGCCAAGTACCTGCTGCTCAAGCACTACCGGGGCGCGCCGGCGGCGGTCAACGACGTACCCATGGACAAGTGGGAGCCGGCGGAGGTCACGGCCCACATCCAGTACATGAATGACTTCGCCGCCCGGCTGGAGGGCACCGGCGAGTTCGTCGACGGTCAGGCGCTCTCCCCGGAGGGCACCTTCGTCCGCTACGACGGCGAAGGCCGGCCACCGGTCACCGACGGCCCGTTCGCCGAGACCAAGGACCTGATCGCCGGCTGGATGGTGATCGACGTGGAGAACTACGAGCGCGCGATCGAGCTGGCCGGCGAACTGTCCGCAGCTCCCGGTGCCGGTGGCAAGCCGATCCACGAGTGGATCGAGGTGCGGCCGTTCTACGCCGAGCAGCCCACGGCCACCGAGTGAACGAGTCCCTGCTGCGGGAGCTGGTGCCCGCGGTGATCGGCGTCCTCGTCCGCCGCGGAGCCGACTTCGCGGCGGCCGAGGACGCCGTGCAGGACGCCCTGGTCGAGGCGGTACGCGGATGGCCCGACGACCTGCCGCGCGATCCCAAGGGCTGGCTGGTCACGGTGGCCTGGCGCAGGTTCCTCGACGCCGTCCGCGCCGACACCTCCCGGCGGCGGCGGGAGGAGCTGGTCGACGCCGAGCCCGCGCCCGAGCAGGGGGCGGCGGCGACGGATGACACGCTGGCGCTGTACTTCCTGTGTGCGCACCCGGCCCTGACCCCGGCCTCGGCGGTCGCGCTCACGCTGCGCGCGGTCGGCGGGCTGACCACGCGGCAGATCGCGCAGGCCTACCTGGTGCCGGAGGCGACCATGGCCCAGCGGATCAGCAGGGCCAAACGGACCGTCGCCGGCGTCCGGTTCGACCAGCCCGGTGACGTCGCCACCGTGCTGCGCGTGCTCTACCTGGTCTTCAACGAGGGGTACTCCGGTGACGTGGACCTCGCCGCCGAGGCGATCCGGCTCACCCGCCAACTGGCAGGCATGATCGACAATACGGAGGTCGCCGGCCTGCTGGCGCTGATGCTGCTGCACCACGCCCGGCGTCCGGCCCGCACCGGTCCCGAGGGTCGGCTCGTGCCGCTCGCCGAGCAGGACCGCAGCCGGTGGGACACCGCACTCATCACCGAGGGCGTCGACGTGCTCCAGTCCGCCCTCACCCGCGACCGGCTGGGCGAGTTCCAGGCCCAGGCTGCCATCGCCGCGCTGCACGCCGACGCGCAGACCGCTGAGGAGACCGACTGGGTGCAGATCGTCGAGTGGTACGACGAACTGGTACGCCTCACCGACAACCCGGTGGCACGACTCAACCGGGCCGTCGCGCTCGGCGAGGCCGACGGCGGGCGAGCCGGTCTGGCCGCCCTGGCAGAGCTCGACCCGGCCCTGCCCCGGTACGCCGCCGTTGCGGCACACCTGCACGAGCGCGACGGGGATCCGGCGACCGCGGCACGGCTGTACGCGCAGGCCGCCCGGTCAGCGCCCAACCTGCCCGAACGCGACCACCTCACGCGACAGGCCGCCCGGCTCAACGCGCAGCTGCGAAGTTGACGGTGACCCGCAGTGGCTCCGGCCTTCCCGACGGCCGCCGCAACTGGCAGAGTCTGCTGCGACATGACGATGCTCGACCTCTGCTATGACAGTCTTGACGGCCTTTCCGTCGGTGACGCCCTCGGCGCGCAGTTCTTCGTCCCCGGCACCAGCTCCGCCGCGCTACCTGATGGTGACCCACCGGCCGGGCCATGGCCGTGGACCGACGACACCGAGATGGCCTGCTCGATCGTCGCCGAGCTGCGCGAGCGCGACGGTATCGACCAGGACCGCCTGGCGGCCCGGTTCGCCGGGCACTTCGAGGCGTACCGTGGCTACGGTGCCGGCGCGGTGGTCCTGCTACGCCAGATCCGGCAGGGCGTCGCCTGGCGGGACGCCGCAGGTGCGGCGTTCGACGGACAGGGGTCGATGGGCAACGGTGCGGCGATGCGGGTCGCCCCACTCGGCGCCTTCCACGCGGGCGACAACCGTACCGCCGCTCTGCAGGCCTGGCGGTCGGCGGAGGTCACCCACGCCCACCCCGAGGCGATCCTGGGTGCGGTCGCGGTCGCCGTCGCGGCGGCGGAAGCCGGCTGGTCCCGGCTGACCCGGTCCCGGCCCGAGCCGGCCGAGCTGCTCGACGTGGTGCTGGGCCATCTGATCGACGGCCGGCTGATGTCCGGCATCGTCCGGGCCAGGCAGCTGCTGGGGGTCGGCGTCGCCGAGGCGGCGTACGAGTTGGGCAACGGCTCGCAGGTGCTGGCCTTCGACACCGTCCCGTTCGCACTGTGGGTCGCCGCGACCCGGCTCGACGACTACCCGGCGGCGATCCACGCCTGTGTCGAGGCCGGCGGCGACGTCGACACGACCGCGGCGATCGTCGGCGGCGTCGTGGCCGCGTACACCGGCTCCGGACCGGGCGGGATCCCGGAGCGGTGGCTGGCCCGCCGCGAGCCACTCCCCGACCACGTACGCCGGTGATGGACCTGCCTGCCGCCCGGCGAGCAGCGGATCCGGCCGCGGCGGCGGTCGGTAACCTCGTCCTCGTCAGCGGCGAGGAGGGTGCCGGCAAGTCGACGATTCTGCGGGCGCTGCTCCCCCACACGCCCGGCTGCGCCCGGATCGACGCCGAGGACCTCGGACAGACCAACCCGTGCCCGATGGACGACGGGTTCTTCGATCTATTCCGCCGCAACGTCGCAGCTCTGGTGACGAACTTCTGGGCTGCCGGCTACGTCAATGTCCTCACCGGCAGCTTTCTGCGCGACTACGACGACTACCTCGCGTTCCGTCAACTCCTGCCGCAGCAGACGACCGTGTTCCTGGTCGAGCTGCTGGTCGACCGAGGCGTACGCGAGCACCGCCGACTCACCCGGGCCAAGCAGACGACGCAGCGGTGGCGCGACCGGGTCGACCTGATCCCGGAGGATCGGACCCTCCGCGAGGCACTCGACCCGGACTACCGCTACATCGGCGTCGACACCAGCGCGTTGAGCGTCGCCGCGACCGTACAGTCGATCATGGATTCGATCCCGGAGATCTACGTCCGGTAGGACGCGTGGGGTTGGCCGCCGTGATCAGGATCCTCGTGCGACGGGTGTAGCGCTGGACGGTTGTCCGCCGGCGTGGCGGGCGTCGGCCGCGGCGAGCCCGACGCGTAGCGCTTTCTGTGCACCGGGCGGCCAGGGGCCGGAGGCGGCCAGCGGGATCTCGGTCATGAACCGCCGCTCGGTCTCGGGGATCAGCGCGACGACGAGATCCGGGTCCGTTGCCGCTGTCGCGTACAGGTTCGGGCCGTCGGCGTAGAACAGGTCGACGGCGACGAGCCGCCCGTCCACCGTACGCATGACGTTTGTCGGGTTGTGGTCCAACGGCCCGCACCAGGGCAGTTCCCGTCGGGCCCGGTCGTGGATCCGGCGCACGACGTCGACGAGGTCGGCGACGTCCGGATCATGCCTGGCGATCGCCCGGTGGAACGCGACAGCTTCGTCCTGACTCACCGGTCGAAGCCATTCGAGCAGCTGAAGGTCACCTCCGCCGGGCAGACGGCGGTGCGCGAACAGTTCCGGCACCTGCCGGGTGTGCGCGGCCTCACGGTAGAGCGCTGCGGTGTACGGTCCCGTCGGGTCGAACGGGCTGATCCGGGCGGCCATGGTGCCGTCGGGCGAGCGGAGCGCGATGGCCCAGTCGCCAGCGCCAGCGGGCGACCAGCCGGCGGCACGCAGCGTCTCTTCGGCCTGTCGATGGTTGGCCTGCCGGCCGAGCAGATCGAGCACCGCGTGGTGGGAGGCTGCGTCGGGTGCCGCCACGGTGTCGAGGATAGGTCACCGTAGGCACCGCCGGCGGGTTGTTACCGTCGGCGGGACAGTTGCGTACCGCAGTCACTGGAGGGCGCGTGCCGGGCCGATTCGTGTACTGGATGAACGTGTCCGTGGATATGAAGGTCGAGCACGCCCCGGGTGAGAACGGCGGCGGCGACTGGATGCGTATCGGGGAGTCGCTGCACCGGGAGTTCAACGCGCGGGCGCGGGCGCTGTCCCAGATGGTGCAGGGGCGGAAGGTCTACGAGATCATGGAGGCGTTCTGGCCGGGCGCGCGCGATGACGCGTCGCTGCCGGACTTCCTGCGCGAGTACGGCGAGATCTGGACGTCGACCCCGAAGGTGCTGGTGTCGCGTACCCGCGTCGACGCCGGACACGACACCCGCGTCGTCGGCCGCGACGGTGACGCCGTGGCGGCGCTCGCCGAGCTACGGGCGCGGGCCGACGGTGACATCGGCATCGGTGGGGCCACCGTCGCCACCCAGTTGCTGCAGGCCGGCCTGCTCGACGAGGTGATGCTGTTCGTCCACCCGGTGATCCTCGGCGCCGGCCGGGCTCTGTTCGACGACCTGGATGCCCCGGTCGAACTCGACCTGCTGGAGAACCGTGCCTTCGAGCAGGGCGTCACCCTGCACCGGTACGCCGTTCGAGGCGCCCGCCAACTGGCATGACCTGCGGTTTTGCTGGTCGCCGCAGGTCGGCGACACCTCCGTACCGAAACTTGAATGATTCCAGAAAACGGCCTATCGTGGCCCGGTGACATCCGACCTCGAGGCGCAGTTGAGGGCGGCCTCGTTGCGGGTGACCCGACCGAGGCTGGCAGTCCTCGCGGCGCTACGCGACCGCCCGCACGTCGACACCGACACGGTGCTCGACCTGGTGCGTGCCGACCACCCGACGGTGTCCCACCAGGCGGTCTACGATGTGCTGCGGGTCCTCACCGACGCCGGGCTGGTGCGGCGCATCCAGCCCGCCGGCGCGACCGCCCGCTACGAGCGGCGGGTCGGGGACAACCACCACCACGTCGTCTGCCGCTCCTGCGGCGCGATCGCCGACGTCGACTGCGCCACCGGATCCGCCCCCTGTCTCACCGCCTCCGACGACCACGGTTTCACGGTCGACGAGGCGGAGGTCGTCTACTGGGGCACCTGCCCCGGATGCACGACCGACAACGCCACTTCGTTATCGGCCAATCCGGAAGGGAACTGATGAGCGACACCCAGAACACCGGCCCCACCAGCGCACAGGGTGTGGACAAGATGGCAGCGTCCGGCTGCCCGGTCGCCCACGACTCGGTGACCGCGCACGGCAGCGAGAGCGAGAACCCGGCGATCGACTCACCAACTCCCAAAACGGGCGGGCGGCCGCGTACCAACCGGGACTGGTGGCCCAACCAGCTCGACCTGTCGGTGCTGCACGCCCACTCGCCCAAGGGCAACCCGCTGGGCGCGGACTTCAGCTACGCCAAGGAGTTCGCCACGCTCGACGTCGAGGCCCTCAAGCAGGACATCACCAAGGTTCTCACCACCTCGCAGGACTGGTGGCCGGCCGACTTCGGTCACTACGGCGGGCTGATGATCCGACTCAGCTGGCACGCCGCCGGCACGTACCGGATCGAGGACGGCCGGGGCGGCGCTGGTGACGGCGGGCAGCGCTTCGCCCCGCTCAACAGCTGGCCGGACAACGCCAACCTGGACAAGGCCCGCCGGCTGCTGTGGCCGGTCAAGGCCAAGTACGGCCAGAAGATCTCCTGGGCCGACCTGCTGGTGCTGGCCGGCAACGTCGCCCTGGAGTCGATGGGCTTCAAGACCTTCGGCTTCGCCTTCGGCCGGGAGGACGTCTGGGAGCCGGAGGAGATCTTCTGGGGCCCGGAGGACACCTGGCTGGGTGACGCCCGCTACCTCTCCGAGAAGGAGATGTCGGCTGGAGTCGGCGCGACCGAGATGGGCCTGATCTACGTCAACCCGGAGGGCCCGCGCGGCAACGCGGACCCCCTCGCGGCGGCCCACTTCATCCGGGAGACGTTCGCCCGGATGGCGATGAACGACGAGGAGACCGTCGCCCTCATCGCCGGCGGCCACACCTTCGGCAAGACCCACGGGGCCGGTGACGCCGACGCTCACGTCGGCCCGGAGCCGGAGGGCGCGCCGATTGAGGCGCAGGGCCTGGGCTGGTTGAGCACGCACGGCAGCGGCAAGGGCGGCGACACCATCACCAGCGGCCTGGAGGTCACCTGGACCGACAAGCCGACGCAGTGGAGCAACCGCTTCTTCGAGATCCTGTTCGGGTACGAGTGGGAGCTGACCACCAGCCCCGGTGGGGCCAAGCAGTGGGTGGCCAAGGACGCCGAGGCGATCATACCGGACGCGCACGACCCGGCGAAGAAGCACAAGCCGACGATGCTCACCACCGACCTGTCGCTGCGCTTCGACCCGACGTACGAGCAGATCTCCCGCCGGTTCCTGGCCAACCCGGACGAGTTCGCACTGGCCTTCGCCAAGGCCTGGTACAAGCTGCTGCACCGCGACATGGGCCCGGTCAGCCGGTTCCTCGGTCCGTGGGTGCCCGAGGCCCAGCTGTGGCAGGACCCGGTGCCGGCCGTCGACCACGAACTGGTCGGCGACGCAGACGTGGCCGCGCTCAAGGCGAAGGTCCTCGACTCCGGGCTGAGCACCGCGCAGCTGGTCAGCACCGCCTGGGCGTCGGCGGCGAGCTTCCGCTCCACCGACAAGCGTGGCGGCGCCAACGGGGCCCGGATCAGGCTCGAACCGCAGCGCAGCTGGGAGGTCAACCAGCCGGAGCAGCTGGCCACGGTGCTCAGCACCCTGGAGGGCGTCCAGCAGGAGTTCAACGCGGCCGGCGGCGCGCAGATCTCGCTCGCCGACCTGATCGTGCTGGCCGGCTCGGCCGCCGTCGAAAAGGCAGCGCACGACGCCGGGGTCAAGGTGACCGTGCCGTTCCACCCGGGCCGCACCGACGCCAGCCAGGAGCAGACCGACGTCGAGTCGTTCGCGGTGATGGAGCCGCGCGCCGACGGGTTCCGTAACTACCTGCGGCCGGGCGAGAAGACCCAGCCGGAGGTCCTGCTGGTCGACCGGGCGTACATGCTCGACCTGTCCGCCCCGGAGATGACCGTGCTCATCGGTGGTCTGCGGGCGCTCGGGGCGAACGTCGGCGGCGCGCAGCACGGCGTGCTCACCGACCGGCCCGGCGTACTCACCAACGACTTCTTCACCAACCTGCTCTCCCCGGGCACCCGGTGGAAGGCGGCGGAGTCCGGCGAGCACGTCTACGAGATCCGCGACCTTGCCACCGACGAGGTGAAGTGGACCGCGACCGCGGTCGACCTGATCTTCGGCTCGAACTCGCAGCTGCGTGCCCTCTCCGAGGTGTACGCCAGCAGCGACGCCGGCGAGAAGTTCGTCGCCGACTTCGTCGCCGCCTGGGTCAAGGTCATGGAGCTGGACCGGTTCGACCTGTCCTGAGCCGGCATGTTCGACAAACGTGGCCCCGCTGGCCGGTACCGGTCAGCGGGGCCACGTCGGGTTCCGGTCCGAGGTCAGCGGGGACACCACTGGTTGGCGTAGCCGTCGACGGCGCCGCAGGACCCGATGCCCTGCGGGTAGGTGAAGAAGCCGGTCGGGTCGTACTTGCGCTTGACCTCGACCAGCCGCGGGTAGTTCCCGCCGTAGTAGGCGTGTCGCCAGTCGGCCAGGTGGGGATCCGGGAAGTTCTGGTACGCCCCCGCCGGAGGGTGGCCGGCGAACACCTCGTCGAAGAACTCGGTCAGCCAGAGTTCGTTGGCGACGGCGACCTCCGGCGGATCGTCGTCTGCCCAGGTCGCCTCGGCGGCCATGATGAAGGTGACGTCGCGGTGCACGAACGCGGTGGCGTCCGGCTGTACCTCGTTCACCTGCCCGCCCAGGCAGAACAACGCGATCCCGGCCCCGTCCGGGTTGCGGCTGCCCGGCCACCGGTGCAGGCCGTCGAGCACTGCCTGCAGTTGCCGCCGGTTCAACGACTCGGGCAGCGCCGCCGACTTGACCGCGAACTGCTGCGCCGGGGTGTTCGCCGACAGCAACACGCTCGCCTCGGCCGGCGACACCGCCCGGACGCCGTCCCGGTTGGCTTCACGTTCGGCCGGCGTCCCGACGCGCAGTACCGGCTCGAGGATCTCAATCAGCTCGTCGACGGTGCCGTAGAACTGGCCGAGCGCGTCGGCGTACACCTGCTGCTCGCCGGCGGCCAGCGTGGTGCCGGCACCGATGCGGCAGTCCAGGCGCCGATCGCTGCGGTAGGCGGTCGCGACGTCCTGCAAGGCCAGCATGGCCGGGGTGACGCTGGCCGCCGACCAGCGGAACCGAAAGAACGACACCAGACCCTGCAGCTGTACGTAGCGGAAGGTGAACGAGGTGTTGACGCCGAAGTTGTTGCCGGCGCCGCCCCGGCAGGCCCAGAACAGGTCCGGATCGTTGGTCTCGTCGCAGGCCGTCACCGTGCCGTCGGCCAGCACCACCTCGGTCGATACCAGCCGGTCACAGGTCAGGCCGAACATCTTGTCGCTGAAGCCGATCCCGCCGCCGAGCACCAGCCCGGCCACACCGACCGTCGGGCACCGTCCGGCGGGGACGAAGACACCCTGGTCGCGCAGGATCGGCAGCAGGTCGGCGTTGACCACGCCGGCCTGCACGGTGATGGTGCCGGCATCGTCGGTGACCTCGACCGACCCGTACCGCCGCGGCGGTGCCGGCCAACGGTTCGGCGTGACCTCGATCCCCCGCAGCCGGCTCATCACCATCAGCAGGCCGGTCGTGGTGGAGTAGCCGGCGTAGTTGTGGCCGAGGCTGGACCGGGGCACCAGCGGCATCCCGACATCATGTGCCCAGCTGACTGCCACCGCGACGTCGTCGGGTGTGCCGGGTGTCAGGATCGCGGCTGGTTGCACGTTGGCGTACCGGTGGTTGTACGGGATGCTGAGTGCCTCGTAGCTCGCCCCGCCGGGGCGGTACAGGGTGGCATCCGCCGACAGCTGCCCCTGCAGCTCGACCCACTGCCGGTCCGGCAGATCCCGCCACGGACGATCGTCCCGGCCAGCGCCGGGCCCGATGTCCGGGTCCTGGGGCCTGACCTGCGTCGGTTGTTCGGCCGGGGTACGCGTCGGCTCCTCGGCCGGCGTCGGTACGGCCGTGGCTGGTCGCCCGATCAGACCGACCGCTGGGACCAGCCCGGCGACCGCGCCTGCCCGCAACGCCGTACGTCTGCTCACCATCGTCCGTGCTCCCCCGCTGGCACCGTCCGGATCAGCCGGTCGGTTCCGCCCCGGCCACCGCACCGACCCTGCCACCGGTCAGGCGCCGCTCAGGTCCCTCAGGCACACGTCACCCATCCGGCGTACACCGGTTCTGGGTCATCGTGTCGGCGCGGCGGGCTGAGGGTGGTGCACCCTAGCTGGCGCGATAGGGTGCACCACCTTCGACCCGCCGCGTGACACGACGTCCCGACGGACGGCGGCGCGGCGTCAGGTGTCCTCGCGGAGCACGAGTACGCCGTACCGGTCCAGGCGCAGCGGCGCACCGGCGGTGACCCGTTCCCCGGTCAGCAGGTCGACCCCGGCGGCACAGGCCGGCAGCTCCACTTGCTCCTCGCCGTGGTTGAGCAGGAACCGGATCCGGGTGCCGTCCGGCGCGACCCGTACCGCCGACTCCAGGTCCGGCACGTGTGCGTACGGGCCGAGCAGTCCGTGCCGGTCCAGGATTCGGCGTACCACCCAGGAAACCCCCGCCAGGTCGAGCCCGGCGGCGACGTACCACCCCTCGCCGGCGCCGAACCGGTTGCGGGTGACCGCCGGCGTGCCGGCGTAGAAGTCGGCCTGGTAGGTGCCGATCACCTCGGCGCCCTGCGGGATGACCAGCTCGAACAGCAGCGTGGCGGCGGAGACGACCGACCGGGCACCGTCCGCCGCCAGGGTGACCGGGTTGACCACGTCGGCCTCCCGGGCGTCCCATTCGTCGATCCGGATCCCCATCAGTTGGGCCAGCGGCCCCGGCACATCGGCCAGGAACGCCTGATCGTTCTCGTCGACCCGCCCGGAGAGATACGTTGCCAGCACGGTGCCACCCCGCTGGGCGACCACCTCCAGGCGGGCGGCGAGATCGTCTTTGACCATGTGCAGAGCCGGGGCCACCACGACGTCGTAGCCGGTCAGCTCGGCGGTCACCGGCGCCACGTCGACGTCCACCCCCGCGTCCCACAGTGCCCGGTGATAGGCGAGCACCACCTGCTGGTAGCGGACCAGCCGGGACGGACCGTCGGAAATCTCCAACGCCCACCAGCTGTCCCAGTCGAAAAGCACCGCCACCCGGGCCGGGGTGCGGGCACCGAGCGTCACGCCGCCGACCTGCGCCAGCTCCGCACCCAGCTCAGCGGCCTCGGTGAAGACCCGGGTGTCGGATCGGCCGGCGTGGCCGATGACCGCCCCGTGGTACTTCTCGCTGGCCCCCCGGCCGGCGCGCATCTGGAAGAACAGCACCGCGTCGGCGCCGTGCGCCACCGCCTGCCAGCTCCACAGCCGCATGACGCCGGGCCGCTTCAGCGGGTTGACGTCGCGGCAGGCGGTGACGCTCGGCGTCTGCTCCATCAGCCAGAACGGCTGGCCGCCTTTCAACCCGCGGATCAGATCGTGGGTGAACGCCATCCGGGCCGCCGACCGGTCGTCGGGTGGGTAGTTGTCCCAGGAGGCGAAGTCGAGATGCTCGGCCCACCGGTGGTAGTCGATCGGCCGGTACATGCCCATGAAGTTGGTGGTCACCGGGGTGTCCGGGCTGGACTCGCGGATCGCCGCCTTCTCGTCGACGAAGTTCGCCAGCATCGCGTCCGACATGAACCGCAAATAGTCGAGGGTGATGCCCTGGAACGCGGTGTGGTCGGGCCCGCGCCAGTGTTCGGTCAACGCCGACGGCGGCTCGATCTGCCCCCACTCGGTGAAGGTGTGCGACCAGAAGGTGGTGTACCAGGCGGCGTTGAGCGCGTCGAGGCTGCCGTACCGCTCACGCAGCCAGAGCCGGAAGTTGGCGGCGCACAGCTCGCAGTAGCAGGCACCGCCGTACTCGTTGTTGACGTGCCAGGCGACCAGGCCGGGGGTGCGCGCGTAGCGATGCGCGACCCGCCGGGCCAGCTCCGTGGCGAGTCGGCGGTACGTCGGTGAGCTGGGGCAGGAGTTGTGCCGTTGGCCGAACCGGTGCCGGCGGCCCTCGAAGTCGACGCGGGTGACGTCGGGATGGGCACGGGCTATCCAGGCCGGATGCGCTCCGGTGCCGGTGGCCAGGCAGATCTGCCGGCCCTCGGTGACCGCCCGCTCGACGATGCGGTCCAGGGTGGAGAAGTCGTAGACACCGGGACCGGGCTGGGTCAGCCCCCAGGTGAAGACGCCGACCGTGACGGTGTCGATCCGGGCCGCGTCGAACAGCCGGTAGTCGTCCTTCCAGACGTCCTCGGGCCACTGCTCCGGGTTGTAGTCCCCGCCGTACGGGATCTTCGCGACGTCGGGCAGCGTCACCTGGTGAACTCCTTCTCGATCGCCGTGATCATCGATCGGCTGGTGCGCAGCAGCAGCAACGCCAGCACCGAGCCGGCCAGCGCCAGCACCGCTTCCGAGGTGTATGCGGTGATCCCGGCCGCCACGACCCCGAGCGCCAGCACTCCGAGGGAGGTGCCGGGCGTACGGGTCAGGAAGTGCGCGGCGAGCCGGGCCACGTCGCGGGCGCGGAACGCGAACAGCGAGGTGATCACCAGCGCGATGCCACCCCAGACGGTCGCCGCGACCGCGACGAGGACCAGCAGCGCCGCCCACCAGCGCGGCACCCCGGCCGCGTCGAAGTAGGCCAGGTTGACTGCGACGATGGTCAGCCCGGCCAGCAGCGGCAGCCAGATCCGCAGCACCCCGCCGAGGTTGGCCCGGTAGCCGCGCCGGAAGTCGACGGCCGGGTTCAGGTCGGTGATGTCGGGACGGTGCCGGGCGATGGCGTACAGGCCGGCGGACAGCGCCGGGCCGACCGGGATGGCGCAGACGGCGTAGAGCGCAATGTTGCTGGAGTCCCGGGCCAGCAGCAGCGCGGGCACCAGACCGGGCAGTACGCCGGCGAGCAGCAGCAGCTCGACGACGGTCAGCCGGTAGACTATCGCCGCGACCCGCGACAGCGGGCCGGTGCCGAACTGCCGCTGCGCGGCGCCGAGGTCACTCATCGCGGCCGCCCTGCCCGAGCAGCCGCCGATCGTCGCACCACGGCGGCGCCTCGTCGACCACCGGGGTGATCTCGACCAGGGTGACCTCGTGCCGGGTCAGGGTCAGGTCGACGTCGACCCGGCCGTCGACGACCGGCAGCGAGCGGTGGGTGCGGGCCGGTTCGGCGGCGGTACGCAGCGCGTCGAGCTGCGCCGGCCGGGGTGAGCGGGGGCGGCCGAGCTCGCACCAGGCCCGCCAGGCGTTGCCGGCGTCGTCGCTGACCGACGAGCGCAGCAGGAACACCGAGCCGGCTGGTGCGGTGATCGGGACAGACAGGTCGACGGTGTGCCGGTCCGGTGCCGCCGTGACGTCGGTGACGTCGGTGACGTCGGTGACGTCGGTGACGTCGACCGGCGCCCAGGCCAGCACGGTGACCCGGCCGGTGTCGTCGTCGCGGGTGATCAGGTGGTCGGCGCCCCGGGCGAGCACCTGACGGCCCATCCGGGCCATGAACGCGTACAGGTGGTAGGTGGGTTTTCTGATCTGCCTATGGGTGAGCAGACCGAAGCCGCCGTGGAAGATCGCGGCCGGGATGCCGACCTCCTCGAAGACGTCGCTGAACGTCCAGTAGGAGAACGAGTCGACCAGGTCGCCGCCGGCCGCGACGACCGGGGCCAGGTAGGCGGCGTGGAACGCGGTGTCGTGGACCGGGTTGTCCGGCCGGTAGGAGGAGTTGAACTCGGTGATGTGCACCGGCAGGTCGGCCAGGGCGGTGCCGGCCAGGTGTTTACGCGGGCTGGCGAACTGTTCCAGCAGGTGGCCGGCGGGCATCAGGGTCTGGTAGGTGCCGAACGGCACGTGCTGGGCCGGCCCCGAGGTGTACGCGTGCCGGCTGACGAAGTCGATCGGCACATCGCGGTCGGTGACGTACTCGGCGAACGGCACCAGCCACTCGTCAGCACCGGGTGAGATCGCCGGCCCGCCGACCTGCAGGTCGGCGTCGACCTCCTTGACGGCGTGCGCGGTCACCTCGTACAGCCGGTGGTAGGCGGCCTGGTCGGCGCCTTGCCAGAAGATGTCCAGGTTGGGTTCGTTCCACACCTCGATCGGCCAGCTGCGGACCTGCGCCAGGCCGTACCGGTCGACGAGGTTGCCGATCGTGGCCCGGACCAGGTCGGCCCACTCGGACTCGCAGCGGGGCGGGGTGACGTTGCCGCGCCACCAGAAGACGGTCTGGTCGCCGGAGGCGAGTGCTCCGGGCATGAAGCCGAGCTCGATGAAGGGGGCGATGCCGAGGTCGAGGTAGGTGTCGACGATCTGGTCGGCGTAGGTGAACGAGTGGTGCACGCCGCGTCGGCCGGCGTGTTCGTACGGTCGGTGGATGCCGACGCCGTCGCTGAGCAGCCCGTGCCCCCGGATGTAGCGGAAGCCGATCTCCCGTTGGACCAGCGCCAGGGACTCCTGGTAGTCGCTGCGCAGCGCGAGGTCGAGCCGGCCGGTGCCGACGCAGGCCCGCCAGGCGTCTGGCAGGGTGCCGGTGCCCTGCTGCGGTACGGCGATCCGGGTCATCTCTGCTCCGCTCCTCATGATGGTGCCGGCTGTGCCGGTCACGTCCCTGCCACGGACGCGACCGGCACCCCCCAGGTGGTCAGCCGTGCTCTTCCTGGTATCGCTGGTACGCCCCGTTGACCAGGTCGATGTACTGCTGGGCGTTCTTGCCCTCGACCTCGGCGACGTAGGCGTCCCATTCGGACAGGTCACGCTGGCCGAGGATGAACTGCAGGGTCTGCTGCTGGACGTAGTCCTTCAACGGGGTCTCCCACAGGGTGGCCTGCTCGCGCTCCTCCCCGCTGAACGGCCTCGGCGGCGAGACCGGCAGGGTCTCCTTCTGCCCCATCGCCTCCTGGAACTTCAGCTCCTCTTCGGAGAAGGTCGACTGCAGCAGTTCGGTGGTGCCGCCGTAGGCGAACACCCCGTTGCTGAAGCCGAAGTCCTTCTGCAGGTGCTTGCTGGCGTCGGGGTTGATTCCGATGAAGTCGATGTCGGAGTCGAGGACCCACTTGTCGGCGGCGTCCTTGGTGTAGGTGACGCCTTCGACTCCCCACTTGGCGAACTCCTGGCCTTCGTCGGAGTACCAGAGCCAGTCGATGAACTGCATCATCGCGACGAAGTTCTCGCTCTCCCGCGCCTTGCTGGAGATCATGATTCCGTTCTCCAGGCGGGAGCCGGCCTTGACCGAGCCGACCGGGCTGTCCGGCCGGGTGATCTTGGCGATGGTGGCGTTCGGGTTGTTCTGTGCCAGCGCCGGCCGGTAGTCGTTGACCAGGGTCTGCGCATTGGTGCTGATGACGAACGACTTGCCGGTGGCGAGCTTCTGGATCGCGGTGTCGTCGTCCTGGGTCAGGCTCTCCGGGTCGAAGAGACCCTCGGCGACCAGCGAGTGCAGGAACTCCACCATCTCCTTGTACTCCGGCATCGTGCCGGTGAAGACGAACTCCTGGGCCTGCCGGTTGAACGAGGCGTTCTGGTAACCCCAGCCGCCCATCGTGTCGTAGCCGTACGACGGGCCGATGATGTTCTGCAGCGCGCCCAGCGGGGTGGGGATGCTCCACCGGTCCGACATCGGGTAGACCTCCGGGTACGCGGCCTTCATCGCCCGCAGCATGTCCCGGAACTCGTCCCAGGTGGCCGGCTCCTCGAGGCCGAGCTCGGCGAGGATGTCGGTGCGTACGGCGATGGTGTAGTCGGTCCAGACGTCCTCGTGCAGACCGGGCAGCAGGTAGTACTTGCCGTCCTGCTGGCGCAGCGAGTCGATGTCACCCTGCAGGTTCCACTTGGCGACCTTGTCCTGGAAGTGCGGCATCAGGTCGACGTAGTCGCTGATCGGCAGGATCGCTCCGCTGGAGACGTACGCCGATTCCTGGCCGGGGTAGGTCTTCGGGATGATGAACGGCGCGTCGCCGGCGCCGATCAGCAGGCCTCGCTTCTGCTCGTAGTCGCTCAGCGGCACCTCGACCGTTTCGAGCGACACGTTGGTGCGCTCGGTCAGTTCGTCCCAGAACATCCACTCCTTGTCGATCTGATAGTTGGGGTGGTTGTTGTAGAGCAGCGAGAAGCTCAGCGCCTCGGTGGCGGTGAACTGGTCACCGAGGCCGTAGCTCTCCATGGCTCCGACCCTGTTGCCGTCCAGGTCCGCTGTCTCGGTGTCGCCGTCGCTGCCACAGGCGGCGATACCGAGTGTGAGGGCAAGGACGCCGGCGGCGACCGCTGCGTGGCGGTGCCGAGATCGTTGGAACATAGGACTTCCTAATGAGTTCTGGGAGTGAGCCATCCGGCAAACTCCTGGTGGGTAGGTAGCCGCCAGCCGGTGAGCACTCCGGGTTCCT
Organism: Solwaraspora sp. WMMA2080; assembly: GCF_027497395.1. GTDB lineage: Bacteria > Actinomycetota > Actinomycetes > Mycobacteriales > Micromonosporaceae > Micromonospora_E. The sequence continues at coordinate 5,680,071 of NZ_CP114910.1, read as the reverse complement.
GGACGTCGAGTCCTGACGAAAGATCGTGCCCCGGCTGGTCGGTGTGGAGAGTTGATCGCTGATGGGATGTCGTGCCCGCCCGGTCGCGGCGTGAGCACTGCTTCATTAGGTCGCTGATGGTTCTCCTCCTGGCTACCAGCGGTGATCGACTCAATAGGCGGGAGAGACGTTGCTGTTCATAGGAGATGACTGGGCGGAGGACCACCACGACGTCGAGCTCATGGACGCCTCCGGCCGCAGGCTGGCCAAGGCGAGGCTGCCCGAGGGCATCGCCGGCATCACCAGGCTCCACGCGATGATCGGCACGGCGCTCGGCGACGACATCGACGCCGACGCTGCTGCTGCTCAGGTGAAGATCGGTATCGAGACCGATCGGGGCCCGTGGGTGCAGGCGCTGGTCGCCGCCGGGTACACGGTGTACCCGGTCAACCCGTTGCAGGCGGCCCGCTACCGGGAACGTCTGGCGGTGTCCCGGGCCAAGAGCGACGCCGCCGACGCGCACATGCTGGCCGACATGGTGCGCACCGACTCGCACCAACTGAGCCCGATGGCCGGAGACTCGGCGGACGCCGAGGCGGTCAAGGTCGTCACCCGGATGCACAAGACGCTGATCTGGGAACGCACCCGTGCTGTGCAGCGGCTGCGGCACGCGCTGCGGGAGTACTTCCCTGCGGCGTTGGAGGCGTTCGAGGACCTCGACGCCGCTGACACCCTGCAACTCCTCGCGAAGGCCCCTGATCCGGCCAGCGCCGCCCGGCTGAGTATCAGCCAGATCAGCGCCGCTCTCAAACGGGCCCGGCGCCGTGACGTCGCGGCCAAGGCCGCGTCGATCCAGGCGGTGCTGCGTGCCGAGCACCTCGGCCAGCCGGCCGTGGTCACCACCGCCTACGCCGCGTCGGTGCGCGCCCTGGTCGCCCTGCTGGTCACTCTCAACGAGCAGGTCAAGGCCCTGCAAGGGCAGGTGGAGGACCATTTTGGCCGGCACCCGGACGCTGAGATCATCCTGTCCCAGCCCGGACTGGGTGCCGTCCTCGGCGCCCGGGTGCTCGCCGAGTTCGGTGACGACCACGACCGCTACGCCACCGCGAAGGCCCGGAAGAACTACGCCGCGACCAGCCCGATCACCCGCGCGTCCGGGAAGAAGAGGACCGTCGCGGCCCGGTTCGTCCACAACGACCGGCTCATCGACGCCCTGATGACCCAGGCGTTCTCCGCGTTGAAGGCCTCGCCGGGTGCCCGCGCCTACTACGACCGGCAACGTGCCCGCGGCGCCAGCTACAACGCCGCGCTGCGCCAACTCGCCAACCGGCTCGTCGGCATCCTGCACGGATGCCTGAAGACCGGCACCGTCTACGACGAGGCGACCGCGTGGTCGCATCACCTCAGCAAGGCTGCTGCTTGACATTCAAGCTCCTGGGATGTCTTTCGTGTGCGGAAGGCATTCAGTCGAATGGGGCGGACCTGTCCGCAGCGCTACCCCTTGACCGCGCCGAGCATGATGCCCGACACGAAGTAACGCTGAATGAATGGATAGACCATGATGATCGGTAGTACGGTCAGGATGATGGTGACGGCCTGGATGTTCGCGGCTGCCTGGGCGAGGCTGTCGCTGCTGCTTCCGGTGGAGGTCGCGGTGGTTGCCCCGGCGATCAGATTGCGCAGGTAGACGGTCACCGGAAAGAGTTCGGAGCGGTCCATGTAGAGGAACGCGGTGAACCACGAGTTCCAGAACGAGACCGCATAGAAGAGCACCATCGTGGCGATGATCGCCTTTGACAGCGGGATGACGATGCGCCAGAGGATGCCGTACGTGTTGAGCCCGTCGACGGCGGCAGCTTCCTCCAACTCGGTTGGCAGGCTTTCGAAGAAGGCCTTCATGACCAGCAGGTTGAACACGTTGATCGCGTTCGGCAGCACGATCGCCCAGATGCTGTTCTTCAGCCCGAGGCTGGTGATCAGCACGTAGTTGGGGATCAGGCCACCGGAGAAGAACATGGTGAAGACGGCGATACCGACCAGCGCGCCCCGACCCTTCAGATCCTTTTTGGACAGGACGTAGGCGTAGCAGGTGGTTAGCACGATTGAGATGACGGTGGCGGTGACCGTGTAGACAATGGTGTTACGGTAGTTGGTCCAGAACATCGAGTCGGACATCACCAACCGGTAGGTGTCCAGGTTGAACCCGCGCGGGATGATGTTGACCTGGCCGGATCGGATGTAGCCCTCGTCGCTGAGCGATCGGGCGACGATGTTGGCGAACGGGTAGAGCGTGACGATCACGACGCCGGTCAGGATGATGCCGTTGACCGCCCGGAAGATCTGGTAGCCGCGGGTGTCGTCGGGCCGTCGGGGGCGGCGTCGGGTCGGTTGGAACAGCTTGCGGGAGGCGTCGACGGTCACCACAGGCTTGTCCCCACCGTGCGACGGGCGATCAGGTTGGCGGACAGCACCAGGGTCAGCCCGATCAGCGCCTCGAACAGGCCGATGGCGGCGGCGTAGCTGAAGTTGCTGGAAACGACACCCATCCGGTAGAGGTACGTCGATATGACGTCGGCGGTGGGGTAGGTCAGCGGGTTGTACAGCAGCAGGATCTTCTCGAAGCCGACCGCCATGAAGGTGCCGATGTTGAGGATCAGCAGGGTGATCATGGTGGGCCGGATGCCGGGCAGCGTCACGTGCCAGGTCTGCCGCCACCGGTTCGCCCCGTCGATCCGGGCCGCCTCGTAGAGGTCCTCGTCGATCGTCGTGAGGGCGGCCAGGTAGAGGATCGTCCCCCAGCCGACGGTCTGCCACACCTCGGAGGAGACGTAGATGGTGCGGAACCAGCCCGGCTGCTGCAGGAACGGGATCGCGTCACCGCCGAACGCCCGGATGATCGAGTTGACCGTGCCGTCGACCGAGAGGATCTGCATCACCATCGCCGCGACGATCACGATCGACAGGAAGTGCGGCAGGTAGGACACCGACTGGACGAACCGCTTCACCCGGCGGGCGCGGACCTCGTTGAGCAGCAGGGCCAGCACGATCGGCAGTGGAAACACCACGACCAGGGTGAGCGTGCCGAGGATCAGGGTGTTGGTGAAGACCTGCCAGAACGTGGGGTCGGCGAGGAACATCCGGACGTAGCGCAGGCCGACCCAGTACTCACCGAAGACGCTGCCGCCGGGCTGGAACCGGCGGAACGCGATGACGTTTCCCAGCATCGGCAGATAGCGGAAGATCAGGAAGAAGACCAGCGGCAGGACGACCAGTGAGTAGAGCTGCCAGTCGCGGCGCAGCGCCCGCCGCCAGGTACGGGTCCGACTCCGGCCGCGTCGCGGTAGGTCGCCGACCGGCGGCAAGGGCACCTGCGCCTGCGGCGACGCATCGACCGTGCTGGGTGTGCTCATCCCAGTTGCCACCCCTCACGTCCGGCCCGCCACCGGCCCCCTGCCGGCAGCAGGGAACGCCCCGCGGGACACATTCCTCGAAACTTTCGGAAATATGTGCGTTACCTTGCGGGGAACCTAAACTCCCCGGCATGGTGTGTCAAGGGTCACTGAACCGAACCTTCAACTGCATAGAGTGCGCTTGACGACGCCCAGATGTCACCAAAGCCCTACTCATCGCCACCCCTGACACACACTGACCCCGGGTTACCAGCAGGTTCAGCACCGGAAGTTTCGGTTACCTTACGTGAGGTACGCATGACAGAAGCGCCGCCGCTGCCCCCAGCACCGTCGACTCCCACACCCGTCCCGACCACCGACCCGCCGTCTCCGACGACCATCTCCACCATCGCCGACGAGGTCGGCGTCTCGATCACCACCGTATCCAAGGTTCTCAATGGTAAGGCAGACGTGGCGCCGCAGACCCGGGCCCGGGTGGAGGCCAGCCTGGCCCGGCACCAGTACCGGCGGCGGGCCCGACGCCCGCCGATCCGGCACGACCAGATCGACCTGGTCTTCCACGAGTTCGACTCACTCTGGGCGATGGAAATCATCCACGGGGTGGAGACCATCGCCAGCGCCGCCGGCATCGGTCTCAACCTGACCCAGCTCGGCGGCCGGCACAGCCCGTCGGAGGACTGGCTCGACGGCGCGGTGGTCCGGCGCCCGCTCGGCGTGCTCTTCGTCCTGTGCCACCTCACCGAGCGGCAGCAGGAACTACTCGCCCGCCAGCTCATTCCCTTCGTGGTGATCGACACCGACAGCGCCACGTCGGCGTCAGTGCCGACCGTCGGATCCAACAACTGGAACGGCGGGCTGATCGCCACCCGGCACCTGCTGCAGCTCGGGCATCGACGGATCGCCATCATCTCCGGGCCACGGGACGTACTGTGCGCTCAGGCCCGTACCGCCGGATTCCGGTCGGCCCACGACGAGGCCGGCCTGCCGGTCGCGGCCGACCTTGTCCGGCACGGCGACTTCTACGTCGACGCCGGCTTCGCCCACGGGATGGCACTGCTGGACCGCCCGGACCGGCCGACCGCGATCTTCGCCGGATCCGACATGCAGGCGCTGGGCGTGCTCCGGGCAGCCCGCCAACTCGGCCTGGATGTCCCACACGACCTGTCGGTGATCGGGTACGACAATGTGCCGGTCGCCGCCTGGACGGTGCCCGCGCTGACCACCGTCAACCAGCCGCTGCGCGACATGGCCGGCACCGCCGCGCAGATGTTGCTGGACCTGGCCCGCGGTGCCGAGTTGTCGACCAGCCGCATCGACCTGGTCACCGAGTTGGTGATCCGGGAGAGTACCGCCCCGCCACCGCCTGCCTGAGCATTTGTCCACCGTGCATCTGTCTCCTGGGAGATTCAATGCCCTCGTTTGATCTGCCGTTGCCGCAACTTGCGACGTACAACCCATCTGTGGTCGAACCAGCCGACTTCGCGATGTTCTGGAAGTCGACCCTGGACGATGCCGCCAGCCGTGAGGTGCTGATCGACGTCCGCTTGGAGCCAACGGACCTGCGCCTACTGGACACCTGGCAGGTGACGTTGCGCGGGTTCGGCGGCGACCCGGTCAACGCCTGGTACACCCGCCCGGCCGGGGTGGACAGGCCGCTGCCGGCGGTCGTCGAGTATCTCGGCTACGGGCGGGGCCGGGGCCTGCCGCATGAACGGCTGATCTGGCCGGTCGCCGGCTACGCGCACCTGTTGATGGACACCCGCGGCCAGGGCGACCAGTACGGCAACGGCGGGGACACCCCGGATCCGCACCCCGCCACGGCCGGCGGCCCCGGGCCGGTGACCCGGGGGATCCTCGACCCGGCCGACTACTACTACCGCCGGCTGATCACCGACGCGGTCCGCGCGGTGGCTGCGGTGCGTGCGCTGCCCGGCGTCGATCCGTCCCGGGTGGTCGCGGCCGGCAACAGCCAGGGCGGCGGGCTCGCCCTGGCGGTCGCCGGCCTGGTCGACGACCTGGCCGCGCTGATCTGCACCGCGCCGTTCGGCTGCCACTGGCAGCGGGCGATCGAGATCACCGACAACGAGCCGTACGGCGACATCGCCCGGTACCTCGCCGTGCACCGCGACGCCGAGCCGGCGGTACGCCGCACCCTGTCCTACTTCGATGGAGTGTCGTTCGCCCGCACCGCGGTGGCTCCGGCGCATTTCGGTATCGGGCTGCGCGACACCACCTGCCCACCGAGCACGGTTTTCGCCGCGTACAACCAGTACGGCGCCGGAAACGGGCGTTTGGAGCCACCGGCTCGGGAGATTCACCCGTATCCGTTCAACGGCCACGAAGGCGGTGAGTCGGAGCAGGTCCGCAGACAGTTGCGCTGGCTGCACGAACTGTTCCACTGAAACCGTCACCGGACCGGAGCAACAGTTCCACTCGAACCTCTGCCAGCTAGTCGAAATCCCGTACCATTGCATCGCCGAATGCGGCGTTCATGAAGACAATTCGGCGCTCGACCGCGTCCGACGGCTGCATCGGCAGGTTCCGGCGCACCTCATCGAGGATCAGGTTCGACCAACGCGGGACGTAGAGCTCTTCCTCCGCGAGCCGGAGTAACAGATTACACAGAGCAATGGGGATGAGGACGTTGGCATCCAGGATAGCGGTGAGCGGCACGCTACGCGACGTCACGCTCGTCAGAGTTTGCCGGAGTGCCGTACATCCCGGAATCCACCGCATCCGCAGTCATCTCGGCTAGCAGTTGGCGTCGCGCGTGGCTCCGCTGTTGCTTGTAAGCGAGCAGACCACCTAGCGGAATCCGCCGGGAGGAGTTGGGTCTGGAATAGGGGATCTCCCCATCGTCCAGCAGCTTGATGAGAGTCGGCCGGGACACACCGAGCAGCTCAGCCGCTTCTCTTGTGGTCAACTCCTGGTCGACCGGCACAATTGCCACGCCCCTCCCAGAGGCAAGCACCTGCACCAGACGCGCGAATACCTCGCGCATCGACCCGGGAAGCTCCGTCTCGATGCCGTCGCGAACCAGCGCCAGCTCACGTCCCTCGGCCGTCTCGAGCAGATCAGCAAGTCGCGCCAGCTCCGCGCGCTCGTCCAGACCGGGCACAATCGCATCCCCGTTCATGGCCCTCCTCTACGCTCTCAGACCATCAGCATCGCGCGAAAGCGCAAGAAGTGCAACCCAAAACCGACATATATGCCGTTAGTCGCGCAGGGCGTCGTCGAGGCTGGTCTCGGGTGGGCCGGGCAGCGCCGGATCCCGGCCCACCAGCACGTCGTACGCGGCCTTGACCGAGGCAAACCGTTCCCGGAACGCACCCCAGCGCCAGGCCCGCTCGAAGCGGCGTACCGAATCGTCACCGACGCCGACCGCGTCCACGCCGACCCGCCGGCAGACCGTGACCGCCCGCTCGATGTGGAAGCTCTGCGTCACCACGATCGCCTGCTCCACGCCGAAGACGCGGCGCGCCCGCAGGCACGAGTCGTAGGTGTCCAGACCGGCGTGGTCCTGCACGATCCGGTCCGCCGGCACGCCACGATCGATCAGCCAGCGCCGCATCGCGCCCGGCTCGTCGTAGTCCCACTCCCGATGGTCGCCGGAGACCAGCACCGCCCGGACCCGGTCGGCTTCGACCAGCCGCCGGGCCACCTCCAGCCGACCGGCCAGGAACTCCGACGGCGTGCCGTCCGGCCGGACCTGCGCCCCGAGCACCAGGGCGACCGGAGCGGCCGGCACGTCGGCCAGCTCGTAGACATGCTCGGCCGCCGACGCGCGGACCCAGTAGCCGCTGCCGGTGACCAGCAGCGCGACCGTGACCGCCGCCGCCGCGCAGACAACCAGTTTGCGGCGCAGCCACCTGGTTCGACGGGTCGGATGAGCCGGGGCGTCGTCCATGCCGTAATTATGGTCGACGGGCACGTCGCGCCCGCCGCTGGACACCGGCCGCGACAGGGAAGAGTGTGGAGCACATGGTCATCGAGCTGGGTCTGGCCAGCCACCCCGAGGCGCCGCCGCAGGCACCGGCCGGACGCTGGTGGCGGACACCACGACGGGTACGGCTGGCCGCCGGCCGGGCCCGTCCGCTCGCCGCCGTCGCCGGCCTGGCGCTGCTGGCCGGCCTGTCCGGCGCGGCCCCGCCCAGCGGCCCGCTGCTCGTCCAGGTCGCCAGCCATCAGGTGAAGGCCCGGGACATCGTGCTCGCCGGGGACCGGCTGCTGGTCACCTCGGCTGCCGCGCAGGGCGCGGCGACCACCTGGCAGTTGTCCGCGTACGGCGTACCGGACGGCGCGCTGCGGTGGACGGTACCGTTCGACTCGGCGAGTTGGCGGCTGCGCCAGGTGCGCCGGACCGGTGACGTGGTGCTGGTCGACCCGAGGTCCGGTCCCGGCACCGGCTCGACGGTCATCCTGGACGCGCAGACCGGGCAGACCCGGTGGGTGGCACCGGACGGGCTGGTGCTGACCGACGACGGGCGTACCGCGCTGATCGACGAGCCGGACGACGCCGGCGCCACCTCGTCGACGCTGCGTGCGGTCGACGTGGCGACCGGCGACGAGCTGTGGCGGGCCGACCTGTCCGTGCCGACCGAGGTGCTGGCCGGGACCGCCGGGCAGGCGCTGCTGGTCGGCACCGACGGCCGGGCCCAGGTACGCGACGGGCGCGACGGCACGATGCTGCGTACCGCCGATCTGGGTGAGGTGTCCCGGCCGGACACCATGGCCGGCACGCTGCTGCTGCGCCAGTGGCGCGGCGGTGAGCTGGGGGTCACCGGCTACGACCCGGCGACGTTGCGGCAGCTGTGGCACCGGCCGGTGCGGTACGGACCGGGCCGGATCACCGGGTGCGGCGAGCTGATCTGCTTCCCGGACGACACCCGGATCGAGGCGGTCGACCCGTTGACCGGCCGGACGGTGTGGCGGGTGCCGGCTGACCTGGTGGTCGACTTCGACAGCTACCTGGTGGCGTACAGCGTCTCGGCCGACGGCGGGTCCGGCGCCGCAGCGGACGGCGACGGTCGCGGGTATCCCGCGTCGGTGGCGGTGGCGGATGCCAGCGCCGAGGCAGGTTCGGGCAGCGGGCGGATCATCGACCCGCGGACCGGGCGGACCCTGCTGCCGTTGAGCGCCTGGGAGATTGAGTTGGAGGGGCGCGGCGACGCGACGTTCGTCGGCTACCGGCAGCTGACCGAGACCGGACCGGCGTGGCTTGCGGTACTGGCGCCGGCCGGTCCGGAGACGGTACGCATGGTCGGTAGCGTTCCCGGACCGGTCGGCGGCTGTGTCGGCGACCGCGGCACGATCGTCTGCCGGCTGGGTGCCGACGCGATCAGCATCTGGCACTACGAGCTCTGACCCGGGGGGCCGGGCCGGCCCGGGTCAGGCGAACCGACCCGGGCCGGGTAGCCGTTCAGGAAGCGGCGTCGACCTTGTCGGCGGCTTCGGCGAGTGCGGCGACGTACTCGTCGAGGCCCCAGGTGACCGACAACGCGGTGGGCGGCGACACCGAGGCGATGAACTCGGCACCGACCAGCGAGGCGACCGCCCCGGACCGGATCTGCGGCATGGTCTGGGCGGCCTGCGAGGACAGGAACGCGTCCTGTTCCTCCTGAGTGGTGGCGAACGACACCAGCACGTCCGAGGTGAGCTGGTCGAGTTGCTCGTAGCTCATGGTGAAGTAGAACGTCGACTCGTCGGTGCCGAGGTCGTTGACGCTGGGCGCGCCGGTCATCCCGAGGTCGAGGGCGAACTCGACCCGCGGGTCGGCCTCCTTGTAGACGTAGAAGGTGCCGGCGGAGTCCCAGACCATGGCGACGCTCTTGCCGGCCAGTTGCGGGTTCTCCTCAGCCTTGTTGGCGACCCGCGCGTCGATGTCGTCCAGAAGCGCCTGTGCTTCGTCGCTCTTGCCGAGCGCGGTGCCGACGGTGGTGACCAGGTCACGCCACGGGGTGGCCCACGCCTCGCCCGGGTAGGCGACCGTCGGCGCGATTTGACTGAGCAGGTCGTACTGTTCCTGGTCGATGCCGGAGTAGACGGCGAGGATCAGGTCCGGGTCGGCTGCGGCGATCTCGTCGAACGGCGGATCCTGGGCGTCCGGCAGTACGGTGGGCACCTCGGCGCCGGTCTCGTCGAGCTTCTCGGCGATCCACGGCAGTACGCCGTTGGCGTCACCGCCGTAGCTCTGGAACGGGATGGCCACCGGCACCACGTCGAGCGCGATGGCGGCGTCGGCGCTGCCCCATCCCCAGGCGACCACCCGGGTCGGAGTGTCCTCGATAGTGGTCTCACCGAGGGCGTGCTCGATGGTCACCGGGAAACCGGCCGAGCTGCCACCGGTCGCGGGGTCATCGGCGCTGGAGTCGTCGCCGGAACCGCACGCGGTCAGGCCGATGGCGAGGGCAAGCGGAGCGGCGAAAAGGACGCGGCTGAGTTCTCTGCTGATCACTGTCTCTCCTACGAGCGCGGGGTCGTCCGCGAAGGTCAGCACATGCAACCACGGCTAAGTTAGGTTTGGCTAGCCTATGTAATCCTGGTTACCGAGCCGTGATTCCGGCCGGCGGTGGCGAGCAACCACAGCAGGTACGGCCCGCCGATCACCGCGGTGACGATGCCGACCGGGGTCTTGATGTTGCCGGGCAGCAGGTGCTGGGCGACCAGGTCCGCCCCGGTCACCACCACCACTCCGACCAGAGCGGCGGGCAGCAGCACCGGGGCGCCGGAACGCATCATCCGCCGGGCGATCGGCATGGCGACGAACGCCACGAACGCGATCGGCCCGGTCACCGCGGTCGCCACCGCGGCGAGGGCCACCGCGATCGCCAGCAGACTGATCCGGCTGCGCTCCAGCCGCACCCCCAGGCCGGTTGCGGTGTCGTCGCCGAACTGCAGCAGCCCGAGCGCCGGACGCAACGCCAACAGCGCCGGGGTCAGCACGCCGAGCAACGTCGCCAGGACGGCGATCTCCGGCCAACGGGCGCTGCCCAGGCTGCCGACCATCCACGACAATGCCATCTGCGCCTCGCGTACCTCCCCCCGGGTCAGCAGGTAGCCGAGGACACCGTGCGCCATGAACGCGGCGGCGATGCCGACCAGCACGAACCGGTACCCGGTCAGCCCGCCCCGCCAGGAGAGCAGGTAGACGGCGGTCGCCGTACCGGCCGCACCGACGAACGCGGCGACCGACACGCCGAGGCTGCCGGCGCCCAGCATGACCAGCGCGAACACCGCGGCGGCGCTGGCCCCGCCAGTGACGCCGATGATGTCCGGGCTGGCCAGCGGGTTGCGCAGCAGGGTCTGGAAGATGCCACCGGCCAGGCCGAACGCGGCACCGGCCAGAATCCCGGCGACCAGTCGGGGCAGCCGCAGGCTGAGGATGATGAAGTCGTCGCGGCCGTCGCCCTGCCCGATCAGCGTGCGGAATACCCCGTCCACCGAGATCCGGTAGGCACCGAGACCGAGGCTGAGCAGGGCGAAGACGGCGACGACCCCGACCAACCCGGCCAGCACGACGGTGGTCCGGCGGCGTTGGCGACGCCGCAGCCGGCCCAGCGCGGGAAGCCCGAGACCGGCGGTCACACGCTGGCCAATCGGGAGCGGCGGACCAGGGCGATCAGCACCGGTGCGCCGAGGAAGGCGACGACCAGGCCGGCCTCGACCTCACCGGGCGGGGCGACCAGCCGGCCGAGCACGTCGGCCGCGATCAGCAAAGCGGCACCGAGCACCGCGCTGTACGCGAGGATCCACCGGTAGTCCGGCCCGGTCACCCAGCGGGCGGCGTGCGGCACGACCAGCCCGACGAAGACGATCGGTCCGGTGAGCGCCGTCGCCGAGCCGCAGAGCAACACGGTCGCGGTCATGATGACCGCCCGGTCCCGAACCACGTGCTGGCCGAGCCCGTGGGCGACGTCGTCGCCGAGGCTGAGCGCGTTGAGCACCCGGCCGGAGACCAGCGCCAGCAGGGTGCCGACGGCGATGAACAGCAGCACCGTACGGGCGGTGTCGAGGTCCCGCCCGACCAGCGAGCCGACCTGCCAGAACCGGTAGCGTTCCAGGGTCTGCAGGTTGGTCAGCAGCACCAGGGTGATCAGCGAGGTGAGCACGGCGGTGAGCGCCGAGCCGGCGATGGCGAGTTTCACCGGAGTCGCGCCGTCGCCGCCCATCGACCCGATGCCGTAGACGAGCAGCGCAGCGAGGGTCGCGCCGCCGAACGCGAACCAGATGTAGCCGGCGGTGGTGCCGATGCCGAGCCAGGTGATCGCGACGACGACGGCGAGCGAGGCTCCGGCGTTGATGCCGAGCAGCCCAGGGTCGGCGATCGGGTTCCGGGTCAGTCCCTGCATGAGCCCGCCGGAAAGTCCGAGTGCCAGACCGGCGAGCAGTCCGATCACGGTCCGGGGCAGCCGCAGGTCCCAGATGACCACGTGGTCGTTGACCGCCGGGTCGCGGTCGACCAGCGCCTCGACCACCACCGGCAGCGCGATGTCGCGGGATCCGAGGGCGAGGCTGGCGAAGACGGTCAGGGCCAGCAGCAGTACGGCAACGAGCAGCCCACCAAGCCGCCGACGTGTCGTAAAGCTACGACCACTTTGGGTAACATCCCGTCCGACACGCTCACCCCGACCGGCCCGAAGTGAGGTAAGCATCGCCTAAGTATGCAGGGAAAGCTCCACCGGCTCATCGGCGGGCAGGTCCACCGCCCTCGCACCGTACGGGCTGCGTACTGCCACCTGTTGGCTGAGCGCCGAGCGGAGCCGGACCCGCAGCGTCGTGGCGTCCCAGGTCAGCTCCTCGACGGTGATCCGGCCCCGGCAGGTAACCCCGCGCAGGGTGCCGCCGGGCAGCTCGCCCGGCCAGGCCGGCAGCAGGTGCAGCGACCCGGGGCGCGAATCGACCAGCATCTCGATCAGGACGCCGGGCAGCGTGTGCACGGCGTCGGCGTTGTACGTCTGCAGACCCGGGTTGTGGGCGCTCATCAACGACCGGAAGAACATGTCCGCGCAGATGATCTTCCGCAGGTTGGCGGCGGCCCGGTCGGCGTCGCGCAGCCGGGCGGCGACCAGCGCACGGTGCAGGCTGCCGTGCGCGGACAGGTTCTCGTCGCCGCGTACCGCCAGTGCCCGGTGGGCCGCGCGGGCCAGCTCCGGGGTGCCGTCCGGGGTGATCTCGTGCAGCGGCCAGACCGGGTAGAGGTGGCTGATGTGCCGGTGGTCGTCGTCGGCGCGGTATCCGGGCCACGCCCACTCGGCCAGCGCGCCCCGCTCGTCCACCAGGTATCCGGGCAGCCGCGCGGCCAGATCGGCCCACCGGGGCGCACCGGTCAACCCGCCCGCGACCCGCATCGCGTGCCGGGCGGCGGCGATGTCCATGGTGGCGTTCACCGCCGGGTAGACCGGCTCGTCGTGCTCGTCGGGCGGCCCGGTCTCGGCGGAGAACGACGGCACGATCATGTACCGGCCGTCGTCGTCGACCCGGGTCAGAAAATCCTCGAAGAACTCGGCCGCCTCGACCAGCCAACCGGCCACCTCCCCCAGCGGCTCCCCGGTGACCAGGTGGTGCTCCCACAGCGGGTACAGCAGCCAGTGCGCGCCGGGCAGCCAGGCCGGCCAGGGCCACTCGTCGCAGAAGTGGAACAGGTGCCCGTGTTCGCCGTCGGTGCGCCCCGGCGCGAGCAGGCCTCGGCCGCCGTACACCGCCCGCGCGTTGCGTCGCCAGTCGTCGACCTGGCCGGCGATCAACCGTCGGTGCGCAGCGGTCACCTCCGGCAGCGCGCCGATGTTCGCCCCGGACAACTGCAAATTCAGGTTGGCGTCGGTGGTGAAGTCGCCGGCCCAGGCGGCGTCCCAGGAGCCGAGCCAGAGCCCGGTCAGCCGGGGCGGCAGCGCCCCGCTGGAGCTGATCAGCAGGTACCGGCCGGCGTGGAACAGCCGTTCCAGCAGCGCCGGTGACAGTCGCTGGTCGTCGGCGCGCTGGGCGTCGAGCAGCTCACCGACCGGACGGCGCCGGTCGGCCTCGTCGACCCGCAACCGCAGCTCGACCCGCTGGTACATCGGCCGGTGCAGGGCGACGTGCCGAACCAGCAGCCGCTGGTAGTCGGCGCCCGGCTGCTGATCGGCCAGCCCGGCGAGCCGCGCGTGCAGCACCCCGGTGCCCCAGCCCGGCGCGTCGTAGCGGTCCAGCACGGTCAGCGCCAGCGCGTCCCCGCCGATCAGGATCCGGTCGCCGAGGATCTCGGTGTCGCCGGTCACCAGGGTCAGTCCTTCGAAGCCGTACGCCCCGAGGCCGGCCGGATAGCTGCCCCGGACCCGCAGGAACGCGTACCCGTCGCGCCGGTAGGCGGTGATGTCGTAGCTGACGTCGGCCGGCCGGCCGGGCAGGTCGCCGGTCGCGCCGAGCAGGCATGGGCCGGCAGCCAGCCGGACCACGGCGACCCGGTCCGCGCGGGAGACGAAGGCTTGCCGGGTTCCGCCGCCGGCCCACCGCACGGTGATCTCACCGGTGGTGAAGTCAGTGGTACGCAGGTAGTCGGCGGGCAGCGGCGCCGGCTCGGCGGCCCGGCCAGCCGGCGCGTCGACGGTCAGGTCGTCGACGGTCAGCGCGTAGCCGGGGTGGAACGACTGGGTCCACTCCAGCTGCCGGCCGGCGGCGAGCAGCCGACCGGCCTCGGTCCGTCGGCCGGCCAGGATCAGGTCCCGGACCTGCTCGATGACCCCCGCCAGCTCCGGTGGCCGCAGGCCGCGGGTGCCGTTGGGCAGCACGAACCGGTGATGGTCGACCACGATCCGTTCGGCGGTCGGGTCGCCGTACACCATCAGCCCGTACTCGCCGTTGCCGGTGAGGAACGCGTCTTCCCAGCGCGCCGCTGGCGCCGTGTCGTCGATCCGGTGCATCGGATCGACCTTAGCCAACGTCTTCAGCCGTACGCGAGGGTCAGCTTCGCGTACAGGTCCTCCAGCACGAACCGGGAGTCCACGCGGTGGTAGACCCGAATCGTCCGCGAGCGGTCCTGCCGGTGCTGATAGCTCAGATCGGGCCGGACGATCGGTGCCGGAATCTGGCGGTGATCCATCCAGTGCTCGTCCAGCAGCACCCCGACGGCAGGGGAGTCGCCGAGGACCCACGACTCCCCTGCCGGCCAGTTCGCATTGTCACCCATCGCGTCGTTGAATTCGACGAGTTGCCGGAACAGGTACGCACCGACCGGCCCACGCGGCGCCACCCGGACCGCGAGTTCGCTGAGACCGACCCGCATCATGCCGTACGCCGCGTTGGGGATCTGCCACAGCTCCACCTCGGAGTCGAACACCTCGTTGGCGGCGTCGACGTCGTTACCCAGGTTGAACTCGGCACCACCGTCCGGGTACGGGCCACCGCCGATCCAGACGGCGGTCAACCGCCCGGCAATCCTCGGCTCGACCCGCAGCGCGGCGGCGAGATCGGTCAGCGGCCCGAGAAAGGCCACGAACAGCGGCAGTGGATCGTCGCGCATGGCTTCGGCGACGATCAGGTCGACCCCGGGTGCTCCGCCGACCGCGTCCCGCAGCGGACGGCTGACCCCAGCGGCCACCGGCGGCGGAGCCGGCAGTCGCATCAGCTCCAGCAGGTGGTGGATCTCGGCGACGCTGGCGGCAGCGGTGTCCAGGCCGTTTCGGACGCCGAAGTGCGCGCCGACCAGCCCGCGCACGTCGAACCGGGGGGTGAGCAGTGCGTGCACGATCGCGTACTGGTCGTCGGCCTCATTGCGCGCGTCGCTGTCGACCACCAGCCGGATCCGCTTGGACCGCGGCACGGTGAGTGGATGTCGCCGAGAGTCCATCTGGACATAGTGTCAGCCGGCGGCCCGAACCGTAACTGTGTCGGGTAGCCGTTGTGGACGGGACGGGGCAGAGAAAAGCAGGTGCGTTCGAGGCGAGATCAGCCGCTGCGGAGTGTGGTGCTGACGACGGCGCTAACGGGGTGCGGTACCGCACCGGCGGAGCAACTGTGGCAGCCGCCGGGCGCGGCCGGCGGGCAGGTCGCCGCCGCAGAACCACCATCATGATCAACCTGCGCCGCTGGCTGCAGACCACTGATCGGGACGGTGTTCTGACCGTCACCGGCCGCCGACCCGCAGCGGTTCGGACCGGTCGGCCGGCCGGTCCGGCTCACGCAGCTCGGTACGGGCCAGCGCGGGCAGGCCGTGCCGGCGGCGGGCGGCCATCCAGCCGAGTGACCCGGCGACCACGACGGCGGCGAGGGCCACCAGCAGCGGGATGTCCGGCACGCCGAGCAGTTTCATGGCGCTGGCCAGCAGTACCAGGGTCAACGCCCGGCGGACCAGGCCGCCGGGTGCCCGCGACGACAGTTGTGCGCCGAGCCACGCGCCGGGCACCGCGCCGAGCAGCAGCGAGGTGGTCAGGTCGAGGCGGAAGTCACCGAAGAGCAGGTGCCCGACGGCGGCGGCGATCACCAGCGGTACCGCCTGCACCAGGTCGGTGCCGACGAGAAAGGCGGGCCGCAGCAGCGGGTAGAGCATCAGCAACGCGATGATGATCAGCGAACCGGAGCCGACGCTGGTCATCCCGACGATCAGACCGCCGACGGCACCGATCAGCACGGTGGGCAGCGGCCGGGCCCGCAGCGCCGGCTCGGCCGGTGCGGCATCATCCGCGCGATGGTCTGCGGCGCCGGCCCGGCGGCGGGTGGCGTGCTCGGCCATCCGGGTGTAGGTGCGGAAGACCAGACCAGCGGCGGCCAGTACCAGCGCCACCCCGAGCGCCACCTTGATGCCCTGCTGCAGTCGCTCGCCGTCGCCGAGCGAGCGCAGCAGCAGGACGCCGGCGAACGCGCTCGGCACGCTGCCCAGGCAGAGCCAGCCGACCAGCGACCAGTGCACGGTACGCCGCCGGATGTGCACCAGCCCGCCGACCGGTTTCATCACCGCGCTGACCACCAGGTCGCTGGAGACGGCGGCGAGCGGCGGCACGCCGAAGAAGATCACCAGCATCGGGGTCATCAGCGCCCCGCCGCCCATGCCGGTCAGCCCGACGATGATCCCGATGCCGCAACCGGCCAGCACCAATACCCAGTCCACCCTGTCGAGGGTGCCGGACCGGACCGGCAATGTCTAGCATGTCGATCGGAATTATCAGGTCGATAGGTGAACCGAATCCGGGCAGTTCGCGGTCAGCGGCTGGCCGGCAGTGCCGGGGCGACCGGCACCACCGGGCCGACCGGCCCGATCAGCGGGCGGTCGGCAGCGCGTTAGCGGCCACCACCCGCCGGTACCAGTGCGCGCTCTCCTTCCAGGTACGCCGCATCGTCTGCCGGTCGACGTGCACGATGCCGAACGTCTTGCCAAACCCGTGCGCCCACTCGAAGTTGTCCATCAGCGACCACACGAAGTACCCGCGCACGTCGGCGCCGCCGTCGATCGCCTCGGCCACCGCGGTCAGGTGCCGGTGCAGGTAGTCGACCCGGCGCGGGTCACGGACCCGGCCGTCGTCGTCGAGCACGTCGTCGAACGCCGCCCCGTTCTCGGTGATCATCATCGGCAGCCCCGGGTAGTCGCGGTGCAGCCGCAGCAGCAGCTCGGTCAGCCCGGTCTCGTCGATGTTCCAGCCCATCTGGGTGTACGGGCCGGGCTGGGTGACGAACTCGACGTCGGTGACACCGATCCACGGCGAGGCCGCCCCGTCGGCGTGCCCGTCGGCGGTCGACCGTGGCGACACCCCGTCCCACTGGCGGACCAGCACCGGGTTGTAGTAGTTCACCCCGAGCAGGTCCAGCGGGGCGTGCGCGGCCGCCTCGTCGCCGTCGCGCACGAACGACCAGTCGGTCACCGCCGCGGTGTCGTCGATCAGGTCCCGTGGGTACGCCCCGTCCAGCATCGGCCCGAGGAACGCCCGGTTGGCCAGCGCGTCGATCCGGCGTACCGCCTCGGCGTCGCCGGGCGACTCGCCCCGCACGTGGTGCAGGTTCAACGTCACGCTGACCCGGGCCGCCGGGTCGATGCCCGCCCGCAGCGCGCGTACCGCCAGACCGTGGCCGAGGTTGAGGTGGTGCACGGCGGCCAGCGCGGCGGCCGGCTCGGTACGCGCCGGGGCGTGCACGCCGGAGCCGTAGCCCAGGTACGCCGAGCACCACGGCTCGTTGAGGGTGATCCAGGTGTGCACCCGGTCGCCGAACACCTCGCCCATCCGGCCGGCGTACTCGGCGAACCGCTCGGCGGTGTCCCGGTGCGGCCAGCCGCCGGCGTCCTCCAGCTCCTGCGGCAGGTCCCAGTGGTAGAGGGTGGCGACCGGCGCGATCCCCCGGGCCCGCAGCCCGTCGACCAGCGCCGAGTAGAAGTCCACGCCCCGCTGGTTGAGCTGGCTGCCGGCCCCTGGCAGCACCCGGGACCAGGAGATCGAGAACCGGTACGCGCCGACGCCGAGCTCGGCGAGGATGTCCAGGTCCTCCTCCAGCCGGTGGTAGTGGTCGCAGGCCACGTCACCGGTGTCGCCGTTGGTGACCAGACCGGGGGTGTGCGCGAAGGTGTCCCAGATGGACGGTGTGCGGCCGTCCACCGCAGCGGCCCCCTCGACCTGGTACGAGGCGGTCGCCGTACCCCAGAGGAAGTTGCCGGGAAAGACAGGGCCGGACGGTAATGATACGGACATGTCGGGATTCTCCTTACGCGCTGAGCACGATCTCAATCTGGCGGGTGTCCGGGTCGGCGGTGACCCGACCGCCCGCCTCGGTGGCCTCCGGGCAGGGCCTGTACCGGACACCCGCGTCGGCGACGCCGCACGATCAACAGGCTCCAGCATGCCTGCTGGTCGCCGATCCGACGCGGCCGGACCCGGCGACGGACCTGGCAACGGACCCGGCCGGCCGGTGAGCGCCGCAGCTGGCGGCCGCCGGGAGCAGCAGCCGGGAGACCGGCCGGACAGCCCTGACGCCGACCATCGGCGGTAGATCGCCCCGAACCTGGGTACGCCTTTCGCCGTGACCTTCGGAGCCTGGCTGGCGCATGTGCGGGGCGGTCGGCTGCTGCACCCGCGCGGCTGCTCGTTCACCGGCGAGGTCCAGCTCTGGGGCCCGCTCGCCGACTGGTTCCTGCCAGCGGGGCGCTGGCCGGCCGTCATCCGGTTCTCCCGGGGCACCCCGACCCCGCCCGGCTGGCCGGACATCCTCGGCCTTGCGGTCCGGATCCAGGTCCCGGACCGCCCGGTCGACCTGCTGGTGTCCAGCGCCGGCCGAGCGCCGGTCCTGCGCCACCTTCCGCTACCCCGGCGCGACTTCGCCACCACGTACGGCAGCATCCTGTCGTTGCGGCACGGTCGGCACCGGATCTACCTGGCCGCGTTTCCGGCCGCCCCGGGTCGCCTCGGCGGCGCGGTCGAGCAGCTCGCCGAGGTCGCCGCCCGTCGCCCAATCGTGCTGCGGCTGGCGGCGGCCACCGCCACCAGTCACTGGCGGACGTTCGGTCGGATCGACGTCGGCGAGCCGCTGCCGTCCGCCGTTGACGCCGCCCTCGCCTTCGACCCGACCGGTCACCCTCCGCTGCGGCTGCGAACGGGTGGGCTGATCCAACGGCTCCGTACCGTCACCTACGCCGCCTCCCGGCGCGCCCGGGGCGCCCGCACCGACGACAATCCGATTGTCGCCGCCGGTCAGCGGCCGCTAGCGTGAGCGGCACCGTGACGACCGAGGAGCGACCGATGCGACCGCTGGCGAAACCTGCCACCGCCCGACGAGGCTGAGCCGCGCCCACCGGCAGTCCCGCTGATCCTCGCCGATCCCTCCGGCGATGCACGCCGGTCCCTTCCCGGTGCCGCCGGCCGGCACCGGATCACCGTCGCGTTTCCCCTACCGAGGAGTTTCCGATGAGTCATGCCCTGCTGCCCGGGACCCGGGCCCCGGTCAAGGTCTGGACCGATCCGGCGACCATCGAGCCGCACGCCAGCCAGCAGCTGCGCAACATCGGCACGCTGCCGTGGGTGCACGGCGTCGCGGTGATGCCCGACGTGCACTACGGCAAGGGCGCCACCGTCGGCTCGGTGATCGCGATGCGTCAGGCGCTGGCCCCGGCGGCGGTCGGCGTCGACATCGGCTGCGGCATGTCCGCGGTGCGGACCAGCCTGACCGACGCGCAGTTGCCGGACGACCTGGGCGCGCTGCGTACCGCGATCGAGGCCGCGGTCCCGGTCGGCTTCCAGGCCCGCGACACCCCGGTCGACCCGCGCCGGGTGCACGGTCTGCCGACCGCCGGCTGGGACCGGTTCTGGTCCGGCTTCGCCGGCCTGCACCCCGGGGTCGCCGCGCTGGAGTCCCGGGCGCAGCGTCAGCTCGGCACGCTCGGCGGCGGCAACCACTTCATCGAGGTCTGCGTCGAGCAGGGCGGTCCGGACGCCGGCCAAGTCTGGCTGATGCTGCACTCCGGCTCCCGCAACATCGGCAAGGAGCTGGCCGAGCGGCACATCGCGGCGGCCCGGAAGCTGCCGCACAACGCCGACCTGCCCGACCGCGAC
The DNA here is from genome assembly GCF_027497395.1 of Solwaraspora sp. WMMA2080. Lineage (GTDB taxonomy): Bacteria > Actinomycetota > Actinomycetes > Mycobacteriales > Micromonosporaceae > Micromonospora_E. Next base: position 5,660,183 of record NZ_CP114910.1, on the reverse strand, counting down.
CTGGCGGTCTTCCTCGCCGACACGGCGGAGATGACGGCGTACCGGCGGGACCTGGCCTGGGCGCAGGAGTACGCGGCCCGCAACCGGGCGGTCATGCTGGCGCTGCTCTGCCGGGTGCTGCGCACGGCGGTGCCGGCGGTCCGCTTCGACGAGCCGATCTCCTGCCACCACAACTACGTGGCCGAGGAGGTCTACGACGGGGTGCCGCTGCTGGTGACCCGCAAGGGGGCGATCCGGGCCGGGCGGGGCGAACTGGGCATCATCCCCGGGTCGATGGGGACCGGCTCCTACATCGTGCGGGGTCGGGGCAGCGAGGCGGCGTACTGCTCGGCGTCGCACGGTGCGGGTCGGCGGATGTCGCGGTCGAAGGCGAAGAAGACCTACACCGTCGACGACCTGGCCGAGCAGACCGCCGGGGTGGAGTGCCGCAAGGACGCCGGTGTGGTCGACGAGATCCCGGCGGCGTACAAGGACCTGGACCAGGTGCTCGCCGAGCAGGCCGACCTGGTCGAGGTGGTGGCGCACCTGCGGCAGGTGGTCTGCGTCAAGGGTTGACCACCGGATGGGCGACCGGGGCGCGCACCGGGGCGGGCCGACCCTCCCAGCAGGGTCGACCCGCCCACGATGTTTCCTGTCGACAGTGGTTGCTATCGACGGTCGGTCGGGGTCATGTTCGACAGGTGACCGTCGGCCAGGTCCAGTTGCCGCCGTGCATGATCGTCACTCCGAAGTTGTTACCGCTACCGTTCGGCCTGGCGGTGATGTTCCCGGTCGTGCCGCTGACCGAGGCGTTCCAGCTGTTCTGCAGGCTCTGTCCGCCGTGCAGGCTGAGGGTGACCGTCCAGTTGCTGACGTTCTGCACCGAGACGTTGAGGTTGAACCGGTCGCCGAACTGCTGGCCGGCCGACAGCACGGCGGTGCAGTTGCTCTGGCCCGGGTCACCCGGGTTGCCAGGGTTGCCGGTCGGGGACGGTCCGGGGTTGCCGCTGCCGCCCCCCAGACGTTGATGTCGGAGCTCCCCTGGCTCTGGTAGCCCTCGGTCGCCATCACCTGGTAGCTGTGGTTGGAGCCGAGCTGTATCCCGGCGCGCGCCCAGGCGTCGAAGTGGTTGGCGGTGGTGATGGTGCCGCCGGTGCGCTTCTGCTGCCGGACGCTCCAGTACTGCCAGAACGTCTGGGTGCCGTCGATCGACGGCGCGTTGAGCGCGCATCTGCTGGCGTCCGGTGTCGTGCCGGGTGCCGAGGGTGGGACGCACGCCGGTTGACCGGCCCGACTAGCCTGCCGACCGGGACGAGACGGGGGAGGTCGCGGTGGGTGACACGGCGGTGGGTAGCGCGGCGGGTGACCGGGCGTCCGGGTGCCTGTTCGGGCTGGCGTACGGTGACGCACTCGGCAAGCCGACCGAGTTTCTGACGGTCGCCGAGATTCACCACCGGTACGGCCAGGCCGGGCCGCGTGAGCTGACCGGCGAGCCGGCGCTGGTCACCGACGACACCCAGATGACCCTCGCGGTCGGCTGGGCGCTGCATGACGCCCCGGCCGCCACCCCGGACGGGCTGGAACCGCTGCTCCGGGCCCGGTTCCTGGCCTGGGCGGCCAGCCCGGACAACAACCGGGCCCCGGGGATGACCTGCCTGCGGGCCTGCGGCGAACTGGTCACCGGGGTGGCCTGGCAGCAGGCCACCGTAGCCGGGTCGAAGGGCTGCGGGGCGAACATGCGGGTCGCCCCGGTCGGTCTGGTCGACGCCTACGACGACGACACCGTGGCCGGCGTCGCGCAACTGCAGGCCGGGCTGACCCACGGACACCCGACCGCGCTGGCCGCGAGCGAGTTGACCGCCGTCGCGGTCCGGCTGCTGCGCGCGGGTACGCCGCTACCGGCGCTGCCGGGCCTGCTGCGTGAGCACTGTCGCGGGCAGCGGGAGGTGTACCGCGACGACTGGCTCGGCCCGCTGTGGCAGCGGCCGGGAACGGACAGTCCGACGGGGTTCATCTCCCGGGGCTGGGACGAGTGTCTCGACGCACTGGACCGGCTCGACTCGGCGTTGGCCGCCGGGGACGACGGCGGCGACGCCTGCCGGGTCACCGGGGAGGGCTGGATCGCGGAGGAGGCTCTGGCCACCGGGCTGCTCTGCGCACTGTGGCACGCCGACGACCCGGTGGGCGGGTTGGCCCGCGGGGCGGCCACCTCCGGCGACTCGGACTCGATCGCCTGTCTGGCCGGGGCCTTCCTCGGCGCGGCGTACGGAACGGCGGCCTGGCCGACGACGTGGCCGGACCGCATCGAGTACGCCGACCAACTGCACGCCCTCGGCCAAGCCTGGGACTGACTGGGCCGAGCAGCATCGACCCACTGCACCACCAGCAGCACCAGCCAGCCACCCGGCAACGTCAGCTGCACGGCCGGATGAACCCGCAAGCTGCGGAGTTCCCGGGCCGGCTGCCGACGCCGACGGCGGTGCTGCGGGGCGAACATGTCGCCGGCCGGGCCGGGCGGGATCTCCAGCGCCGCGCCGATCGCGGTGAAGATGCTCCGGGCGTGCGGGGCGTGCTGTGTCGCCGGGGCGGCGGGCATCACGACGGTCTGGTCGACCTGGTCGCGCTGCGGCAGCGCCCCGACTGTGTCCGAGAGGGACACCGCGAATGCGAGGTGTGCGTCGACGAAGGCCGGCACGCCGGCCGGGGCGGCGAGCAGCGGTGCGAGCGGGTCGGTGGCCGGGGCGACCAGCAGCCGTACGGTCAGCGTCCGCCCGGTGTGGTCCCACCGCTGCAGGTACGGCACCAGGGTGAGGTTGTGCGAGGTTGCCATCTGTCCGCCTTCTTCGCCGACCTGGTCGTCACAGGGCAGCGGTCTCGGTGACCTGGTAGGACGCGCTGATCGAAAGGATCAGGAAGAGATCGACCTGGATCTTGACCGATCCGGAGTAGTCGCACTTGGTGCCGTCGCGGCGGTGCAGCAGCAGAGTGCCGACACCACCCGGGGTGGGCACCGGCTGCCCGGCGGTGGTCACCGGCCGGTCCAGGGCCACCTCGCTGCGGCCGGTGACCATCAGATGCTCGCCGTCGACGGCGTGGCACCGGTAGAACAGCCGGAACGGTTCGTCGTATGTCTGCCGCCAGGGCAGCCGGTGCCCGCCCCCGCCGGCGATCGCCCATAACTGGATGTCATGGGCGACCGGCGGCCCCAGCGGGGTGAACGGGTCGGCGAGTACCGTCGCGGCGGACGCACCGATCACCATCCACGCGCTGTCCAGCGGGTGTTCCCGCGGGTCCGGGGCGTACCAGCGGGCGGCCAGGCCGGTGACCCGCAGCAGCCAGGTCGCCGCAGTGGACGCCTCGCCGAGAATCGCCGGGTCGGTGACGACGACGACCGGCAGGCCGAGCCCGGCGTCGCGGATGGTGCCGGTGCCGGTGAAGTCGGTCAACGGGTTGCCGGCCGGGTCGGCACCGACTCCGGTGGCGTCCACGGTGGTCGGTTCGACGGTGTAGCCGAGCATCAGCGTCCAGAGCTGTTCGACGAACGTCCGGTCCCCGGTGGCCGGGCCGAACCGGAACTGCTGTCCCCAGGCCGTGGCGGCGCCGGGGTCGCCGACGATCTCGACTACGCCGGACCTGAAGCGGAAGGTCACCGAGGTGGGCAGGGTGCTGGCGGTCCCGGCGCTGTGGCAGCCGCCGACGCCGCCGGCCGGCGGCGGGTCGGGTGCGGGGTCGAGTCGCAGTACGGCGCTCAGCGGCGCGGGCACCTCGACGACGTCGCCCGGTACCGTCGCGGTGCCCAGCGTCAGCGTCCCACCGGTGACGAGCAGCCCGGCGTACGCGTCGACGGGCAGCCCGCCGAACAGGTCGCCGCGGATCCAGACGGTGCCGGCGTCGATGTCGACGACGGTGCCGGTACGTTGCACGGTCGGCGGCCGGGCCTGGGTGACCACGAACGCGGGTGCGGCGGCACCGGCCTCGCGGACCTGGAGCCGGCGGGCGGCGACGAACGTTTCGTACCAGACGTCGACTCCGCCGGGGGTGCGGTACGGGCCGACGCGGCGGGTCGGGGTCAGCCCGGTGCGGCTGTCGACGAACCGGCCGGCGAGGAGCTCTTCGCGTTCGTCACGGCGGTGCACCAGCCGGGTGTCGCGGGGCAGATCGGCGGTGGCACGCTGAGCGGCCGACGCGGCAAGACTGGTCAGGACGGTACGGACGACGGGGAGATCTCCACGGACTGGCTCTGACACGCGCTCCTCCTCGGAGGCTGCTGCAGCCGGACTCGGACCGGTCTGCAGCGTGCGCCACGTCACACTCCGTGTTCAATCAGATCTTGGATAGTTACCGACCTTCGGAGGTCAGCGCTGGCCGTCCGGATGAGCCCGGGCCACGGCCGTCACCCTGTGGCGTCCCGGTCGGCTTCGTCGGCCGACCGGCCCACGTCGGTCGGCGGCCGGCCGGCGGCCCAGCGGATCGCGCCGAGCAGGTGGGCGCGGAACGCCGGTTCGGCGTACGCCTCGACGGTGTGGCCGCCGCCGGTGTAGAAGGTGCGGCCGCCGGCGTACGTCCGGCACCAGGCGTGCGGGTGCGGCTGCCCCATCTGCCCGCCGGTGTAGCTGGTTTCGTCGAGCACCGCGAGGATCCGGGCGTCGGTCGGCCGGGTCCGGTAGTCGTACCACTCGTCGGTGCGCGCCCAGCGGGTCGGCAGGTGCGCGGTGGCCGGGTGGGTCCGGTCGACGACCTCGACGGTGGCCGGCTGCACCGGCGGGTGCTGGGCGAAGTACGCACCGACAAGTTCGCCGTAGAACGGCCAGTTGTGCTCGGTGTCGGCGGCCGCGTGCACCCCGACGAATCCGCCGCCACCGTTGATGTAGCCCTCGAACGCGGCCCGGCCGGCGTCGTCGAGCACGTCGCCGGTGGTGTTGAGGAAGACGACGGCGGCGTACCGGCTCAGGTTGTCCGGGGTGAAGACGGCCGGGTCCTCGGTGGCGTCGACGGCGAAGCCGTGCTCCGCGCCGAGTTCGCCGACGGCCTCGACACCGACCGGGATGGAATCGTGCCGGTACCCGGTGGTGCGGCTGTAGATGAGCACCCGGTACCCGGTCTCGGCGCTCGACTCGGTGCAGCCGGTGGTCACCAGCGCCACGATACCGCCGAGCAGGCCGGTGCCGACCACCCGTCGGGTGAGGCCGGCACGGGGCCGGACCGGTTCGCCGGTCACCGGACCGGCTCCGCGACGGCGGTGGGCGCATCCGGCTGCGGCGGCAGACCGCGGGTGGACAGGAACGCCTGCCACTCGGCGGTGATCCGCTCGACGTCCCGGCAGACCAGCCCGAAGAACTCGCCCATCAACTGCAGCCGGTCCCCGGCGGGGGTGTCCGGCCCGAGTACGGCGGCACCGTGGGTCGCCGCGTCCGCCCAGGTCCGGAAGACGTGCACCCGCAGCGACCAGGCCCGGTACCACAGGCCGTCGTCGACGGCGTAGCGGTCGCGCCGCTGCCCCGGCTCGCGTCGCCGGGCGACGAAGCCGATCCGCTCCAGGAAGGCTATCGACTTGGAGATCGACGCCGGGCTGACCCGCAGCCGGTCGACCAGCTCGGCGGCGGTGAGTGAACCGCCGTCGCTGACGAAGAGGCTGACCAGCACCCGGGCGGTCATCCGGGGGAAGCCGGACTGGATCATCAGGGCGGCGAACTGCTGCTCGAAGGCCTGCACGGCGGCCGTGTCCCGGCCGTACCCGGTGGCCTGGTCGGCCGGTGGCCGGGTGACCGGGCCGGTACGGCGGGCCCGGTGCGCGGTGGCCCGGTGCGCGGCGGTGGCCCGGTAGCCGGCCGGCCCGCCGTTGCGCCCGACCTCCCGGCTGATCGTGGAGGTCGGCCGGTCGAGCCGGCGGGCGATCTCGGCGTAGCCGGCGCCGTCGGCGAGCGCCTGCTCGATGCGCTGCCGGTCCTGATAGGTCAACCGTCCGCCGGGCATCCGCCCCCCGCCCTCCGCTGCGTTCGGTCTCAATTCATTGCAACACATCCTGACTGATCGTTGCGTTGACCGCAACCGCCATTGCAACGCCAGGCCCGATTCAACGCGTGATGCCCGCTGGTGACGGGCTCTTCACTGACCACCTTGCGAACGCTACGTAGATTTCTGGTCACGGAAACAGCGATCGAGGTCGGGGTCCTGACCAAGCGGTACGGCCGCAGCACCGCGCTGGACGGGCTCGACCTGTTCGGTGCGCTGCTGCAACTGCCGCAGCCGCTGCGCGATCTCTCCCCGTTCACGCATCTGCCGAGCCTGCCGGGCGGGCAGGTGTCGGCCGTACCGCTGGTCGTCCTGGCGCTGCTGGCGGCCGGCTCCGCCGCCGGCATGATCGGGCTGCGGCGGCGGGACCTGCCGGTCGGCTGACCGTGTGCGAGGGTCAACCGGCGGCGGGCAGGTGGACGAGGAACCGGCAGCCGGGGCCGGCGTTGGCTACCTCGACCCGACCACCGTGCGCCTCGACCAGGCCGCGCACGATCGCCAGGCCGAGCCCGCCGCCGGCCGGCGGCGGCTCGGGACGGGGTCCGGCCCAATTGGGCAGGTACGCCGGCCCGATCGGCGACCCCGCTCGGGGCGGGCCGGCGGGAGCGGGGCTGCGCGCTGTTTCGCCCCGGAACGCCACGTCGAACACCCTCGGCAGGTCCGCCTCGGGAATACCGCCGCAGGTGTCGTGCACCGCCAGCCAGGCGGCACCGCCGTCGCGGCCCGCACTGACCTGCACCACCCCGTCGTACGGGGTGAACCGGATCGCGTTGCGAAGCAGGTTGCCGATGATCCGGGCCAGTTCCGGCTCGCTGGCGGTGACCGACGGCCAGCCGCGTTCGGCGGCGACCAGCCGGATGCCCCGCGCCCGGGCCAGCGGCTCGGCCGACGCCAGGGCGTCGGAGACCACCTCGGCGAGGGGCACCCGGCGCAGCGACAGCCGCAACGCGCCGGCGTTGATCCGGGACAGTTCGAACAGGTCGTCGACGAGTTGGGTCATCCGGTCGGTCTCGGCCCGGATCCGCCGGTGGTAGTCGGCGACGGTGGCCCGGTCGGCGACGACGCCGTCCTCAAGCGCCTCGGCCATGGCCCGCAGCCCCGCCAACGGCGTCCGCAGGTCGTGCGACACCCAGGCGACCAGTTCCCGCCGGTTCGCCTCGGCCTGGCGTTCCCGCTGACGCAGCTGGTCGGCCCAGACCGCCTGCCGGGCCAGCCGGGCACCCAGCCACCAGCCGACGGCCAGGCTGACCGCTCCGGACGCGGCGAGCACCAGGAGCACCACGTCCCGGTCGTGGACGGACAGGAACATCGCCTGGGCCGCGCCGACGACGCCGGCGAGGACCGCCAGTACGGTGACGGTGAGCAGGACGGTCAGGTGCACGACGATGCTGTGCCGGCGCAGCAGCCGCAGCGCGACCGCGCCCGGCACACCGATCAGCAGTGACGCGCCCAGCCCGATGGCGAACACGGCGAGGACGTCGCCGGTGGGCAGGTCAGGCATTGCCGGCCGCCGGTTCGTAGCGGTAGCCGACGCCCCAGACGGTGACGATCCGTAGGGGTCGGGCCGGATCCCGTTCGACCTTCTCGCGCAGCCGTCGCACGTGGACTGTCACGGTGGACTGGTCACCGAAGTTCCAGCCCCACACCTGGGCGAGCAGTTCCTCCCGGCGGAACGCCTTCGCCGGATGGCGGACCAGGTGCAGCAGCAGGTCGAACTCACGGGTGGTCAGCGCGAGCTCGGTGTCGCCGAGCCGGGCCGACCGCCGACTGGTGTCCAGCGCGAGCTCGCCGTCGCGGACCACCGGCGGTTCACCGCCGACCGGGCCGGGGGGCGGCCCGGAGCGGCGGAGCACCGACTGTACCCGCAGCACCAGCTCCCGGGGCGAGAACGGCTTCGTGACGTAGTCGTCGGCACCGAGCTGCAGGCCGATCACCCGGTCGGCCTCCTCCCCAAGTGCGGTCAGCATGATCACGGGTACGCCGCTGGCCTGCCGCTGCAGCCGCCGGCACACCTCCAGCCCGTCCAACCCTGGCAGCATCAGGTCCAGTACCACCAGGTCGGGCCGGCACTGGTCGACCGCGGCCAGCGCGGCGACCCCGTCGGCGGCGCGGGTGACCTGGTAGCCGGCTCGTTCCAGGTACCGGCGGACCACATCGGACACGGTGGGATCGTCGTCGACGACGAGCACCCGTAGGGACGGTCCGCCGGTGGTGGGCGCGGCCATGGCTGTCAGGCGGTCAACTCGGCTGCCCCGAACGACACCGAGAAGCGTTTGCACCAGATGGAGACGCTGGTCAGGCTGGTCAGGTCGACGTCGGCGGGGATCTCGTACACCTGGTCACCCCGGTTGCCCTTGAGCCGGTCCAGCTCGGCCCACTGCCCGTCGTCGAAGACGAACCAGCCGTCGCGGCCGTCCAGCACCGGCTGGTCGGAGAGCCAGACCCGCAGGTCCGGGCCGTTGGAGGTGGCGAAGTCGCGGAACACGAGCTGACGGCGGCCGTCGGCCAGCTCGACGACCTGGGCGGTGCCGCTGGTCTCGTGCTCGTGGGTGACGAACTCGCCGGAGGCCAGCAACCGGTTCCCGGCCGGTGACGGGCTGGCCGGTGCGGCGCTGGGCGATGCGGACCCGGGCGACGCGGACCCGGTAGCGGCGGGGTCCGGTGCCGGGGTGCCGGTCGCCGCGATCTGCACCTGCGGCAGCGCCTCGTCGACCACGTCGTCGGTGAACAGTTTCCACGGCTGGAACCAGTAGCCGCCGAACGCGAGTCCGGCGGCTACGACGACGGCGAGCAGCCAGCTCAACGGGTTGGCAAGGAGTCGTTTCCACACGCGGATCAGCCTACGGCGGCAGCGCCCGGCCGACCGTAGTTGATCTCTTGCGAAAGTCTTACGGTCGGCGTACCGGCAGGTCAGCTGGTTGCGACGGCGTACGCGAGCAGCAGCAGCGCGACGGTGAGCTGCCCCGCGCCGAGCACGGTCAGGGTGTTGCCGACCGACCACTGTCCGGGGCGGCCGATCCCGGCGTGCAGAAAGAAGCCGCCGGACTGGCTGATCGTGCCGGCGGCCAGCAGCGCGCCGACCGCCCAGGTGTACGGGTCGGACAGTCCGGCGCGGGCGGCGATGCTCAGTGCGGTCAGGGTCAGCACCAGCAGCACACCGGCGTGGGCGTGGCCGGCCCGGAACAGCGACAACTGGAAGTCGGTCAGTTTTCGGGCGGCGGCCAGCCGCATCAACGAGTAGCCGCCGAACATCACCGTCGGGACGCTGACCAGCGCGATCACGGTCAGCCATCGGTCCGCCGTACTCATCAGGGGTGCTCCTCGGGGTCGGAACTGCACGCGCCCGCTATCTTGTCACTGACAAGATAGCCGCTCCGGGTAGCATCTTGTCAACGGAAAGATAACGGGAGGCGCGATGCGGCAACAGCCGTACCACCACGGCGACCTGCGTAGAGCCCTGCTGACCGCCGCCGCCGAGGCGATCGCCGAATCCGGGGTGGCGGCGCTGAGCCTGCGCGACCTGGCTCGACGGGTGGGGGTCTCGCACGCCGCCCCGACGCACCACTTCGGCGACAAGACCGGCCTGCTCACCGCGATCGCCACCGAGGGCCTCGACCTGCTGGCGACCCAGTTGGCGGCGGCCGGCGGTGACATCCTCGCCGCCGGCCAGGCGTACGTGCGGTTCGCCGCGTCCCACCGGGCGCACTTCGAGGTGATGTTCCAACCGAGCCTGCTGAACTTCGACGCGCCGGAGCTGGTCACCGCGCGACAACGGGCCGGCCGCGCGCTACGGGCCAGCCTGGACGACGCCCGGGTGCCGGCCGGCGACCGGGACAACGCCCGCCTGGCGGCCTGGTCGATCGTGCACGGCTTCGCGACCCTGTGGCTGTCCGGGGCGCTGCCGCACGACGCAGACGACGACCCGGCGGCGCACGCCGGCCCGGTGATCCGACTGCTCTTCGAGCCCGCTCCTGATCAGCAGACTTGACAGATTGAGTGCATCGCGTAAAGCTTGTCTCGCCTGTCAAGTAGACGGAGAAGCGAGGGGTCAGCGTGGCTGCATGGTCATTCGATGACATTCCCGACCAGACCGGCCGGGTCGCGGTGGTGACCGGGGCGAACACCGGCATCGGCTTCGAGACCGCCCGGATGCTCGCCGGCAAAGGCGCACACGTGGTGCTGACCTACCGGGACAAGGGCAGGGGCGAATCGGCGCTGGACCGGATCCGGGCCGGTCAGCCAGCCGGCACAGTGACCGGGGCCGAGCTGGACCTGGCCGACCTCGACTCGGTCACCGCGTTCGCCGACGCCTACCGCGCCGACCACGACCGGCTCGACCTGCTGATCAACAACGCCGGCGTGATGGCACCGCCGCTGGGACGCACCCGGCAGGGCTTCGAACTGCAGTTCGGCACCAACCATCTCGGCCACTTCGCGCTCACCGGCGAACTGCTGCCGCTGCTCGACGCGGCACCGGCGGCCCGGGTGGTGACCGTCTCCAGCCTGGCCCACTGGACCGGCGGCATCGACATCGACGACCTCAACTGGCGGCAACGCCGCTACCGGCCATGGGCCGCGTACGGACAGAGCAAACTCGCCAACCTGCTGTTCACCCTGGAACTGCAGCGCCGGCTGACCGAGGCCGGGTCGACCGTGCGGGCCGTCGCCGCCCATCCCGGCCTGACCTCGACCGAGATCGGCCGCCACCAGGGCCGGTCCACCGGCGAGAGCCGGTCGCGGGTCGAGCGGATGATTCGGATGCGACCACCGGCCGGGGCACTGCCCAGCCTGCGCGCCGCGACCGATCCGCAGGCCGCCGCCGGCAGTTACTGGGGTCCGGCCCGCCGGTTCGGCGCCTCCGGGCCACCCGCGCCGGCCCGCAGCTCCGCACGGGCCAAGGACACCGTCATGGCCAGCCGACTGTGGTCCGAGAGCGAACAGCTGACCGGGGTGGCGTACCCGTTCTCGGCACTGGGACGTACGGAGCGCCCGGCGTGACGCCGGGCAGTACCCGACGGGACACCATCGCCGACGCCGCGATCGACGTGTTCATCCGGTACGGGTTCCGGAAGACCTCGATGGACGACCTGGCCCGCGCGGCCGACATCTCCCGGCAAGGGCTCTACCTGCACTTCAAGACCAAGGACGAGCTGTTCGTCGCCGCCGTGGACCGGATGGTGACCGGCGTGTGCGCGGCGACCCGGGCGGCCTTCGCCCGCGACGACCTCGACCCGCCCGGGCGGATCCTCGCCGCGTTCGAAGCGTGCCAGGGCCCGTCGGTCGGGGCCGCGGTGCACGGCAACTTCGAGGAGCTGCTGAACACCGCGGCCACGCTGCGCTGCTCGCTGGCCGAGCGGATCGAGCGCGGGCTGGTCGACGGGGTCGAGCAGGTCCTGGCCGACAGCGGGGTCGCCGACCGCTGGCGGACAGCCGGCCTGTCCGCCCGGGACCTGGCCGAGCACCTGCACGCCACCTCATTCGGCTTGAAACACAAGCTCTCGTCGGTCGACGAGTACCGAAACGGAATGCAGACCGCCGTGACGATCGTGTTCGCCGGCGGCGAGGCCCTGACCCGGGAGTGACGATGACACCGTGGACCTTCGACGACCTGCCGGACCAGAGCGGCCGGACCGCCGTCGTCACCGGCGCGAACTCCGGCATCGGCTTCGAGACCGCCCGGATGCTCGCCGCCAGAGGCGCCCACGTGGTGCTCGCCTGCCGGGATGCCGGACGGGCCGGCACCGCGGCCGACCGGATCCGCGCCGAGCAACCGGTCGGCACGGTGCGCTGCGCCCGGCTCGACCTAGCCGACCTCGACTCGGTGGCCGAGTTCGCCGAGGCGATGCACGCCGACCACGACCGGCTTGACCTGCTGATCAACAACGCGGGGGTGATGCTGACCCCGTTGCGGCGCACCCGGCAGGGCTTCGAGCTGCAGTTCGGCACCAATCATCTCGGCCACTTCGCACTCACCGGTCGGCTGCTGCCACTGCTGCTGCAAGCCGGCGCCAACGCCCGGGTGGTCACCGTCGCCAGCAACGCCCACCGCGCCGGCCGGATCGACTTCGCCGACCTGAACTGGCAGCGGCGTCGCTACCGGCGGTGGGCCGCGTACGGGCAGAGCAAACTCGCCAACCTGCTGTTCACCCTGGAGCTGCAACGTCGGCTGGCCGGAGCCGGGTCTCCCGTACTGGCGACCGCTGCCCATCCCGGGTGGACCGCCACCGACCTGGCCCGGCACACCGGTGGCTTCGTCACCGCCGTCAGCCGGTTGATTGCGATGAGGCCGCGCGACGGAGCGCTGCCGACGCTGCGCGCCGCCACCGACCCGGCGGTCGACGGTGGCAGCTACTGGGGGCCGGGCCGGCTGTTCGACATGGTCGGCCCGCCGGTCGCCGCGCGTCGCAGCCCGGCGGCCGACGACGCAGCCACCGCTGGCCGGCTGTGGACGGAGAGCGAGAAGCTGACCGGTGTCGAGTTCCCAGTCGCCGAATAGCCGCAGCCGCTTGCGGCCGGGCCGCCAGGTCGGGCAGCAGCCGGTTGACGGCCGCCGACCTGCCGAACACGACACCCTGGAGCTGAGACCGGCGACGGTACGGACGAGACCGCCGACCTGGTCCACGTGACGCTACTCGGGCAGCGCATCCTGTCCCGCAGTCGCTGACCGGCTGTCGGTGTGAGTGGAGGCGCAGGTCGCCTGGCTGAGCGCGGTGACGGCCCGGATCACCGTCGGATCGGTGGCCCGGGCGTCCGGCCGCACCGGGGTGCCCTTCGGGCCGAGCACCGTACCGCTGGGCAGGTCGGCGGTGGCGGCGGCGATGGAGCTGCGGGCGGCATCGGTCGCGCTGGCCCGGAACAGGTTGAGGTAGATCAGCGGGAAGGCCAGCCGGGCTGGCATCGGGAACAGGTCCGCGCGCATCGACCGGCCCATGTCAGTCGCGCTGGCCCCCGGGTCGGCGGCGAGCATCGTGACGCCGGTGCCGGCGAGTCGGTCGGCCAGACCCATCGTGTACGCGAGGTTGGCCAGCTTCGCCCGCCCGTACGCAGGAAAGCCGTAGTAGCGCCCGGCCATCTCGACCCGGTCCAGCGGGGTGCGGTCGGCGAGCCGGATCGCGCCCGAGGTGAGGTTGACGATCCGGCCGTGCCCGGCGGCAATCATGTCGTCGACCAGCAGCTCGGTGAGCAGATAGCCGGAGAGGTGGCTCATGGCGAAGGTCGCCTCGATGCCGTCGACAGTGTGCCAGTGCTGCCGGTAGATCCCGCCGACGTTGTTGACCAGCAGGTCGAGCGGGCCGGCGGCGCGGGTGTCGTCGGCCAGGGCGCGGACGGCGGACAGTGCGGAGAGGTCGGCCCGGATGAACCGGGCGGGTACCGGACCAGCGGCGGAGCGGGAGCCCGTGGCGGCGGCGCTCACCTGGTCGCGGGCGGCGTCGCCCCGCTGCTGGTCGCGCCCGACGATCGTGACGGCGTAGCCGTGGCCGGCCAGGGCACGGGCGGTGGCCAGGCCGATGCCGCCGGTGCCACCGGTGACCAGGGCCCGCTTCGTTGACTCAGTCATGACTAAAAAAATAGTACTAGCTACTGACCTTTAACAAGTGTGCCGCTGGATACAGTGGCGACGTGCAGGTCGAGCAGGACGTACTGCTGGCCGCCGTGGGTCGGCTGCGGGGGCGCTGGACGCTGCACATCGTGCACGCGCTGCTCGACGGACCGGCCGGCTTCAACGACCTGCGCCGGGCGGTCCCGGCGATCGGGCCGAGCACTCTCGCCCGCCGGCTCGGCGAGCTGGAGGCCGCCGGCATCGTCACCCGTACGGTGATCGACACCACCCCACCGGGCACCCGCTACGCGTTGACGCCGACCGGCACCGGACTGCGCCCGGTGCTCGCCGAAATGGCGGCCTGGGCCGGCGACACCAGCGACCCGGACACCCGCCACCACCAACTCGACGACCTGCTGTCACTGATGCAGGAACGCTGGATGCTTGAGCTGCACTGCGCACTGCTGGTCGGGCCGCGCCGCTTCACCGACCTGACCCGCGACACCGGGGTCAACCAGGTCACCCTCACCCAGCGCCTGGCAGACCTGGAGCGGCGCGGCCTGATCCAGCGCCTTGCCGACGGCAGCTACGCGTTCAGCGCCGTCGGCGATGGCTTCCACCGGGTCGGCGAAGCCCTCGCCCGTTGGGCAGCGGCTACATCCGGCACCCCCATCAGCTGACCGGTCAGCGGTGGTGGTAGGCCGTTGCTACCGTCAGCCGGCGTGGACGGGCACCGCGATCCTCGGCTTCCTGCTCCCCTGCTTCAAGGGCAGCCCACGCCGCCAGTGGTGGTACTCGGGCTGGAACTACCTGACGGTCGCCATCGTCGCCAGTCTCTGGCCCGGCGCAGCGTCGAACTCGCGCTGCTCGCGGCCGGCACCACGACCGCTGGCCTGTTCATGGCAGGTGCCGTCGCCGCGGTGACGCTCGGCGGCCTGCCGGAGCGCTGGCCGCCACCCGCCGCTGACCTGGCTCGGCCCGGCCCGGCCCGGCGCGGCACTAACCGGTTGTGGCCCGGCACGTCGGTCGACATAGGCCTGACGTGTTCGACGCGCTGACGTCCGGGTTGCTCGCCGGCTACGGCATCGCGGTCCCGGTCGACGCGATCGGGTCCTGATCGTCACCGTCTCTGCTCAGGTGTCGCTGCGGCACGGCGCGGCCGTCGCCCGACTGCTCGACCCGGCGACCGGCATCCTGCGGGCAGCCGCCGCCGTGGTGCTCGCCGCGAACGCGGTACGCGGAATCGTCGTAGCGATGCAGGCCCGTCGAGCGGCGACCGAAGCGCCGCAGTCGGCACCGGCGCGGTCGATCGCCCGGACGTACGCCGCCTTCGTCGGGCTGACGTTGCTCAACCCGATGACCATCGTCTACTTCGCCGCTCTCGTGGTCGGCCACCAGGGCGGAGCGACAGATTCGACCAGCAGCCTGCTACTCGTCGCAGCGGTGTTCGTCGCAGCGGCCAGTTGGCAGGTCCTGCTGGCATCTGGTGGCGCGCTTCTCGGCCGCGCGCTCGCCAGCCCACGCGCCGGCTGGTGACGGCGCTGGTCGGCAACGGCATCATCGGCCTGCTCGCCATCCGCCTAGCCTGGCAGGCCAGCCTCGGCTGAACCGCCACACCGCCACTGCCGCACCGACCACCAGCAGCAGTACGGCCTGGGCGAAGGCCGGCCCGGAGGAGGCATCGGCGATCGGCCACGCCCACCAACGCACCAGACCACCGTCACCGGTGCCGAACAGCGCACTGACGATCACCGCGCCGACCGGCACCACCGCTGCAAGCCGTGCGCCGACGAACGGGGCGACGATCTGGGCCAACCCGAGGCAGCCGATGAGATTACGCAGGTAGCCGGGGCCGAGCTGCCACCAGCCGACCGCCGAGGCGACGCCGACTGCAACCGCGGTCATCAGCGTCATCGCCGCGGCGACACCGAGGTCGCGGGCGGCCACCGAACGTACCGCCGTGGTGTCCAGGTCACCGCTGCTGCGGTCGATGCCGTGCCAGAGGACGACGATCGGGACAAGCGGCAGCAGCAGGGCGAACACAACCGGCACCAGCAACGCCCCGGCCAGGCTGGGCAGCGGCAGCACCTCACCGCCGATCACCGTCGCGGCGGCCAGGCTCGCGGCGTACGCGACGGTCACCGTCGTCAGGGCGCGGGTACGCCACCACCAGATCACTGCGGATCGTCCGACGCGAAAAGTTCCGGGTCGAGGCGCGGCACGGTGGTGCAGTCAGCCATCGGCGCGAGGTTGGCTCGGTACCAGGCAGCCTGCCGGTCCTCGTCGAGCTGACGCACCCGTACCGCCAGGTCGATCAGCTCCGGCGGCGCGACCGGGCCGAGCTCCGACGCCGGTACGCCGGCCGCCAGCGCCATCCACACCAGCAACGCCGCACGATTGTGGGCACCGGGCCACTCCCCCTCGGCCGCGCAGGCGGGCACGGTGTCCGGGACGATGCTGGAGACCAGACTCAGCACCGCCGTCTGCGGGTCCGACTCGGCGGGCAGGACGATGAAGACAGCGTCGGCCGCGTTGCTCTCCTGGCTGGTCACCGTCTCGGGCAGCGTGACGCCGACCGCAGCGAGCCGGGGATACGCCGACGCCAGCGCCGGATGGATCGCATCCCGGGCCGTCTCCTGCTCCGGCCACAGGCACAGCGTGGGCCGTTGCCCGACGCACTGTGGCGCTCCGGCGCGCGGGCCGCCGGAAGACGGGCCGAGCGGTGCCGCCACGGTGACCGCGACCACTAGCAACGCGGTGAAGCTCAACGCACCGCCGACGTGAGCCGGGCGGGCGCCGGCAAGGGCGACCAGCGTGCCTGCGCCGATACCGACGGCGAACAGGGCGGCGGCCAGCAGCGCCCGCGCGTCCGGCTGCTGATCGATCGCACAGCAGCTTTCAAAGGACAGCCCGTTGATGTGGCGGATCCAGAACGGCTCGACGGCGGCCGGGTAGGCCAGCCAGATGTAGGAGCCGCCCAGGCTGACCGGCAACGCGAGCGCGGGCGGCAGCCAGCGACCGAGCCCGTATCCGACCACGGTGTGCCCTACCATCACCAGCAGGTAGACGCCGACCAGCCCGAGGTGCGGACCGCCGGGCGCGCCGACTGCGGCAGGGGCGGTCGACAGCACCGCCGCGACGACCCCGGCCAGCCCCATTACCAGCGTCGGGCCGACCGCAACGAAAACGACTGTCCACATCGGCCGAGCGATGGTCTGTGTGTCGATACCGCCGCTGCGGTGCCGCATCCCCTCCCAGGCGGCGCAGACCGCGCAGAGCGGCACCACGATGAACAGCATCAGGTTGGCCTTGGCAACCGCAGCCGTCCAGTAGCCGGGCGTGGCCGTTTCGACGACCGCCGCACCTTGGAACAGCACGAGGGCCAGCATCGGCACGGTCACGTAGGTCTCGGCGCGGCTACGCCAGGGGTAGATCGTCCGCATGGCGCCGTGCGCGTCCGCGCTCATGCCTCGGCGCCGATGAACTGCACGTAGGCGTCCTCGGCCTGCCGGGACGGCTCGACGCCAGGCCTGGCCCGCGCCAGGAATGCCGGCACCTCACCGTGGAACCGGATGACACCGTCGTCCAGCACTGCCACGTGCTGGTAGATGTCGCTGATGTCTTCGGTCTGGTGCGTCGACACGAGCAGGTCAACGTCGCCGACAACTGAGTTCAGCACCTCGCGCAGCACCCGCCGCTGCTGCGGGTCCAGCCCGGCGGCCGGCTCGTCCATGACGATCAGTTTCGCGTCGTGGACGAGGGTCTGCGCGATCCCGACCCGACGGAGCTGACCGCCGGAGAGCGCCCTGCTGGGCCGTTCCGCCAGGTCCTGCAGGCCGACACGGCCCAGGGCGCGGGCCGCGTTGACCCAGGCGTCACGGCGGTTGAGGCCTTTCAGCCAGCCGGCGTAGGCGACCTGCTCCCGCACCTTCAGGCCGGGCATCGCGGCGACGTGCTGTGGCAGCCAACCGACCGAGCGGCGGTACCGCGATCGGGTACGCCGGACATCGCTGACCAGCCTCCCCCGTTCAGAGGGGAATTGGTTGATCGAGGGTGATGAAGGAAAGGTGCACCTGACCTGCGAGGATGTGATTGTCTAGATCAAGTCCAGAGCAGAAGCGGGTGCACCTTTCCGGTGAGTAAGAGTAACGGTTGGGATCAACGGCTGGTCGTGGCCTCGGGTGGGAAGGGTTTGGTCGGTCACGCGGGTGCGGTCCTGCTGCGCCGGTGTGCGGACCGGACCGGGTTGACCGGTGGGTTGAACAAGGTGCTGCCGCGGGGGAAGGGGCCGGGCTGGTGGGATCGGGGCACGGTCCTGGTCTGCCTGGCGGTCGCGATCGTGCTCGGCGCGACGAGCATGTCCGACATCGGGCTGCTGGCGCATCAGTCTCTGGTGTTCGCCGAGCCGCCGTCGCAGGCCACTGTGCGTCGCGCCCTGGCGGGGCTGGACGAGGCCGGGCTGCGCCGCGTCGCCAAGGCACGGGCGAAGGTCCGGGCCCGGGTCTGGGATCTGCTCGCCGGTCGGCCGCAGGGTTTCCCCTGGCTTGCCGTGGCGGGCAAACTGCTGTCGGGGTGGGTGGTCATCGACCTGGACGCCACTTTGATCACCGCCCACAGCGACAAGCAGGGCGCGGCCGCGACGTTCAAGCGCGGGTTCGGGTTCCACCCGTTGGGGGCATGGTGCGCGAACACCGGCGAGAGCCTGACCATGTTGCTGCGCCCGGGTAACGCCGGATCGAACACCATCACCGACCATATCCGGGTCCTCGGTGAGGCGATCGTCCAACTCCCCGTGAAGTACCGGCGCAGGATCCTCGTGCGGGTCGACGGCGCTGGAGCCGAGCCTGTCCGAATTTCTGTGTAACGCCCTATCCTGTCCAACTATCGGGCATCGATGGGGATACGGTTCGGGAAGAACAGGTCCAACGCGTTGAGGGCCTGTTTCCAGCCGTGCACGCCGGCGCCTTCGACCAGCCGTGGCGGCGCGGTGCGGGAGTTCGCGGGTCTACCGGCCTCGGCGGCGCGTTGCCGGGCGCGTTTGTCCTCGATGTCGGCGATCGCGAGCCAGATCAGCTTGATCACGGCGTCGTCGGTGGGGAAATGCCCACGGTTCTTGATGATCTTCCGGATCTGGTAGTTGAAACTCTCGATCGCGTTGGTGGTGTAGATGATCCGGCGGACCTCGGGCGGGAACGCCAGGAACGGAGTGAACCGATCCCACGCCCGTTCCCAGACCGCGACCGCGGCCGGGTACCGCCTACCGAGCGGGCTGTCGGCGAAACCGAGCATCGCGGTCTCGGCCGCCTCCACCGTCGGAGCGGTGTAGATGTCCTTCAACGCGGCGGCCATCACCCTACGGTCCTTGTAGGACACGAACTTCGTCGCCGCCCGGATCAGATGCACCACACACGTCTGCACGGTGGTGTGCGGCCACACCGCCTCGATCGCCTCGGGCAGACCGGTCAACCCGTCACAGCAGGCGATCAGCACATCACGCACCCCACGGTTACGCAGCTCGGTGCAGACCTGCATCCAGAACTTCGCCCCCTCGGTCTGCTGCACCCAGATACCGAGGACGTGCTTGACCCCGTCGGTGTTGACCCCCACGACGAGGTAACAGGCCTTGTTACGGACCTGGGCGCCGTCGCGGACCTTCACCATCAACGCGTCGACGTAGACGATCGGGTACACCTCGTCCAACGGCCGGTGCTGCCACGCCTTCACCTCCTCCAGAACTTCGTCGGTGATGGTGGAGACCGTGTCGGGTGACACCTCGGTGCCGTAGACCCGCTGCAGGTGGTGACAGATGTCGCGGACCGTCATCCCACCCGCGTACAGGCTGATGATCACGTCCGACAGGCCACCGAGCCGGCGGGCGTTCTTCGGCACCAGCATCGGGGTGAACGTGCCCGCCCGGTCCCGGGGCACCTTCACATCGACCGGGCCGATCTCGGTCTGCACCGTCTTCGCGGTCGACCCGTTACGCGAGTTACCCGAGCCGTTACCCGACGCGTCACGACGGGCGTAGCCCAGATGCTCGGTCAACTCGGCCCGCAGCCCCCGTTCCAGAACGGCGCGTACCAGCTCGGACAGGAACCCGCCCGGCCCGGTCAGCCGCAGCCCGTCACCCTTGACCTGGGCCAGCAACGCGTCCAGGGCCTGCTTGTCGATCAGATCCGCCACCGCCCGGCGGGCCGATTCACGCGCCGCCGCCTCGTCCGGCACCGCCGCCGCCAGAGGCAGCCGCGGCCCGTCAGCGGCGATCCGCCGCGTCAACGCCGCGACCTCCGCGTCGGCATCGACGCCGGAGTCGTACTGCTCCACCGTTGAAAGTGTCATCGAAACTGGTCCTCACTGTGTCGACCGGCTACCCACCGGTCATAACGGACTTCTACTGACATCCGTTACACAGATCTCCCTACAGGCCCCTGGAGCCACCCACGACCTGCTACACCACCTGGAGCAGATGAACCGGCTGTGGCGCACGGTGCGCTTCACCGTCGGATGGACAATCACCGACGCCGACGAGATCGCGATCGCCGCCCTGCCCGAGCGGGCCTGGGACAGCAGCCTGCGTCAGGACGGGACCGCCACCGACACCGCGCAGGTCGCCGAACTGACCGGCCTCAACACCCGCCTCGGCGGCTGGCCCGCCGGGCTGCGGCTGCTCGCGCGGCGCACCCGCCCGGCCGCCCGGCACGCCAAGAAACTCACCGACCTGGAGAAGAAGACCGGCTGGCGGTACGCGATCGTGGCCACCAACATCGGTCGGATCGGCGGCGTGCCCGGCTCGCACCACCCGCAGTGGCTCGACGCCCCGCACCGCTCCCACGCCGGCGTGGAAGACCAGGTACGAACGAACAAGGCCATGGGCCTGCGGAACTTGCCCAGCAAGTCCTGGACCGTCAACCGCGGCTGGATCCTCGCCGCGAACATCGCCGCCGACCTGGCCGCCTGGACCCGGCTACTCGGCCTGCACGACCAACCCGATCTCGCCCACGCCGAACCCGACACCCTGCGCTACCGGCTACTGCACCTACCCGCGAAACTCACCACCCACGCCCGCCGCCGAACACTGTCCATCCCCGACACCTGGCCCTGGGCCGACGCGTTCCTGATCTGCTGGCAACGCCTGCACCTGCCGCTGACCACCTGACCCACCCAACCTGCCCCTACCAGCAGAAAGGCAAGCCCCGGGACCGGAGACCCGGCGCGCCCGCAGCGAGACGCGGCCGGCCCGTACACCCACAAGAGGACAAAACAGTCAAGCCGAAACGGTCAGGCAGGGACCAAACCCCTCTGACGAATCGAGGCCAGGTCACCGACTCGCACCGTGCCCGCGTCGGGCTGCAGCAGCCCCACGATCAGCGACAGCAGCGTGGACTTGCCAGCACCGTTGGGGCCGAGCAGCACGGTCGCACCGGGCTCGAACTCGACGGTCAGGGCACGGAACACCGGGATGTCCTTGCGATACCGGAAAGAACAATCCGCGATCAGTACGGGCACAGGGTCAACCTCTGGAGGCATGAACACGGCAGACATGGGGCGGCAAGTCAGGACCTTATGGCTGACTTGCCACCCCATCCTAGATGATCAAGGCATCAGGTCAGTAGTAGGTGGTCAGCGAGTTTACGTTGACTCGCCAGCCGGAGGTCGATCCGTTGATCTTCTTGATGGTCCAGTGGTAGCTACCGACGTCGGTCATCCGACCCCAATTGAACGTTCCACACGACGAGGTGCGCTCGCCGTATGTCACATCGGGGAGCGGCCAGGTCCTGTTACGAGCAAGGTCGAGAGTAGTGTTCTGGTAGGTTCCCGCTACCACCGAACAACCGGACCACACCGTACGAGTCGATGCCGAGTCACTGTTGTTGTCGGTCCAGTCCCGGGATGTGAATCCGGTAAGGGCATCGCTCACACTACTCGACCAACTTCCCTCAGCGCGCACCGGCGACACCAAGGTCAAACTGAGCACCAAGCCACCCACAGCAACAGTTACGACCTTCGCGAGCCTCTTCACTGTTCCCCGCTTACTTTGGAAGGACAACGAGAGCTGGCCAGCGGTTAAATTACTCGGCGCGGTGTCCACACATGTCAACACCCTTCGATCACCGTTGATCACTGGCCATCAGCGACGATCTCAAGCACTCGAGGCCTGGCCTCAGGGAACACAGGAAGACCGCCACATAGGAGCACACACGGTAAAGCCAAGGTGACAACAATCACATGTTGCAACCGTCCAATGGCTTGATGTTGCTTGCCGCCGCCGCGCCGATCATCACGATCCTGTGCGATGCCGGAAAGAACAGCCCGAGCAGTACGTATGCCAGGTCAGCGATCGGTCGTACCGTTATCCCATGGTCCACGCAGGACGTTACCTCCACATGAGCAATGCTCTCGGAGCGCCAAGGCACCAGGACCTCGGGGCGCGGGCCACCGCAGGTCGTCAGGTCGCGGGTGGGCGCAGACGCAGGGCGGCGACGGCGGCTGGCAGGTCGGCGGCGGTGGCGACCCGGCGGGTGGTCTCGGGACCTTCACGTACGTGCACCTCACAGTGGGACGCGGCGAGCGAGACGATCACCGTCTCGCCGGCGTAGTACCCCGCGAGCAACGACAGCAACGGCACCAGGTCGGCAGGCGTCACCCAGTCGCCGGGGTCGCCGTCGGCTGCCGGCGTCGGCACATCCTGCGGTACGCATTGCGGCACGTTCTGCGGTACGGCGATCGCGGTCGACGGATCGACCGGCACCGCCGAGCGGGTGGCGCCGCACACGTACTCGACGGCCTGGGCGAGCGCGTGCCCAAGGGTGGGCCGGTGCGGGTAGGCCCGCAGGCCGATCGCGGCACCGGGCGCGGCGAGGTACGCACCCCACGACACCCCCTGCATGCGGTACGGCGTACCGGCGTCGTTGCGGTGGTCGGCGACGGTGACGATCAGCGCCAGCCCCAGCCCGTACGCCAACGCGAGCACCCGCGCCAGCGGTGGCGCGTCCGGCTCGGCGGCGTGCAGCAGCACCCGGCCGCCGGGGTGCCCGTTGGCGACGTTCGCCAGGTACGCGGTCAGCAGGTCCTGCCCAGGGTGGTCGAGGGTGACGTGGCCGTACCACAGCTCCTGCACCAGCAGGACCTCGTACTCGTCGAGCGGCGCGAGCTGGTCCGGGCCGATCGGCTGGCCGCGTACCGTCAGGTCGCCGACGTGGAACGGGAGCCGGAACTGCGGCGGCACCTGGTGGATGGGTTTGCCGCCCGGCTGGCTGCCGATCTGCGGCACCACGGCGGTGGCTTCGTCAGGCAGTGCCCAGTTGAGGTGGCGGGCCCAGTGCTGCCCGTCGGTGACGGTGACGACGGCACCGTGCCGGATGCGCAGCGTGTCGCCGCAGCTGAAGCAGCGGCTGAGGCCGGCGGCGTACCGGCCGCTGCGCCCGGCACCGCCGCAGTAGCGGCACTCCGGGTCGGCGGCGGGCGCGCCGACGGTGCAGACGCAGCGGCGCAACCCCTGCTCCGGTACGCAGTACGGGCAGGGTTCGGACGGGATCGCCGGCCCCTGCCAGCTGGGCGGCGGCGGCTGCCACGAGCGGGCGAGCTTGTCGACCGTACGCCGGGAGATCTGGCCGGTGGTGCGTTCGGTGAGTTCCTCGACGACAGCGACCACCCGCAGGCTGGTGTGCCACCAGCGGCCGTCGCGCCAGATGGCCTGCGCGCCAGGGGTGGCCTCACCCGTGCCGACTGAGGTGCAGTCGGCGATCATGCGGCGTTCGAGCTGGTCCAGGTCGAGTTTCGGCGGCCCGATCGGCGGGCCGGGTCGGCCGGGGCACAGGTAGTGGGCGGGTACGTCGACACCACGGTCGCCGATCCCGGTGGCGAGGCGGGTCGCGTCGGCGGCGACGATCGCCGCGTCGAGGCTGTCGGAGCTGCCGACACCGCTGGCGAACGCGTCGCCGACGCCGGTGTCGGGCAGTTCGAGGCGCAGCTGCCAGCCGTAGCGGTCGTCGCCGTACGGATCGGGCCGGGTTTCGACGACCAGGTCGAGGCAGAGCAGTTCGGCGAGGGCGCAGAGTCGGCCGAGGTGGCGGGCCGGGTCGGGGCGGTCCGGCGGGGCGGTACGGCCCAGCCAGAGCTGCCACGGGTGGTACGTGTAGTTGGCGATCGCCGCCGCTTCCAGGGCGTGCCGCCGTGCCTGCGGCAGGTCGGGTCGCCAGTCGCGGGGCAGCACCAGCCCGCCGACGAGAAGTTCCCGCTCGGGTGCAGCCGGGTCGTAGAGGTGGTCGGCGCCGACCCGGTCGGCCAGTTCGGTGACGACGGCGTCGAGGTCGAGCCACCAGCGGCCGGCGCGGTGCACCGGGTCGAGCGCGCCGGGCACGATGTTGACGGAGGCGACGGCGGCGGTGTCGGCGTTGGCGACGGTGTAGACGAGTTGGGCGCGGCGGCGGCCGAGCCCGGCGCAGCGGTCGCAGGTCACGCAGTTCGTGCCGGTGCCGAGACAGACCTGACAGTCGCGGTACGCCGTACCGCCCGGGTTGCCGGCGGTCAACTGGTCGTCGTCGACGATGAGATGGTCGCCGTACCAGGTGCAGCTGCACCGGTGGGAGGTGACGCCACCGCCGTCGCAGGTGGTGCAGTCGACGACGGTGACGCCAGGGTTGTCGGGCTCGGTCACCGGACGGCGGCCTGGTTGATCGTGGCCTGGTTCATCGCGGCCTGGGTGGACTGCCAGCGGCGCAGCGCGTCCTTGATCCGGTTGTTCTGCTCCCAGGTGCGGTCGAGTTCGGCGTAGAGGACACCGAGGTCGTAGGCGACGCGGTCGAGGAACGCGCCGACTTCGACCGGGTCGAGGCCGCGGGCCGTGACGCCGACCGGGCGGAACCGTTGGTTGCGCACCTGCCAGGGCCGGATCGGCCGGTACGCCGCCGAGCGCATGTTGGTGCCGGGCACCCGGTGCACGCCGGGGTCGCCGCCGGCCGGCCAGCGGCTGGGCGGGGTGGACGCCATCCGCCGGCGTCCCCAGCGGACCCGCATCCGTTGCCAGATCCTTCGCATCATCAGTGCTCCTCCCCTGTGTGGTGCGGTGATTGCTTTGGTGGTGTGCGTGGTGGATGGGGGTGGCCCTGCCCCTTGCCGACTCGGGCGGGGCCACCCCCGCCCCGATCACCGCAGCCCTCCTTGGCGGTACGGCGACCGGGGCAGACCTTGGTTCCGCCGCGTGAGCTGCGGAAATCCGGATCAGGCGCAGTCGCCGAGGTCAGCGGGCGCGCTGCCCGGCCCGGTCGCCCTCGGGGCAGCGGTGCGGGGCCGGACGTCGGCGTCACCGCGCCGGGCGTCGGGCATGAGCACCGGCGGCGGTACGTCGACCGGCACCTGCCGAGGGCCGGTTCCCGGGTCGTCCCAGTCCGACCCACACGACCGCCACCGGTCGTCATCCATCTGCGTCACGGTTAACTCCCCTCCTCCGAAGATGTGCGCGACTGAGAATCACCCATCCCCCTTACGGGTGTCAAGTGCATCAAGTTGACGGGGCTGCTAGTCGTCACCTCCGTACGTTCATTGACATGCGGTTGGCCGGGATGTCCGAGATCCAGCAGATGCTCGGTGGCGTCTCCCGCCAGCGGGCATCCGAGATCGTCAACCGTCCGTCGTTCCCCGCACCGCTGGATGTCCTCGCCACGGGCCGCATCTGGTCCCGCGACGCGGTCGCCGAGTGGATCCGCATCCACCGACCCACCCAACGCGAGGACTGAGATCCCCTCATCACGTCAGAGACAACTGGACGACCGCCCTCGCCGGCACCATGTGAACACCCGTGCGAAATTCGAGCCTTCGTGTGGCCATATGCAGCGTCAATGCCTGACCGGTACCGTCCAAGGTAGTCACTTGGGAGGGGTGCTCCGTGAACGGATCCAACGATGCTCTGGCCTCGCTCATCACCGAGGCGGGCTTCTCGTGGGCCGGGCTGGCCCGGCGGGTCAACGGCCTCGGGGCGGACGAAGGGCTTGCCCTGCGCTACGACTACACGGCGGTGCACCGTTGGGTAAAGCGCGGCGAACGTCCGCGACCGCCGGTGCCGACGCTGCTGGCACGGGCGCTCAGTGAACGTCTGCGTCGCCGGATCACCCCGGCAGACTTCGGCATGACCGACGAGGAAACCCTTGCCGCTCGCGGCCTGCAGTACGCCGACCATCCGCGTACCACAGTCGACACGATCATCGACCTCGGCAAGGCTGACGTCGCGCGCCGCAACATCGTCAAAGCCCCATTCGTACTCGCCGCGCTCGGGGCACCGAGCCGGGACTGGCTGCTCGCCACCCTCGACGAAACATCGACGGAGCGCGGCCCCCGGCAGATCGGGATGCGGCAGGTGGCCGGCATCCGGGAGATGTTCGCCCTCTTCCAGGAGCTGGACGTGATGCGCGGCGGCGGCCACGCCCGTACCGCCCTCGTCGAGTACATGCAGAGCTACGTCCTACCGCTGCTCAAGCGGGAGCACGAGCCGGACGTGCAGCAGGCGCTCTACGAGGCAGCCGCCGAGCAGTCGTACCTCGTCGGGTGGATGGCCTACGACGACGGCGAACATGGCCTCGCCCAGCGCTACCTCATCCAGGCGCTCCGGCTCGCCCAGGCCGCTAACCACTCCGCGCTCGGCGCGCACGTCCTCGCCGGCATGTCCGACCAGGCCAACCTGCTCGGTCACCCCCGCGAAGCACTCATGCTCGCCCGCGCCGGCCGCCGCGGACTCGCCGACGGCGACTCCCCCGCCTGCCTCGCCGACCTGCACATCCTCGAAGCCCGCGCCCTCGCGGCACTCGGCGAATCGGCACCGGCAGCAGCTGCCGTGGCCAAGGCCGAACAGACCTTCGCCCGCGTCGACCACGACGACGAACCCGTCTGGGCCAGATTCATCGACACCCCATACCTGTACGGCGAAGCCGCCCACTGCTTCCGCGACCTCGGGCAACCCGACGAAACCGTGCGCTTTGCCACCGAGTCCGCCGAAGGTGCCCGCCGGCAGGGCCGCGCCCGACGTGCCGCCCTCAGCCACGCCGCCCTGGCCACCACCGACCTCGACCGGTCGGACGTCGAAGCCGCCGCCAACCGCGCCGCTCATGTCGTCGAGTTGGCCGCCTCCGTCAACTCGTCCCGCACCATCGGAACCGTCAAAGACCTGCAACACCGCATGAAGCCGTACGCCACCCTCCCCGAGGTACGCCACTTCACCACCCGCGCCACCGAACTCCTCGGCCTAGCCGCCTGACGAAAGCGCATGTCGCAGCCCTCAGCGGTTCAGCCACCAGGCAGGCCGAAGGCCAACACGTGCAGCAGGCCGACGATCGAGCCGGAGCCCAGGATCTCGTTCCGGTCGAGAAGCCCTCGGCCGCCAGCCGGTCTCCTCTTCGACCTCGCGTGCCACGGCCGTCTCCGGGCTCTCGCCCTCGTCGACGATCCCACCGGGAAGCTCCAGCCCCACTGGTCCGACACGAAGCGGTGCCGCCACAGCATCAGCACCTGATCGTGATCATTGACGACGACGCCAATGGCGGCGCGGAACAGCCGTACGACATGGTGCTCGAACCGCTCGCCGCCGGGAGGACTGGACGTCAACCAGGTCGAGGCTAATCCAGGGCCGGCGCTCGTACACGGCCCGTCGTCCAAACACGTGCCAGCGATGGGCGTCGGCCTGCTCAGGACTGCGGTCGCCGCCAGTCCGGCCCAGCAACGGCCGTTCGTCACCCGTCGCCTTACCCATGCCGGCCAGACTATCCATACAGCCCGAGAGAAGTGCAGCCCTCTCAGCCACACCGCCCGGGCTGCCGCCGACTCGACCGCCCGGCTCGGGTTCCTCCGAGGAATCCCATGGCGCTTCCGGAGACCTGATGCCACAGGTGCATCTTGATGCGCCTGTGGCATCAGACTCAACCAGTACCCCAGCCCAAAGGGGCGACATTGCGCACACGGGATAGAGGCGCACCTCGCCGGCCCACCCCGGAGACTAATGACAGCCGCGTCCCGCGAACCCATGATGACGATCGATGCCAGCACAGGAGTATCGTCGCCCTCTACTGCAGAGCCCTGACTTCATCTCCATCGCGCCACCGATTCTTGGAATCCGGACTTTCTTTGGGATCCGACCCGTCGCGCGAATCATTGACAACCTCACTGACCCGCTTGTCGAGAAGTCTGGTGACCGAGTATTGGGCGCCCCCGAAAGCGGCGCTCCAGCCAAGGATCTGTGCCCCTGTGTCGAGCTGCGTCAGCCCAGGAACGAACTCTCCCCGAACAAATACTATCCCGATGAGAGCGCATAGTGCACCAACCGGCAGTTTGAGAACAGTCGAGGCGAGCGACAGATCGTAGGGCACCGCCGACTCGCGAATTTTGGCTAGCATTGCAATGCCCACAAGAACGGCACCCATGAAACCGTACACCAGAACCAAAAGAACGTCGATACGGTCCGGCTCAGTCTGTGGATCGTCCGCTGGGACTTGACGCTCGGGGCCCTGTCCCGTCGTCGCCCTGTCATGCGGACAGACCAGATCGTCCGGGTAGCCGAAGCAGAGACTGAGCGTTTCCGGGGCACAGGCACCCCAAATGGCAAGCACGACAACGGTGGCCGTAGTCAACATTGTCGCGGACCACATTGCATTCCTCAGCCTCCGGATACGTGAGTAATACTTGTTCATCGCCAGATGCACGCCGACCAGGACGGCCTTCATGGCGCACCGGAGCTCCTCCGGTTGGCTTCCCCCTACCAGCCACCGCCCACATCGAGAGGATTGCCGCCGTAGCTCGACGACACGACAGTCGTCCGCCTTCAGACGACCTTTGGCCAACTCCAGGACGGACGGCAGCCAGCCCTGTAGATCCTTCGTATCGAGCATCTCCAGGATCAACAACTCGGCGGCCTGGATACTGAGCCATGCACACTCCATGGTTCCCTTGAGAATTCCGCGACGCCTGGCCGCACTCCGGGCCTTTCTGAGAGACTCGTATACGCTATGGAGTGACGCTCGCCTCATGTCGGCACAGTCCCTGACACGGATAAGTGCGGCCATGCTTTCGAGATAGTCAGCGCGCGCTAGAACGTTCTGACGCCATGTGGCACCAAAGAGGAATCCACGCAGCGGTGGCCCCTCCGCCACTCTCGGCGGTTGGGGACACTCCCGCCTTCTCGCCCTCGATGCCATGATGCGACGGTATGCGCTCAGGAGGTATGTCCGGACGGCGTTCTCCAAACCCTGTGACGCATGCGCCCGATGGTGTCCCTGGAGTCTCTCTCCCTTAGCCCTTGGCTCTTCTGGGAGGCGGAAAACGGCTGCCAAGAGAACCGGTAGTGGCTTATGGTGCGGATGATGTAATCAGCTTCCACTGTGACACGACGGCGAATGCTGGCTCTCGGCACGATAGCCGTAGTCATCGTGGTCACCCTGACCGGGTGGCGGTGGTGGCGCCTGCGGTCGCCGTACGGGCCGGAGGTGTTGAACGCGACCGCGACGCTGCGGCTGGTCGACCAGGCGACTGCGGACGCCACCTTCAACGGTCAGCAGCTGGTGATTCCCACCGACGGCGCCCGGGTCTTCCTCGGCCAGGTGAGCTGGACGCCCCCATCACAGCCGAAATCCGGCGCGATGCTCATCATCGCGGCGCTCGACAAACGGACTCGCACCCTGCCCGGCTTCATCTCCACCACGTCGAATCGACCGGACCGGGTCGGATCAGGCCCTCCGGCGATGTCCTCCTCGTCTCGTCGGGCGACGCCACGCCGGTCACGTACTCCTTCGTCCTGCACCCGGCACATCCGCAGACCCGCCGGAGTTCGCGATCGCGTCCGCTCCCGCCGCCGTCGACGATCTGATGGTCGCCCTGATCAGCGTCGGATCAGGCTGTTCGCCATGTCGATGACGGCTTCCTCAGCCGGCCGAGGCTGCCAGCCCAGCATCCGACGAGCCTTCTCGCTCGACGCCTCGCGTACCGCACCGAGCTCAGGCAGCACGAACGCGATCCGCGGGCTGAACCTGGCGGCGAGACGCACCGCCCAGTCCGGCAGTACCCGCGTCGAGACCCGGTCAGCCCCGTCATCGAGCCGGGTACGCAGCAACACCGCGATGTCCTGCATCGACATGGTGCCGGCGCTGGCCAGGAACCGCTCGCCGGCCGCCGCCGGATCGGTCATCGCCCGTACGTGCAGGTCCGCGACGTCCCGTACGTCGACCACACCGATGTGGATCCGGGCCAGGACGGGCTGGCGGCCGGTCAGCATCCGGTCGATCTGATCTGACCACAGGGACTTGTCCGGTCCGAGGGCCGGACCGAAGATTCCGACCGGATTCACCACCGCCAGCTCCATGCCTTGGCCGTCCTTACGCACGAAGTCCCAGGCGGCGCGTTCGGCGAGCAGCTTCGACTTCGCGTACGCGGAGACCTGGCCCTGTTCCGGATCGGTCCAGTCCTGTTCGGTGAACAGCCGCTTGTCTGCCGGGTGGCCGTACTTCACCGTCACGATCGACGACGTCAGCACCGTACGTTTGACCCCGGCCGTACGTGCCGCGCCCAGCACCCGCAGCACCCCGTCGCGTGCCGGCCCGATGAGTTCGTTCTCGTCGCGGGGCTCGGCCAGCGGCACCGGAGAGGCGATGTGGAGTACGTAGTCGCATCCGGCCACCGCCTCGGCCCAGCCGTCGTCGGTAGTGAGGTCGGCCACGGCGAAGCTGAGCGCGTCACCCGGTTCCGTTCCCCCCGCCTGCAGCATCGTGCGTAGGTCGGCGGCACGACCCGCCGAACGCACCGTGGTACGCACCCGGTACCCCTGCAGCAGCAGCCGTACGACACAGTGCGCCCCGACGAAGCCGGAGCCTCCTGTCACCAGCACCTGCTCGCCACTCATTGCCGACTCCCGACACCACTCGCGCTGTGGACGGGCATGGCGCCCCGCCCCGGACTGCGCCGAAGGTACCGGTGACACCTATGTCTGCGACCGGGCTGGGCCGATGTTCTCGGGCTTGCGACAGCACCGGTGGTCGCGGGATCGACGGATCACCTATCCTGCTGAGCTGCTGGTGCCCGCAGCCGGCGGCCCACCCCGCTCTCGCCGACAACCCCGGCGGCCCCGTGGCCCGGCAGTCCCGAGAGGGTTGCACGACCGGTGAAGATCGACCCGCGCGCCGTTTGGCAACGTGAGAGCAATCACGTGGGCAGTCGCTTTTTTCGATCCTGTGAACAGCCCCTGGCCACCCCGCCTTCTTAACATAGTTCATTCACGTTTCAAGAAGTCTTGGCATTGGCGAACGCCGACACCCGTGCTCTCATTGCAGCAGACGGGGCTCGAGCACTCAGTCCGGCCACAGCGCCCGGTGATCCCGGCAGCTGACAAGCTGGGCAAGCCGTCGATTCACCGGTAGTCCATGCGTCACCGCGCCCAGGAGGCCAGTTTCTCCTATGTCCAGACTGCACCGATACCGTCGCCAGGCATTCGCGACAGCCGCAACTTCCGCACTTCTGGTAGTTTTCGCCGCCACCCCTGCGATGGCACAACCGACGACTTCTCTCGCTCCCCTGCTGCCTGCCGAGAATGGTACGCCAAATGGTGGCTACATTGTCGTTCTCAAGGACCAGCCGCTCAAGGGCGGCGCGGCCAACGACCCTGTGGTGGTCGCCGAGCGGGTTGGTGGCCGGGAGGTCCACCCGTACACGACGGTGCTGAACGGATTCTCCGCGAAACTCGACGCCGACGCCCTCGAGGCGGTGCGCGCCAACCCGAACGTCGAGTACGTCCAGGCCGACGCGGTGATCCAGGCCGTCGAGCCCGTGGTGACCGGCGGTGGCGCGACCACCCAGCCCAACCCCCCGTCATGGGGTCTGGACCGCGTCGACCAGCGGAACCTCCCGCTCGACCAGGAGTTCAGCTACGACACCGACGGCACCGGGACCACCGTGTTCGTCCTGGACAGCGGGATCCGTACCACGCACGACGATTTCGGCACCCGGGCGCAGTGGGCCTACGACGCGGTCAACGACGGCAACAGTCCGGGCGACTGCCACGGCCACGGCACGCACGTCTCCGGCACCATCGGCGGCACGACGTACGGCGTCGCCAAGGACGTGCAGATCCGCGACGTGCGGGTGTTGGACTGCTTCAACTTCGGCACCGACGCGGACCTGATCGAGGGCATCGACTGGGTGGCGACGAACGCACCGCCGCGCTCGGTGGCGAATCTCAGCCTGCAGAACTACGGCAGCGTGGTGAACACGGCCGCCCAGAACATGATCGACGCCGGGGTGCTGGCGGTGTTCGCGGCGGGCAACAACAACAGCGACGCCTGCAACAACAACCCTCGGTCAGCGGACGGCATCGTGGTGGGCGCGACCACCATCACCGACGGCCGGTGGTCCAGCTCCAACTACGGCTCCTGCATCGACGTCTTCGCTCCGGGCAACAACATCACCTCGGCCGGCAACAGCGGCGACAGCGCGGTCGCCTCCAACTGGTCGGGCACCTCGATGGCCGCTCCGCACGTGACCGGCTGGGTGGCCCGTTATCTGGAGGCCAACCCGAGCGCGACGATGGCCCAGGCCAAGGCGGCGCTGCTGGGCGCCGCGACCAGCAACGTGCTGACCGGCATCGGCACCGGGTCGCCGAACCTGCTGCTGTACGCCGACCCGGGTAGCACTGTGACCGACACCGTCGCGCCGTCGACCCCGGGCACGCCGGTGGCGTCGGGCGTGACCGCGACCTCGGCCACGCTCACCTGGACCGCGTCGACCGACAACGTCGGGGTGGTCGGCTACGAGATCGAGCGGGCCACCGGCGGCGGTGGGTTCGCGTCGGCCGGCACCTCGGCGACGAACTCGTTCGCGGCGACCGGGCTGACCCCGGGGACCAGCTACCAGTTCCGGGTACGGGCTGAGGACGCCGCAGGCAACCTGTCGTCGTTCTCGTCGGCGGTCACCGTCAACACCCCGACGGGGGCGGGCACCTGCCAGGTCTCCTACGCGATCAACAGCGGTGGCTCCACGTTCACCAGCAACATCGTCATCACGAACACCGGCACCAGCACGATCAACGGCTGGACTCTGGCCTTCACCCTGCCCAGCGGGCACTCGTTCGGCAGCGGGTGGTCCGCCACCTACGGTACGAGCGGCCAGGACGTCACCGCGACCTCGTTGACGTGGAACTCGACGCTGCTGCCGCAGGGCACGGCGAGCATCGGGTTCAACGGCACCGGTTCCGGGACCGCGGAGCCGACCGCGTTCACCCTGAACGGGACGCCCTGCACCGTCGTCTGACGACGGGCCGGACCATCACCTGACAACTGAACGGTCAGGTTGATCAGCTGGTTCAGCGGGTCGGGCACCGGAGGCACCGGTGTCCGGCCCGCTGACGCCGTCGCCACCACCGCCACCGCCGCCGATGGCGTCGCCGGTTCCGCTGGTGCTGCGCAGGCTCCAGATGATCGACACCGCGATGGTGACGACGATGACCCCGAGGGTGACCGGGATGGGCAGCTTGCCGACCGGGGTCTCGGAGAGGATGAGCTTGACGCCGGCGAAGGCGAGCAGCACCGCCAGGCCGTAGTGCAGGTGCACGAAGCGGCGCAGCAGGCCGGCGAGGCAGAAGTAGAGGCTGCGGAGCCCGAGGATGGCGAAGGCGTTCGCCGTCCAGACGATGAACGTACTGGTGCTGATGGCCAGGATCGCGGCGATCGAGTCGATGGCGAAGATCAGGTCGGTGGCCTCGACCGCGATGAGGACGACGAACAGCAGGGTCGCGACGCGCTTGCCGTCGACCCGGGTGAAGAACTTCTCGCCGTGGTACGCCGGGTCGGTGGGGATGGCGCGGCGGACCAGGCGGACCACCGGGTTGCGGTCCGGTGGGGTCTGCTCGTCGTGCCGGAAGGCCATCTTGTAGCCGGTGTAGATGAGGAACGCGCCGAACAGGTACGCGGTCCAGAAGAATGCCTCCAGCAGTTCGGCGCCGACGAAGATGAACACCAGCCGGAACACGAGGGCACCGATGACGCCCCAGAACAGCACCTTGTGCTGGTACGCGGCCGGGACCGCGAAGTAGCTGAATACCAGCGCGAAGACGAACACGTTGTCGATGGACAGCGCCTTCTCGATTAGGTAGCCGGCGTAGTAGGTGCCGGCGACCTCGCCGCCCTGCCAGGCCCACAGCAGTACGCCGAACAGCAGGCCGGCGGCGATCCAGACGCCGGACCAGATGGCTGCTTCACGGAAGCCGATGACGTGGTTGTCACGGTGCAGGAACAGGTCGACGGCCAGCATCGCGGCGACCGCGAGCATCAGCGCGGCCCAGACCCACCAGGAAACGGTCAACGGACAGACCCTTCGCCCGGCCGACCCGTGGTCAGGGCCGGCGCTACTGGACGAAGGTCTCCCCGGGCCACCGGGTGGCGGCTGCGTCGCCGGGGCGCGGCAGATCCGGGCCCGTGCTGACGACGACGCGGTGGTACTCGGGTACTCCCCCTCGAACTACGTACCAGTATTCGCGAAGCGCGATTCGCGTGTCAAGCTCCGGGCAGCCAACCGGCACGGCTGGCGGATCGCCGGACCTGCGATCCGGCTTTCCCGTACTGTCCTACGTACATTGCGTCCGAAGGCTGTTGCCTTCGAAGAAGTGCGACGGCGAGGGACGCGCGATGAGCGAAGGGGACGGCGGGTCAGCATGTCGGTGCCAG